>PLTC01000188.1 GCA_003165295.1 Rhodospirillales bacterium | reverse complement strand
CCTCCCTCCACTGGATACACGCGCCATCGGGGCGCACCACAAAAACCCTTTCATTTCAACGACTCATCGTAACCTGGCGCACATGGGCTGCCCCCCTTCAGCGGCGCCGGCATCCGTGCCGATCAAGGCGAAACCTCGGCGGACGCAGTCCGTGACCGCGTGACCTCATCGCTGCCGACCACCCCGACCATGACGTCACCCTGGCCAAAGACGGCCCGGTTGCGCCCGGCGATCTTGGCCTCATACATCCGACGATCCGCGGTTTCGATCATCTCGTTAACATCACGCGCACCATCGGCAAGCCGTTCGGAAAGCCCGATACAGACCGTCACCACCTGCCCATCGGGTCGGGCACCGAACCCCAGCTTGCCTAACCGGCCTACCACCAGCCGCGCGCCCTCGCGGTCGGTTCCGCTCAACACCACCAGAAACTCTTCGCCGCCCCAACGAATCAGCGCATCGCCCTGGCGCAGGCCCTTAAGCAACTGCGAGGCCACATGACGGAGCATCTGGTCGCCGGCATCGTGTCCGAAGCTGTCGTTGATTTGCTTGAAGCGGTCAACGTCGATGAACGCCAGAGTCAGGGGCAACTCGTTCCGCAAACAGTGACGGAACTGCCCTTCAAGCAACTCCATCCCCGCCCTGCGGGTGAGAGCGCCGGTCAGGGCATCGAAGGTTACCCGCCGAACCAGCGCGATCATATATTGCAACTGACTCATACCCGAAACCATTGCGGTTCCGCCAATCAGCAGCAGCAACCACATCGGACCGACCAACGAAGCCCAGTTCTCGGTATGAAGGTATACTTGGCCCCCAAGCATGGCCAGGAACACCACCAGCCAGCAGGCCGCCACCTCCAGCGCCGTCAGAGGAAAGATGCTGAGTCCGGCCACCACCGTATAGGGCAGGAACTCATAAAGATTCCTGACGAACCCGGACAGTCCGTTGGCGCTGGCCTGGGCGATGATCGGCACCGAAATCAAGTAGAACAGCGGCGGCATGAGCAGCAGGCAGACCAGCATGATCACGGCGGCCGGCCGCGGGTCAGCAATCTGGCGTGGCCAGGCCAGCGCCAGACAGATGCCGGCGGAAGCCAGACGCAAAGGGGCAATCGAGGTCCAGACCCAGCGATCAAAGGCCAGCGCATCGACAATGATCCACAAGGGAATCAATATCGCAAAAATTGCGGCAATCACCTGTATACGCGAGATAATCAGCGCCGCGCGATGACGATGGACATAGGGGCTGTGGCGCCACGGAATAACCAGATCGGCCGTTTCCCGCCACGAAACCTGGATCGGTGCAAATATATATTTGGGAAAGGCCATGTTGGGGACGCCGCCGGGATTGACACCGTGACGTTGCCGAGTTCTTCCGGCCAGCCGTCTTCGCGACCAAGAGTGCGATGGCCCACGGCCAGCGTCAAGAAAATAAACCGACCGAAAATATACCGCGCCGTGACCCTGACTGGCTTACGACGCCACCGGCCGTCCAATCGTTCGGGGACGTCCGGGAGAGGTCTCGGCGTGGCCCGATTCCGGCACTCAAAATTCAATCCGATCCATCTATTTAAGTCACTAATACAACTAAAATCAGAAGNNGATAGGCGCATTTACCGGCAAAGCGGCGGCTGCCGTTGCGAAAGGCTCCGGTTGCTTTGCTCTTCGATGGCATTCCATGACGGCCTCGGTATGGTCCATACCCCTACGGCGCACGGGGTGACCTTGCCGTTCTGGAACAATGCAGCCCAGGGCCGGATACACACTTTTTTTCTGGCAATCGAGTAAGGGAAGGCTTGGCGCGTCGGCAAGATGGCCGCCATATGACGCGCCTTTCCGAAGGCCACGGACGCCGTCCTGAATGCCTCCGTAAATGACTCGGGTTCTTTTTGTGGGGCAGATGGAAGCGATCGGCCGATGCGGCGTTCCCCGGCGGCGCCGACCGTTGGCCGAGAAGGGGTGGCCAGCGGTCGGCGCCGAAAAGTCGTCGTGGGCGGAAAAGATCACGCCGCACACGAACGTCTACGACAATAAATCGCCAAGCTTTATCTGTTTTCGCGATAGTCTCCGCCGTTGACTGGTGGACAGCGAGAGCGCAACATGCTCACGTCGCGCGCACGGCTGGTCGCGCGGTTTCGCCGCCGACGTCGTCGAAGGGGCTCCATCGAAGGGGTGGCAGCGGCGGTCCGTGATGTTTACCTTTTTACCTCATTGCGAGGCGTCGGAACCGATACGCCAGTGATGGCAGCGGCCTCCGGCCGCGGTGGTTCGCGCTTTTGCGTTTTGGAACGAGGTCCCGTCATCAAGGTCATAAGGCTGCGTCATGTGGAACTCCGTCTGGCCCCCGCCCGTCAACCGGCTCGCCCTGATCGTCGGACTCCTGACGGTGTGTTGGGGCGTGCTGGTCTGGGAAGGTGGCAATGGTCTGGCCGCCGCACGGATCAAGGCGCTGGTCCAGGCTCAAGAGACCTTGATCGACGAACATGCCGACGCACTCAGCTATAACCTGCACCGCAGCCTGGCGTTTCTGCATGCCCTGCCCAGTCATTTTGCCGACGACGACGATGTCGTGGCCGCGCTGCGCGACTCGGCCGGGCGGGTTTGGCCCGACTCGGTCGACGTGAAGGCCCGGGCGATGGCTTTCCTGGCCCATCCCGAGCTGATGGCCATGTCGCGTTACCTGGCCAGGGAAGGTGGGCGTTTCGGCATTGATGTCACCTGGATCGTCAACACCGCAGGCGACTGCATCGCCGCCAGCAATTTTGATCAGCCGGAAAGTTTCGTCGGCACCAACTACCGCGACCGAGACTACTTTAAGATGCCGATGGCCGGCGCTCCCGGCCACCAGTTCGCGGTCGGATACAAGACTGGCATCCCCGGCATTTTCTTCTCCGCTCCGGTGGTTACGGACGGGCGGATTCTGGGGGTGGTGGTGATCAAAGTCGATATGGACAAACTGTCGCCCCTGCTGGGCAGCGCCGACTCGTTTGTGACCGACGAGTACGGGGTGGTGATCATGGCCCGGCGGTCAGCGTTGTACATGCGGGCGTTGCCGGAAAACCGGTTGGCCGAACTTTCACCCGAAGCGCGGCAATTCCGTTACAAGCAGCGCGAGTTCCAGCCGTTGGACATCAGCCGCTGGCCCGGTCCGCCCCGGGCTGCGGCGTTTCGGTTCGAGGACTCGGCTTATCCTTACCTTATGACCACCCGGGCAGAATCCGCCGAAGGTATGACGGTCCATGTGATCAGCCCGCTCGAGGCAATCGGCGAGATCGAGCGGAGTGTCCGCCTACTCAGGATTGCGGTCTTCATCGCCGGCACCACCCTGCTTTTGTTGGCGGCCGGGGCGGTTCAGTATGTCCGTACCTCGGCGCGGCATGTCCGGGAACTGCGGGAGAAGCAGGTCGCACTGGAGGCGGCAAGGCGACGCGCCGAAGCTGCCACCGAGGCCAAGGCGCAGTTCCTGGCAAATATGAGCCACGAAATCCGTACTCCCATGAACGGCGTATTGGGGCTGACGCATCTGGTCAAAGGTACCGAACTGACGCCGAGGCAACGTGACTACCTCAATAAAATTGAAATGTCCGCGGCCGCACTGCTTGATATCATCAACGATATTCTTGATTTATCGAAGATCGATGGCGGCAAGCTGGTCATAGAATCGGTCGCATTCAAGCTTGATATCGTGCTTGACCACGTTTGCAACGTTTCAGCGTCGCGGGTGATCGAAAAGGGAATCGAGCTTTTGTTCCATATTGATCCCGATGTCCCGAAAACGCTGGTCGGTGACCCGTTAAGATTGCGTCAGGTTCTTCTGAATTTGGTTGGCAATGCCGTCAAATTCACCGAAAAAGGCGAGGTCGTGCTGTCCGTCAACCGGACCGACCACGCCGGAGACAGCGTCACCCTGACCTTCTCGGTCCGCGACACCGGCATCGGCATGAGCGAAGAGCAGCAGCAAAGGCTTTTCCAGGACTTCTCCCAGGCCGACGAATCGATCACCCGCCGCTTCGGCGGGACGGGCCTTGGTCTCTCGATCAGCAGACAACTGGTCGGGTTGATGGGCGGTACCATCGGGGTCGAAAGCCAGCCCGGTGTCGGCAGCACTTTTTTCTTCACGATTCCCTTTTCGCGCGCGGCACCGAATGGACAGGGTGACCCGACTCTGCCGCCGCGACTAAAGGACCTGAGGGTTCTGGTGGTTGACGACAACGCAACCGCCTGTCTGGTCGAGACCACCATCCTGACCGAGTGTTCGATGCAGGTGGAGCCTGCCGCGTCAGGTCGGGCGGCACTGGAGTTGATCGAACAGGCCGACAGCCTGGGACGGCCGTTCGATCTGGTGGTCATGGATTGGCAGATGCCCCAGCCGGATGGACTTCAGACTGCCCGCATGATCATGGAAAACCACGCACTGGCGCGCCGACCGGCGGTAATCATGGTCACCGCTTACGGTGACGAGGACCTGCGATCCCAGGCCACGGCTGCGGGGGTCTCTGCGGTTCTGACCAAGCCCTTCTCACCGTCCCAGCTTTTCGATTGTGTGGTGTCGCTGTTTGGCGACAGTTGCCTGCCCACCGCCTCCCGGCCCGGCGCCGGCGGGTCGGCCGTGCCATCCACCGGTGGCCGGCTGCGTGGTGCCCGGGTGCTGGTCGTCGAGGACAACGAGATCAATCGCCAGATTGCCACCGAACTGCTGGGGCGGGTTGGAATCCTCGTCGACATCGCGGAAAACGGCCAGCGCGCCACGGATATGGTGCTCGACGGCGGAACCACTTATGACGCGGTGTTAATGGACGTCCAGATGCCGGTGATGGATGGCCTCACCGCAACCGGCATCATCCGCGACCGCTACCGCCGCGGGCCGCTGCCGGTCATCGCCATGACCGCCCATGCCATGGAGCACGAACGGAAACGCTGCCTCGACGCCGGTATGGACGACCATATTGTCAAACCCGTGGATTCCCGGAGTCTGTATGAAACCCTGGAACGCTGGGTACCTCCCCGTGACCCGATTCCATCTGATACGACGGCGCCACCCATCGATGACCCGATGGGTATCGACGCCGCCTGGCATCCCGATTCGTGGTCAGAGCCGCCCAAGCCGGCCGCCTCCGGTGCCGTCCTGCCGGCGCACCTGCCACCCTTTGATCTGCCCAGGGCGCTCGACCGCTTCGGCGGTGACCCGGACTTCGTGAAAACATTGATCATTTGTTTCCGCGAAAGCTACGCCGGAGCCGGCGCCGAGATGCGACGGCTGATCGACGAACAGCGGCTGGAGGACGCCCACCGTTTGGCGCACAGCCTCAAAAGCGCGGCCGGCTCCCTTGACGCCACCGCGCTGTTCCAGGCCGCCCGCAGCCTCGAGCAGGCGCTGCGGCCGATAGACCTTGAGGTCCTTTTCAACACCTTCGAGAGAGCGCTGGCCGAAGCCGTTCTGGCGGCAACGGCCGTAAAGGACGACCCGGACCATGCCGATCAGCCGTAAGCTCGCGGTGCCCGAAAGCCCGCCACCTTTGCTCAGGTCCATGACCCAAGCCCCGGAGCACACCGAAGGGATGGCCACACGACCGTCAGTTCGAGGAGTTGGAAATGAGCCTGAAAATTCTCGTTGTTGACGACGCCGAATACATGCGTCAGATGCTGGTCATGATGCTGAAGAAAATGTCGGTTCAGGACATAGCTCAAGCGGCCAGCGGCGAGGAAGCCCTGGAAATTCTCATGAAGGGCGGGATCGATTTGGTATTGCTTGACTGTATCATGCCCAAGGAAGATGGTTTCCAGGTGTTGAAGGTGATTCGGGCCAACCCGGATCTCGCCAAACTTCCGGTTATTCTGGTGACGGGCCATGCCGACGGTGACATCGTCGCCAGAGCCAGGATCCCCGAAACCCGCGCCGACGGCATCATCGCCAAGCCGCTCTCCCTGGTCACACTCGAAGGCAAGATCCGATCGGTCCTGACCGCCCGCAGCCGATCACGCTGACCGGCCATAGGGGGCGCCGACGGTTCGCCCTCCGCGAATCCGGCCCTTGCTCACCCTAGCGAAACAACGACTGCTGGTCGGCGGCAAATTGTGCGAAGCTGCGTGCTACCTGTCCGGTAACGTCCGGGACCGTCGAGGTCACCTGGGCCAAATGACCGGAACGCATCGAAAGGTACAGTTCTGCCACAGCATTTACCACCGGTAATGGAACGCCGAAGCCGAACATGGCGTCGCGTGCGGCGTCGACGCTGACTTCAATGCAACGGATATCCCGCCCTGCCGCCCGCCCCAACAGCGCCGCCACCTGATGGCTCGAGACCGCCTCCGGGCCAGTGAGGGCATAGATCCGATTCTCGTGCCCCGGTTCGCTCAGGACCACGGCCGCAGTCGCGGCGATGTCTTCGACATCGATGTAGCTGACCCGACCACCGCCCACGGGATCGTGGAACAATCCCCGGGTCCTCATGGACCCCAGGTGATTGTTGGTAAAATTTTGCATGAACGAATTCGGACGAAGGTGAGTCCAGGCCAGTCCCGAGCTTTCGACCACCCGCTCGGCCTGCCGATGCCAGCACCCCAGTAACAAGTCCTGGGGCCGATCGGCCCCGATGCCTGACAGCTTGACGAAATGACGAATCCCCGCCTTGACCGCGGCAGTCACCACTTGTTCGGTAACGACTGCCAGATCATCAACCAACGGTACCGCCAGATAGACTTTTTCGACCCCACGCAAGGCCCGCGCCAGAGACGACGGATCATTGTAATCGACCTCAGCCACCTCGGTCGCGCCAAGCCCCAGTAGCCGCGTCCGCCGTCGCGCGGCCGCCCGAACCGCCATCCCTCTTTTTGCCAGCACCCGAACCAGCGCCCGACCGGTATTACCCGTCGCCCCCGCTACCAGGATTGTTCCCCCCATCACAAGCCTCCCTGTCGGCCGAGGCTGCAATCCATACGGTTACGAGCCCGGCCTGGTTCCCTCCGACCTTGTAATTCTTCTTCATTGCCGACAGCTTCCCCGAAGCGCTCGGCCATCTTTCTTGTTGTTCTTTTGCCATTTCACCTGTCTCAGCGACCGTCCTCGCATTGGGCCATGCTCCTTTCCACCAATTGGCAAACATAGCCATTGCCGAATCGATAGCGGTAGGGCGAATCGCGATGAACCGCGATGCCGTTGGAAAATTCCAACCAGCCCGTGGAATCACGGTGAGCAGTGATCCCGTTCGAAAAAATCCCCGACGCCTTGTCGATACTGACACCGTTGCTGAACCGGATCTTTCCGGGAGCCTCTTCACTCGCGGTCAGCCCATTGGTACAGTTGACGGTACCCACGTCGCTGTCGACACACTTGACCGCCTGCGGCTGACCGGCGACCACCAGGGCGTAAATTGCAACCTCCAGAACGTTCATCGGACCTCCTTCACCTGACATTAACCGTGGCACTCGCCGCTCGTCCAGATCAACCCGATCATGCCCCTCAGGCACGTCGGCATCCCGCCATGCGCGCCACATCTTCGGATGTATCGATATCTGTGACGATCGAACCGTCGCCAATCTCTATTTCTACGACCGTCGCACCGGGGCATGCCAACAGCCGCCGCGCCCCCTCGTCACCGTTCAGCCCGGCAAACGTCGGGAAATGGCGGCGATCCCACAAGATCGGATTGCCGCGTCGCCGGCCGACCGTCGGCACACAGATGTCGCCGTCACCGGCAGCATACGCGGCAATCAGGCGATCAAGCACTGCCGGCCCCACCAACGGCATGTCTCCCAAGCAAATCAGGGCTGCATCAATCTCTGGCGGCAGCGCCGCCACTCCGGCCCGCAGGGAACCGGCCAAGCCCTGCGCAAACTCGGGATTATGGGCGATGATCACGGGCCGGTCACCAAGCGCGGCCTGCACCAGCGGCGCCTCATGACCGGTCACCACCACCACCGGGCGCGCCAGACTGGCCAGAACATGGTCGGCAACATGGGCCACCATTTCTTTATCTCCCAGCTTGATCAACAACTTGTTGACCATCCCCATCCGCACCGAGCGCCCCGCGGCCAGGATCACCGCCGCCACCCTGGGCTGTGGTCGCGACGTGCGGTCGCTTCCCCTCATCATTATGTCCCGAACGGTCATTCTCAGCCCCGCGACCCGCCGCCGCAGCACCGGCATGTCGCTCTCTTGCGCCCCCGAGTGTCGGCGCCGCTGGCAGGGGAAAACTTCCGGGCTTTCATCATGGGCGCAGGCGGTTCCTTGGCAAAAGGCGTCCCTCGGAGCGCCCCCCCCCCGCGGAGCGCATGGACAAAGCCGGGCGCGCGAGCCATGCTCTGCTGCTTCGAGAATACCCTATTCCGATGCCGGAGATGACGGCATCGGACTGTTCGGTCAGGCACCCATTCACACCGATCATGACCCCCGCCGAGTTCGACAACTTCACCCTGATGCTTGCCTCACTGATGGCCACCTTAATGGTCGGCCTGGGGGTAACGCTGGTTTTTCGTGTCGTGGTTCTGCCGGCGGTCAACGGCCTGCTTGGGGTTGTCGAAGCCGAGAGGCGCTATCTTGAAGTTGCGCGAAGAGCCATGATTATCCGCAATCGGGTGAGGGACTTGCAGGCCGAGTACCGGCAACTGGACTCGCAACGGAGCCGCCAGAACAGCGAGCTACAGACGATCCAGCGTCAAAGCGCCGCCGCCGCGACCCGCCCGCCCGATTTCATCCACGAACTCGGCGAACCCCGGGCCGGCCAGAGCAAATATGTCGCCCGCGTGTTGGTTCCGAGCGGATCGCCATTGTTGAAACCGGCCTCTGATCTTTACAATCCGATCTGGCGTCATCTCAATCTCGCCGAAGTTTGGGCGTCCTCGGTGGAGGAGGCGCGCCAGCACCTCGACCTGGCCTATCCCGACAAACTTGGGTACCAGAAGCACTTTCTCGACGGCCAACCCACCCAAGCCGGGGATCGCGTCCGGTGAGAAGCCTGCTGGTCTTGGTGATCGCCGTGATTCTGACCGCATGGTTCGGCGGGCTTGGGGTCCGGCTGTGGCGCGAGATCACCGAGGCGAGAGCCCGTTGTCGCGCCGCCTGGACCAAAGAACAAAGGCTGCTGACGGCGATCGAGCGGATGCTGGACGAAGAAAAGGCACTCACCGGACAGATCTATGATCTGACCGAAGCCGGCACCAAACTTCAGGGCCAGATGGAGAGCCTGCGCAGCGACGCTCTGAAGCGAAAGACCTCTGGTAGCAAGCGGCTGCTGGTGATCAACACCCGACGCCAGCCCGCCGACCGGGATTGGATCGTCACCCTGGTTTGCCTAACACCGGCCCGTCCCGACAGTCATCCGGCCGTCACCCAGGAATGGACGCGCGGTCGCGATTATCTGGTGTGGGCCAGAACCGAAGCGGAAGCGCGCGAGCGAGCCTTGCGCCGCTTTCATACCCGGCCGGACATGGTGGTCAAGGCCAGCGCCGCAGCCCCGCCCGAGCTGCTGACCGGCGAGGGCAGCGCCCCGGAATTTCTTCCCCCCCTTCCCGTCTCTTCAAAGGTGTCCCGATGATCCGTCCGAATCTCCGGCCCCGTTTCTTAACTCTGATTCCGATCCTGCTGTCCGGTCTGTTCCTGTTCACGCCGTGGGCCGCCGGTGCCGCCGATAGTCCCGGCGAGATGCGCTTCGGCCACTCGGACGTCACCATCGCCACCGCCTCCGGCGCCAGGTACCATTTCACGGTGGAAGTCGCCGAGACCCCGGACCAGCTCGAGCGCGGATTGATGTTTCGCGACTCGATGCCCGAGGACGCCGGCATGCTGTTCCTGTTGGGCATCGAAGACACTGCATCGTTCTGGATGCGCAATACTTTCCTGCCCCTTGATATGATCTTCATCGCCAGGGACGGGCATATCACCAACATCCGCCACGACGCCGCACCCGGATCGACGGCGATCATCTCGTCGACGGCACCGGTTACCGGCGTGCTCGAGGTTAACGCCGGGGTGACCGGACGGCTGGGCATCCATGCCGGTGATCGCGTCATCCACAGTGCCTTTCAATAGCCAGACCCCAAAGCGCAACGGGCCAGACGCACGGGCGGCGCGAAGGCCTTCCATCCGCCGACCGCGCCCCCGCCTTCTCCTATCGGTGCGGCGCGGCAGCGGCCTTCGCTCCCTGGTGTTTCATGGACTTGCCGGTGTCGACGGTCATGGTCATGACCAGAGTCAACTGGCCATCCATCACCTCAAGTTTCTTGGTATAGGACCGCGCGATAGGGACTTTTCGTTCGAGGCAATAATTGACCACCGCCGCGGCCACCTCGGTCGCATCAATCAGCATTTCACTGGTTGCGTTATAGTCGTCAGTTAGCGTTATTTTCGTAATAACCACCTCATCCTGGGCAATAAACTCGCAGCCACTGACCGTTCCAATTGGCAAGGTCATTCGGTTTTTTCTTTTGAAGTCGATAATTGCACTAATAAGTTCTTGATTGGAAAAAATAATGCAACGAAGTTCTCTCATTGATCGATCCTCGGTAACCCGTCGGCTATCTATGCCAGTGCTACCCCCAATAGCCGCCGGGACACCGCCCCCGAACCGGGCGGGTCGCGACAAGCCGGCCCGGTACCGACTTATCGGTGACGAAAAGATCGGCGCCCCGAGGGGTATCTACCAGATACCAGCCGACGCAGCTATTGCCATTGCGGCTTCGCCCCCGACAGGCCCCGTGTCCCCCGGCGCGGCGGGTCGTTCAATTATCCAAAAATCGCGTGTCTTCACCTGAACGCTCTGTTACACTACGTCATGGCCGACGATAAACTTACTGCCATTCACGAAGCTGAAGTCGAGTTGCGGGTCGTTCTCGGGACCGCGGTTTTGCGCGTCAGCGACGTGTTGAAGCTCGGCCGCGGCGCGGTGGTCGAGCTGAACCGGAACATCAGCGCCCCCTCGGACATACTGGCCGCGGGCATTCTGGTGGCGCGCGGCCAAGTGGCAATCGTCGAAGACCGGCTGGCCATCCAGATCACGGATTTCGTGAAGAGTACCGGTCAAAGACACTGAGACCGGCGAACTATCGCAGTGAACCCGCCGGCAGCGCTGGAGGCAACTGGGCGCCACCATCCAATGCGCCGGGTTCGCCCGGCGGCATCGGCAGGGGGAATACCAGTGACGCCAACGACTGGACACCCAGGGCGCTGATTGCGCCCAGGCCGCAGCCGTAGATGGCTTCGTTCAGCGGGGCGAAGGGAACGAAGTGCAGCGCCGCGGTCATCGGCTTCACCATGCCAATCGCCGTCATCGCCACAAAGATCGCACCGCTCATGGCGCAGTTGAGCGCGACCTGTCCGGTGGTCAGCGGCGGAAGCTGAAGCGTTGCCGGCACCTGAAGTTGTTCGGCCCGCGCGGTTCCCACCCCTGCCATCAGCACCACCGAAAACACGGCCACCACCAATCCACGCATCCGCCAACCCTTCCCTATAAAACCCTGCTGCGCTCCTTTGCCCGTCCTCTCACGGAAAGACCGGCGCCGCCGATGATATCAGACATCCCTCGGCCTTGGGAATGCGATCGATGGCACCGATCACAAAGAGGCAAAACCCAGATCAACATGCAACCGCGGCCTAAAAGGCCGCCGGTGGGAAGATTTAGTGATAGTGCCGACAGTAACTCTCCCGATAACTATCAGCCTGGCATATGGGCGCCCATGAGACGCAATATTAAACAAGTCTCTCCGTAATGCCTCCTCAACTCCATTTTTTTCGCCAATGCTGTTTTCGTGAAAAATTGTCCGATATGCGCGAATATCAAATGGTAAACGCGCAACATTCTTATTAACCATAATGATAACGCCTGCCCTCTAAATATTATATGCCTGCCTTTATACTCGAACTCCCCAGCAAAATCAACCCAGCTATATCCTTCACCATTTTCCATTTTCCGTCTCCTTACATCCCCGAACCGCAACAACCATCCGCCCGCCCCTTCGGGTCACGGGGTCGTCAAGGTCGTCAGCCTCTCCCATGCCGGCATCGGTGAGGATGCCCTCAACCGTAAACGGGCAATCCTTTGGAAAGAGCGCCGGCGGCAGTCCCGTCTCATCAATGGCACCGGCAGCCCGATAGCGCCGGACCACGGCAGATGAGGCACGCCTTCAGACTCGAACTTTCGTCCAGCAGATCGGCAATCTCAGCCCGGGCCTTGTCGAGCGCCACCGCATCTGGAACCGCCATTTCAACAAGTGCCGCAACAGCCGCTCAATCTCGCTGGCCAGTGCGCGCCTGTCGGAGCGGACCAATCCTTCGATCTTCCCGGCCAGGTATTCCGGGTCCAGCGTCGCCAGGTCGCCCGCCCGCAAAGCCGTCGCCTGTTCTGCTCCCCCACAGGGCAAAAAGTCCCGATCATAGACCGCGGGCATGCGCACGCTCCCCACCCGTCCACCAAGAGTCGGCCGATACTATCGGCTTCGGCCATCGCACACACGAAAAAAGGGCCGCCCCGAAGGACGGCCCCTTTCCGCCGTGACAATGGGAACCGGTCAGACCGAGTAGTACATCTTGTACTCGATCGGATGCGGCGAGGTCTCGAAGGCCAGCAGTTCTTCGGTCTTCAGATCGATGTACGAATCGATGAAGTCCGCCGAGAACACATCACCCTTCTCGAGGAACGCACGGTCGGCGCGCAGGGCGTTCAGGGCCTCACGCAGCGAGCCGCACACGGTCGGCACCTGGGCCAGTTCTTCCGGCGGCAGGTCATAGAGGTTCTTGTCCATGGCGTCGCCAGGATGGATCTTATTCTGGATGCCATCGAGACCCGCCATCAGCATGGCCGCGAACGCCAGATAGGGATTGGCGCCCGGATCCGGGAACCGGACCTCGACGCGCTTGCCCTTGGGGCTCGCGGTGTAGGGGATACGACAGGATGCCGAGCGATTACGCGCCGAATAGGCGAGCAACACCGGGGCCTCATAGCCCGGAACCAGCCGCTTGTAGCTGTTGGTCAGCGGGTTGGTGAAGGCATTCAGGGCCTTGGCGTGCTTGATGATGCCGCCGATGTAATAAAGCGCGGCGTCCGACAGATCGGCGTAACCCGAACCGGCGAACACCGGCTTGCCATCCTTCCAGATCGACTGATGGGTGTGCATGCCCGAGCCGTTATCACCGAAAATCGGCTTTGGCATGAAGGTCGCGGTCTTGCCATAGGCATGGGCGACGTTATGCACTACATACTTGTATATCTGGATGTTGTCGGCCGATTTGACCAGGGTGGCGAACTTGATGCCCAACTCGTGCTGGGACGGCGCCACTTCGTGGTGATGCTTTTCGACCTCGACGCCCATTTCGGCCATGACGCTGACCATCTCGGCGCGCAGGTCCGAGGCGCTGTCCACCGGCGGCACCGGGAAGTAACCGCCCTTGACCCCCGGACGGTGGCCAAGATTGCCGTCTTCGAACTTCTTGCCGCTGACGTAGGGGCCTTCCTCGCTGTCGACCTCGTAGAACACCCGGTTCATGCTCACTTCGAACCGGACGTCATCGAACACGAAGAACTCGGCCTCGGGACCGAAGTAAGCGGTGTCGCCGACCCCGGCCGACGCCATGTACTTTTCGGCCGCCTTGGCGATCGAACGCGGGTCGCGGCGGTACGGCAGGCCGGTCGACGGCTCCAGGATGTCGCAGAACAGATTCAGCGTCGGCTGGGCTGCAAACGGGTCCATCACCGCGGTTGCCGCATCCGGCATCAAAATCATGTCCGATTCATTGATCGCCTTCCACCCGGCGATCGAAGAGCCGTCGAACATGATGCCATCGGTGAACACCTCTTCATTGATGGTGTCCACATGCTGGGCGGTGTGCTGCAATTTCCCGCGAGGATCGGTGAAGCGCAGGTCGACGTACTTTACATCGTTCTCTTTGATCAGGTCGAAGACCTTGCTGATGTCGGACATGACGTCAAATCCACAGACAAAGGTTGAAATACCGCGCCCGGCGGGGCCGGCCGTCAGGCCGGACGCCGACGCGGAAAGCAGATGTTTATGTCACGCCTTCCCGGCATAGACAACGCAGATACGGCTGGAGCCCACCCCCGAACCGACTATGAGCCAGCGGTTCGGGGCCAGACCTCGCAACGTCTTCCGGCCGTTAGAGCCTCCGAAGCATGGCGGAGCCGGTCAGATGGCGTCGGTGCCACGTTCGCCGGTACGGATACGGACAACCTCTTCGACGGGGCTGATGAAGATTTTGCCGTCACCGATTCGTCCGGTCTGAGCGGCGTGCTGGATCGCTTCGATCGCCCGCTCGACCAGGCTGTCTTCCATCACCACTTCGACTTTGACCTTGGGCAGGAAGTCAACCACGTACTCGGCGCCCCGGTACAGTTCGGTATGGCCCTTCTGCCGGCCGAAGCCCTTGGCCTCGGTCACCGTGATGCCCTTGATCCCAACTTCGTGAAGCGCGTCCTTCACTTCGTCGAGCTTGAACGGCTTGATGATCGCTTCAACTTTTTTCATCGGCTCACCCAAATGACAAGTTCAACCCCAGGCGTTCGTCGCCGTCCCTCACCGGGCGTGCATGGCGCGTGCCAGTAACGGCCATAACGGATATTGCGTCCATGGTACCACCTTCCGAGCACCGTTGCCGCCAACTTTTGCACCTATTGCCTAAATTATGGGCGCAATTAGGAGCAGCCTGCCGGTACGCCCTTTCCGGGGCGCGGCGGGACCGAGACGCACCGCCATCGATTCATGTCCCGAAGGCCACCGCCGCCCCGGCGCCCCTGATACCACGACGGATACGCGGATACGAAGGATGCGCTTGACGACCGGACCGGTTTGGGCTTAAGACCATGCCCCGGCGGCGACGGTAGCTCAGTTGGTAGAGCCCTCGGTTGTGGTCCGAGTGGTCGTGGGTTCGAGTCCCATCCGTCGCCCCAGTCTCCCCCCGGCATCGGACAGTTCGCCGGGCTTCGATTCAGCCCGGCACCACCGGCGCTGGTTCAATTTGGCCCGGTCTTCAGGTTCAGTCGCGCCGCCAGGTCTCTCAGGTAGCGGCGGTCCATGTCGGTAAACTCGTTGGCGGCGATGTCCGCGCGCAGATCGAGAAGTTCGCGCCGGGTCTCAATGGCCAGCGCCGGCCGCGCCAGCAAGGTGTCGATCAACTCGATCTCCGCGGCGAAGAGTTCGGCCAGATGCGGCGGCACCGGTTCCTGCTCGGCAAGCGACAAATCGCCGTGGCGGTCGCGAATCTCAAACGTGCTCACATCGACGTCGGGATCGTCGTAGTCCTCCAACCGATCGATGGGTGCGGTGCCGGGAGCGCGCACCAGCAGTTCGTCCCAACTGACGTCCGCGGCCTGCACCCGGCGGTTGATCTCCCGGGCCGCCGCCAGGAGTTCGGCATCGGTCTCGGCGCCCAGACGCTTCAATAGCTCGATGAAACTGGCCCGATCCAGGTACGGCATGCTCGCTGGTCCTTCTCTCTGATGGATTCGTGTCTGATGGTGATGCGGGCCGTGGCGAGGGTGGTACCGGCACATGCGGCCGCCGCCCCCGACTGGTCCGGCGGCGCTCCGGTGTCGCCGCAGGACGACGATACCCCAGGGCCGCCGCAGAACGACTATGGGAATAAAGTGAATGTGCTAAGGTAAGGTGTTCGCCCCGGCCGGAGGCCGGGCGCCTGCGGAGTTCGATCATGCCGTCGTTCGATGTCGTTTCCAAGACCGATGTTCACGAAGTCGACAACGCCCTGGATGGCGTGCGTCGCGAAATCGCCCAGCGTTTCGACTTCAAGGGCGCGAAATGTTCGCTTGAGCGGACCGAAAATATCATTACCGTACTTGCTGATGACGACCTGAAGCTGAAGCAGGTCCACGAGTTGCTGCGGATGCATCTGGTCCGCCGCAAGATCGACGCCGGCGCTCTGACCTTCGGAAAAATTGAAAAAGCCGCCGGCAACAGCGTGCGCCAGGAGGTGACGATTGTTCAGGGAGTCGGCAAAGAGCTGGCGAAGGAGATCGTCAAGGCGGTCAAGGATGGTAAACTCAAGGTCCAGGTCGCGATCCAGGGTGATGAGTTGCGGGTCACGGGCAAGAAGATTGACGATCTTCAGGCCACCATTGCCCTGATCAAAGGGCTGAAAACCGAGCAGCCGTTGCAATATCTCAATTTCCGGGATTGATACCGGCGAACCTGAACAATCACACGACGGGTATAACACCCCGGGATACCCCCCACTGACATCCCGGGTTCCAAGGGGCACCGCCCTTGGTGGGTCCAGGGCGAAGCCCCGGTCGGGGGTTTGGGGGCGAAGCCCCGGTCGGGGGTTTGGGGGCGAAGCCCCATGTGCGCTAGGTTACGATGAATCGTTGAAATGGAAGGNNGGGTGCAGGGCAGAGCCCTGCAAAATCAACACAATACTGATATCCTAGCGCACGTGGGGCGAAGCCCCCCAAGGGTCAAACCTCCGCGGTATCGATGAACCGCCGTCCGGTCCCTTCCAGCACCGCGGCAGTCAGTCGCCCGGTGGCGTAGGCGCCGGTATCGACGCCGATGCGGTTGGGCAGCGAATCGGCATGCATGGCGATGGTGTGCCCGTGGACCACGACCACGCCGTGATCGAGGGTGGAGGTGAGGAACTCATCGCGAATCCACACCATGTCTTCGTCGCGCTGGCGGTCGAGGGCGACTCCCGGACGAATGCCGGCATGGACGAAAAGGTAGGTACCGATCATGGCGAAGGCCGGCAGGCGGCCCAGAAACGCCCGGTGTTCCGGCGGCAGCGCCTGACGCAATTGCTGCTGCACCGTCGGCAGCCGCAACGCCGGCGGCACCGTAACCGGCGGCCGAAGGCCATAGCTAAGCAGGGTATTGACGCCGCCATAGGTGAGCCAGCCGGGACCAGCGGTGAGATCGTCCAGGAACTGGAGCATGGTCGATTCGTGGTTGCCGCGCAGAAACACCGCCTCCGCCCCCGGCAGCGGACCGGCCATCAGATAGTCGATCACGCCCCGTGATTGCGGGCCGCGATCGATGTAGTCGCCGAGAAACACCAGCCGACAGACACCCCCGTCTTCCATGGTTGCCGCGTCGGCGCGGATGCGTTCAATCATCGTTCGCAGCAGGTCCAGGCGGCCATGAATATCGCCCACCGCATAGACCCGCAGTCCGGGAGGTAACCAGCCGCGAGTCGCCTCCGTTCCGGGCACGGACGGAGGCGAAGGCCGCCGCTGCTGCGGCGGGAGCCGGCTTCGGTCGGGGGTCGGCAACGGCTGCTCCCTTTCCTTGTCCCGTCCTTGTCCCGTCCTTGTCCCCTCCGGTTCCGACTTCAGGTGGCGGTGCCGCCCACCGTCAGCGCGTCGACCCGCAGAGTCGGCTGACCGACCCCGACGGGCACGCCTTGCCCGTCTTTGCCGCAGACGCCCACGCCTGGATCCAGCCGTCCGTCATTCCCGATCATCGCCACCCGCGACAGTACGTCGGATCCATTGCCGATCAAGGTGGCCCCCTTGACCGCCGGCCCGACCTTGCCGTCTTCGATCAGGTAGGCTTCGGAGGCGGTGAACACGAAATTACCCGAAGTGATATCAACCTGACCACCACCGAAATTGACGGCATAGAGTCCGCGCCTGACCGACGCGATGATCTCTTCGGGCGTGCTGCCGCCGTCGCGCATGACGGTATTGGTCATGCGCGGAATCGGATGATGGGCGTAACTTTGACGACGGCCGTTGCCGGTCGGCCGCGCCCCCATCAGGCGGGCATTCAGTCGGTCCTGCATGTACCCGACCAGCACCCCGTCCTCGATCAGCGTGGTGCACTGGCTGGGGGTCCCCTCGTCGTCAACACTGAGAGAACCGCGCCGGTCGTCCAACGTCCCGTCATCGACCACGGTCACGCCGGGTGCGGCGATGCGTTGACCCATCCGGCCGCTGAATGCCGACGTGCCCTTGCGGTTGAAGTCGCCTTCCAGACCGTGACCGATCGCCTCGTGAAGCAGGATGCCGGGCCAGCCCGGCCCGAGGACCACGGTCATCTCGCCAGCGGGCGCGGGAATCGACCCCAGATTGACCAGTGCCTGGCGCAACGCCTCGTCAACCTGGGCCTGCCACTGGGCTCCGCCCATGATTCGTTCGTAACCGTAGCGACCGCCGACGCCATAGCTGCCATGTTCCATCCGCTCGCCGTCACCCGCCACCACCGAAACACTCAACCGCACCAGCGGCCGCAGGTCGGCGACCCGACAGCCATCGGCACGGATGATCTGAACCGCCTGCCATTCTCCGAACAGGCCGATACTGACCTGCCGCACCCTGGGATCGCGGGCCCTGGCATAGGCGTCGATCTCTGCCAGCAACCGCACCTTGGCTTCGAACGGCACGGGGGCCAGCGGGTTGTCGGGCGAATAGAACTGCCGGTTGGTCCCCTGGGGAGGCGGGAAACCGACGCTGCCGCCATAGCCGGCATGGACCGCCCGTACCGAGGCCCCGGCACGGCGCAACGCCTCTTCGTCCAGCGTCGAGGCGTGGGCGTAACCGGTGGCCTCCCCGGCCACTGCGCGCAGGCCAAAACCATGACCGGTGTCAAAGCTGGCGCTCTTGAGCTTGCCGTCGTCCCACGACAGGCTCTCCGACTGGGCGTATTCCAGGAACAGCTCGCCATCGTCGGCGTTGGCCAAAGCCTCGGAGACAATGGCCTCGGTGCGCGCCAGATCCAGGCCGGCGTGGTTGAAAAACAGATCGTCGGTAACGGCAAGACTGCTCACGGCGAGGCTCCAGAACGGGACTTGAGGGACGGAACTTGAGGAACGGACGACTCGCGACCGGCTCCGACGTTCACACTTTTTCACGACATTGTCATCTGCCGCGATGAGAGTCGCCCGTAATCGCCCGCCGCCGTCCCGACTAACAGTGGCCCCGCCCAGGCCCACGGACAAGCCCGGCGCGACATCCGAAAGAGCCCGATCAGGCTTGTCTGACCGCTGTCAGGAACGAGTGCACGTCCTTCTGGAGGTCCTCCGATTCACCCGCCACCCGACCGGCGGCGCCACGAACCTGGGTTGCCGCGGCACCGGTGGTCGCCGCCGCCCGGGTCACGTCCGAGATGTTGGTCGTCACCTGCTGGGTTCCGAAGGCCGCCTGCTGAACGTTGCGTGAGATTTCCTGAGTCGCCGCCCCCTGCTCTTCCACCGCTGCCGCAATGGCCGCTGAAATCTGACTGATTTCGACGATGACCTTGGCGACACCGTCGATGGCCACCACCGCCTCCCGGGTGGAGGTCTGAATCCCGCCGATCTGGCTCGTGATCTCGTCGGTGGCCTTCGCGGTCTGGTTGGCCAGCGCCTTGACCT
Source organism: Rhodospirillales bacterium (assembly GCA_003165295.1). GTDB lineage: Bacteria > Pseudomonadota > Alphaproteobacteria > Azospirillales > Azospirillaceae > BOG-933. The sequence continues at coordinate 20,829 of PLTC01000188.1, read as the reverse complement.
CCGAAGCCACCACGGCGAAACCCTTTCCGGCTTCACCCGCCCGCGCCGCCTCAATGGTCGCATTCAGCGCCAGCAGATTGGTCTGACTGGCGATATCGCTGATCAGGCGCACCACCTCGCCGATCCTCTGGGCACCGTCGGCCAGATGGGAAACCACCGTGCCGGCACGCCGGGCACTGTCCACCGCTTGATTGGCAACCTTGGTCGACTGCTCGACCTGCCGGGCAATCTCATTGATGGAACTGGTCAGCTCCTCTGCGGCAGCGGCCACGGTCTCGACATTGGCCGAGGCCTGCTCCGAGGCCGAGGCCACGGCAAGACTCCGGCCTCTGGCCTGTTCGGCACTGACCGACAGTGAACCCGCGGCTTCCTGCATCTGGCGGGCCGATTCCGAGAGGCTGTCCACCAGCCTGGTCACCTTGGCGTCGAACTCGGCGGTCAAGCCATCGACGCGCTGGCCCCGCGCCAGTTTGGCCTGTTGCTCGGCAGCCTGGGAGGCCGCCGCCCGCCGCGCCGCCAGACCGTTGCGCTTGAACACCTCAACCGCGCCGGCCATGGCGCCGACCTCGTCCCTGCGGTCGGCAAAGGGAACCTCCAGGTCAAGATCGCCATCGGCCATCCGACCCATAACCCCGGTCAGGGTCACCGCCGGCTGGGATATCAGACGACCAATGCCCCACAAGGCCAGCATCACCAGCAACAGGGTCACGCCTCCGACGCCCACCAACACCGTCTCGACCAGTCGGGTGGCCACGGTGACGGTCGCCACCGTCTGTTCTTCTCTGCCGGCGATTACCTTGGCCAGCGCATCCAGCCGGTCGCCGGCCTTGGCCCGAATCTGGGTCGCCTGTTTGAAATAGACATCGTTCGCGGTGCGGGTCAGTCCGACCACCTGATCGGCGGTTTTGTTATAGTCGTCGTTAAGTTTCTGGAACCCGTCGAGCCGCCCCTTGGCCGGCTCCCCCAGGCCGCCGGCCCGCAACTGGCCGATCAGGCCGTCGAACGCCACGTTCTCCTTATGGAATTGATCAAATTGCGTCTCGTCGAATACCGCAAGATAACGCCAGATGGCGATCCGACGGGCATCCAGAGCTGCCTCAAGCCGCCGAACCACAGGTGCGGCGTTTTGTCCCTCTGGTGTCGTATCCGCTTCCACCCCATTGCTCAGTGCCTCGAGCGCGGCCATGAGCTTCGGACCTTTTTCAAAAAAGTGCTCACGAGCTTCTAGTTTTTCGAGCGCCGCGTCCATCGAAACCTTTAGCAGAGCATCATAGTTCGTCCACATCTCACGAATTTCGTCGACCTCCCGCACCCCATCATCCGAGAGGTTGTGGCCACGCAATTCCAGCAGTCCAGCATTGACTTGAGCGTCGAAAGTCCGGGTTTTCTCCGCGGCCTTGGCCGCATTCTCCCGGGTTTGGGCAAACAGCAGGTCACGAATGGTTACGCCGATCTCTTTACTGGCGATCTGGGTCATTCTCGCTGCATTAACCGTGGTGCGGGCATCCTCAATGGCTTGGATCCCGGACCTGGTCCGCTCCAGCCCGTCAATCGACCATCCCGCCAGCACGGAAAAGAGAAAAAAAACAATCGCTCCGATCGTTCCGAGTTTATAAGAAACCCGAGCATTACGTAACCATGAAACCACCAGACACCTCCAAGAGATCTGCCGACCTCAGTCTGCCTTGTCTTCTCTGCGCTTCGGCTAAGGCGATCAACCGTATAGATAGCCTGAACCGGATAGCCGGCCAGCATGCCGATTTAATTTCAGGAGAAAAAAAGCGCCGGCGCCGCTTGGGACAGACGATATCTACGGGCCCCCGGGTCAGAACAGCAAATCTGAAATATCCGGCTGCTGCCCCGCCACCGGGCGGGCCCCGGTTCCGACCAGGGCCTGATCGGCGCCGGTGAGCAGATCCACCAGGGTCCGACCACCAATGACGGCGCCGTGAATCGAGCGTTCACTGGCCATGGTGTAATGGGCCTCGGTGAAGGCCAGAACCTCTTTGCGTGCCGTTTCCAGGGCCGCGCCGGTCAGATCAGGGGCACTGTCGGCGGCGAGTGCGCGCAGTTCGGCAGCGCACTGCTCCATGGGTGCGCGGCAACCGGCACCGCCGGCAAAGCCCTCGGCGGTGCCCCGGGTCAGTTCGACCAGCGCCCCGCCCCGGCTCCGAATCTCGTCCAACAGCGTCGCGACCTCGGCCCCGGTCCGCCGCAGGCGATCCACCGCCCGATCAAGGGCGGTCTTGAGCGCCAGCACGTCACCCTTTCCACCATCACCCGCTCCGGCTGCGGTACGGGACCCGGTGCCGATACCGCCGGCAACCGTGACCACCCGCCCCAGGTTGGCCGCAACCGCCTCCACCTGAGTCCGGGTCTGGGCGGCGTAGGCCTGAAGCTGCTGGGCGATGATGTTCAACGCCCGGCCACGGACCCCCATATTGCCGCATTTGATCGAGGCATTGAGCCCCATCAGCCGCATATCGCCGTTGACGCCGTTGAGCCCGCGCATCAATTCGCCGGCCCGGGCCGCCGCCGCGGCCACCTGGCCCAGACTCTGTTCGGCCTGCTCGCGACTGGCCGCGAAACGGGCGAACAGCGCACGCGCCGATTCCAGGTCCCGCTCAATGTCGAACAAGGTCAGGCCATCGCCGCCAAAACTCTCCTCGCACGCTGCCCCCACCGCCGGCACCCCGGCAGCCATCGCCCCCAGGCTGCGCCCGACGTCGTTGATTGCGGTGCGGTAATGCTCTTCGGCGTAGCCCAACTGTCGTGACTGAAGATCCGCGATGCCATTGACGAACACCGGACGCTGGCTTCGATCCAGCCCGGTGGCATCGCCAGCCTCGATCATTCCCGCGGCCACGGTCAGCGCCCGCTCCACATGTTCCAACCGCTGGCGGGTAATGTCGTAAATCTGCAGGTCCGAAACCAGATCAGCAATATGGGCAAAGAGCGACTGCAATCGAGACGGGAGGTCCTTGACCCCAAGCCTGGCCCGCCGCTGCCGCGCACGCATTTCATCCAGGGCAACGGTGAGACGACCGGCCACTGCGTCAAGTTCACGCAGACCCTCGGCTTCCACTGTCGTCTGCAACGATCTTGCTTCGACCGCAGCCGCCCGCAAGGCGGTCAATTCATTGCCTACTGCGGCGATCGTCTGCTCGCCACTGCTGGCCAGTCGGGCAATTTCCCGGGTGAACACCGAGAAATCGACGCCGCTGGCGTTGAGCTGGGCGGCCTCGATCTTGGCATTAATGGCCAACACCCGCACATCGAACATGACGCGGGACAGCGCCGTCAGCGCCTTGAGCATGACGTCGGTGGTCGCGACCATTCCGTCCAGTGCCGTCCCGGTCCCGTCCCGCCGATGTCGCAGGCCGCCCACATGCTCCGCCGCCTCGGTCAGGCCGCTCAGCATCTCCTCGAACTCGGCCGAAGCCAGCAGGGCACCGGCCGCCTCGGCCTGGGCCGAAAGCGCCGCCACCTTGCCATGGAGATCGCGCAAGCGGTCGCCGGTGGTCAGGAACACCGCCTCCAGCGACGGAAAGAAGGTGGCAAACCGCCCGGCCACCACCCGCAGACGGGCCGCCCAGGCCGACACCGGATCGCTGCCGGCATAAAAGTTCCCGATATCGGCGCTCATGATCCCTCCGCGCGCCGAACCGTCTCGCCGAAACCCTGGATGATGCCGGGCGGATGCGGCTTGAGACCCCGACGAAGCGCGCCGGGAAAACGGGCGACGGGCGGGCGGACGGACACCGCCGGCGGGATTCGGGACATCACGGGTTTCCGCGCTGTAAGGCCGTGCATTGATGGCGTCGTCCGATGATCAGGGAGGAAGGGCAGAACGAGCAGACAGGGCGAATAGTCATACCCGACGGTAAACGGTTGGAACAACCTGGCGCAGCGGCAGGGTCAGACCGGTCAGAGTCTCCGAATGCCCCATGACCAGATACCCACCGGTCGCCAGGTGACGGCAGATGCGCCCAAGAACCGCCGCCCGAACCGCGGTATCAAAGTAAATGATGACATTCCGGCAAAACACCACGTCCTGGCTGACCCGCATGCGGAAATCGGTGTCCATAAAGTTAAGTTGCCGGAATTCGACCAGCGCCCGCAGTTCCGGCGCCATTCTGATCTGGCGGGCGCCGCGGTCACGGCTCCTCAGCAGGTGGCGCCGCCGCAGTTCCGGGGCGATTCGTTCCGCCATGTCCTCGGAATAGATGCCCTTGCGCGCGGTCTCCAGCACCTGGGTCGACACATCGGTACCGAGAACCTGAAACGTAAAACCCGGTCGCGCCAACCCGAATCCGGCCAGCGTCATGGCCATGGAATAGGGTTCGGCGCCGATGGAGCAGCCGGCGCTCCAGATGCGCAACGGGCGCTCGATCCCGATGCCGCGCGCGCTCAACTCCGGCGCCGCGCAGTCCGCAAGCCATTGGAAATGAGCGGGCTCCCGGAAAAACTCGGTCTTGTTGGTGGTGATGGCGTCGATAAGGTCGGGCAACTCCGAGTCGAGCCCGCCCTCTTCGAACAGAAAGCGGCAATATTCCGCGTAGCTGCCCATACCATGCTGGCGCAGCCGCCGACGCAAACGACCTTCAACCATGGTGCGTTTGGTCGCCGGCATACGAATGCCCGCCCGTCGCTCGATCAGCGTCGCCAGATAGTCAAAATCCCGCCCGGTCAGGCGAGGACCGTCAAAGACCGTGTCCGGCATTTGGGCCTTGCACCCCTTTCAATGTCCGCAGGGATGACAAGCTAGTTCGAAAACAACCGCCGCTGCCATCAATTTTTTCTCTCCGACGAGGCGCGACGTCGTGACCTGATGGTCAGTGACGTCGTAATCGGCCGCATTAGTAGCGCTCGAATGCGGCATCGTCAGGATCCTTGCGGGGCGCATGTTCATCCAGCTTGAGAGCAAAGCCCTTGCCGGTGGGATGCGGCAGCGGATGATGGCCGTTGCCCACATGCTCGTAATGGCGCGGACCCGCCGGCGGCCGGGCAGACGCCGGGACCCGAGGCCCCGGTTCACCCGGGCGATGGGCCGGTTCCGCAACCCGATGTCCGGTTTCAATCCCGCGACGCACCGGCCGCTCAACCCGACGCCCCTTTTTTTCGGAGGGAGCCGCCGGACGGTGTTGGCCGCCGGCGCGAGCCTCCACGTCAGCCACGGAAAAAAAGGAAATCGTAACCTGAAGCTGCTGCGCCTGGGCCGACAATTCCTCGGAGGTCGAGGACATTTCCTCCGAAGCCGCGGCGTTCTGCTGGGTCACCTGATCCAGTTGCTGGATCGCGACGTTGATCTGCTCCGCCCCGGCATTTTGTTCCCGGGATGCCGAGGTGATGTCCGCTACCAGAGCGGCCGTCCGTTGAATATCGGGAACCAGCTTGGTCAGCATCTGCCCGGCCTGCTCCGAGACCCCCAGAGTCTCGGTGGACAGTGCGCCGATTTCCGCCGCGGCCCGCTGGCTGCGTTCGGCCAGCTTGCGGACCTCTGATGCCACCACCGCGAAGCCCTTGCCGTGTTCCCCGGCCCGCGCCGCCTCGATAGCGGCGTTGAGCGCCAGCAAATCGGTTTGACGCGCGATCTCCTGGACGATGGTAATCTTCTCGGCGATGGTTTTCATGGCCGCCACCGCCTTGCTCACGGCCTCGCCGCTTTTTCCGGCGTCAACCGAGGACTGCCGCGCAATTTTCTCGGTCTCGGTGGCGTTGTCAGCATTCTGCCGGATGTTGGCGGCCATCTGCTCCATTGAACTCGACGCCTCCTCGGTGGACGCCGCCTGCTCGGAAACCCCCTGGGACAGGCTTTCTGCGCTTGCGCTCAGCTGCTCGCTCCCCGCCGCCACATTCTCTGCCGCCGACCGCACGTCGACCACCACCTCGCGCAGCCGTTCAAACATGGCATTCAGGTGGTGGATCAGGTCACCGATCTCCTCCCGGCCCCGGTAGTCAACGGTGACGCCAAGGTCACCGTCGGCCACCGCCCTGGCCAAACCAACGGCCCGGGCCAGGCCCCGGGCAATGGTCAGCGAAATCCACAGCGCCACGCCAAAGCCGATGGCAAGGGAGGCAAGCGCCATGACCACCAGCAGGAAGCGCGAGGTGGCATAGGTCTCCGCGGCGTCATCAACCGAGCCTTGCAGGGACCGGCGGTTAAGCTGGATGATCTCGTCCAGCTTCGCGTCGATATTCTTTATCAGCTCATTGTTCCGGCCGGCCGACAACGCCTTCGCCTTGTCGTCACCATTTTCGACGGCCAGGTCCCGGACCTGTCGGTCCAGAACGACATAGGCATCCCAGGCGGTTACGAATCGCTGGAATTCGACCCGCTGCGCCGGATTGAGGTGGTCGCGAAGCGTCACGATCGTGGCTTCGATGGTCCGAAGCTGGCCCTCAATGCGCTGATTCTGGTCGCGCAAAGTGGCATCGTCTTCCACCAGAAGAAACGTTCGCTGCGCGCTCTGGATGCGCAGCAACTCGGCCGGCAATTCCGCCAGGGTGGTCGCGACCGTGGCCTCGATACCCGGCGCCGCCGCGCCGGCCACGCCCTTAAGCGCGTCAAAGGCGGTGGCAAAGGTTTCGTCGGCCTTCCCAAGTGACAATGTTATGGCATGAGCACTCGAATTCTGGGAGGCGAGCCGAATGGTCTCATCCTGCGACTTGACCAACTCCTCGTAGAATGGCGTCATCTCCTCCAATTTCTTACGACTTTCGCCCGAAGTTTGTTGGACCAGACCAGCCATGTCGGCCTGGATATCGCCTCTCTTCCTTTTGATATCGCCGGCCAGGCTGGCTATTTTCTGGTCATCGGTCTCGCTGATCATGATTTTTTCTGATCTCGCGAGCAAGGAAAGGTCGTTTTCCAGTGTCAGGACCAGCCGCTGCCCCAGCACCGGTCCGCTCACCGCGGCATCGAAACGCTGGTTCAGCAGGCCCAGGTTATCAATCGCCAAATACGCCGAAACTGCGGTCAGCAGCAGCACCGCCGCGAAAGACGCCGCCAGCCGGGCCTTGAGGGTAAAACGCATTGCAACACTCTCCCAGTAACAAGGACCCTGTATCATGGCCCGACTGTCACGGCACCAACATTCATGGCCCCGGTGGCTGCGGCGACGCAATCAAGGCAACGCCGTCCCGACCAGGAGGAAAATTCCGCCGGCGGTGTGGTGGTCGACGTTGCCCGGGTCCGGTCACGAACCTCCCGAAGTCAGGTCGTCCAGGGTAAACACCCGGTTCAGGTTAAGCACGATCACGAACTGGTCATGCCGACGGCCGATGCCCCTGATGATCTCGGAGCGCCAGCGGGTACCGATCTCCGGCGGCGGACCCATCTCTCCCGCATCAAGGGTGGTGACTTCATAAACCCGGTCGGTGAGGGCGCCCAACACCAGCGGCCGACCCTCGACCACCACCTCCAGCACCACGATCCGCGACCGCTCGGTGGCCTCCGCCGGCGGCATGCCGAACTTGACACGGAGATCGATCACCGGCACCGCCTTGCCCCGCACGTCGATCATGCCGCGGACCCAGAGCGGCATGTTCGGTACCCGACTGAACTGGCACAAATCAAGCACTTCGCGAACCTGGGCAACCGTGATCGCGAAGGTCTCGTCACCGACGCCGCAGGTCAGATATTGGACCGCGTCGTCCAGGGCGGCAGGACGAAGCGCGGTCTGTCGGGGCCGGGAAGCGGCAAGTTGGGACGCGACGAGTTGGGACATGAACTCGATCCTTCTCGAAAGCCGGGCCTTCTCGAAAGCCGGGATGGGTTACGCCGTCAGCTCGGGACGGGGACCGGTCCAGGCGACCTCTTCCGACGCGAAGACCTGATCAATGTTGGCGATGATGATAAAGTCGTCACCGCGCTTGCCGATGGCCTGGATGAAATCGGCCCGCCAGCGCATGCCGATCCGGGGGACCTCCTCCAACGCCGCCGCGGCAACCTCGGTAACCTCGTAAACCTTATCGGCGAGCGCACCGACCACCGTCGGCTCATCTTCGATCCGAACCTCCAGAACCACGATCCGGGTATCCGGGGTGTGGACGATGGGGGGCATCCCGAACTTGGTCCTGAGATCGGTGACGGTGACAACCTTACCCCGCACGTTGATCAGGCCCTTGATGAACGGCCGGCTGTTGGGAATGCGGGTAATCGGCATCACGTCGAGCACCTCATGGACGCGCTCGGTCGCTATGGCGAAGATTTCATCGGCCAGCCCGAGAGTCAGGACCTGCAAGGCGTCGCGGCCCCCGGTGGCAGCCTCAATAACGTTCGAAGGCGGCATCCTCGGCATCCTTGTGATAGGTGGGGGCATCCAGTTTCAAGGCAAACCCCTTGCCCGTACCGTGAGGCTGGGAGGAACGGTGGTTGTTGTCGGCGGCCTCGTGTTTCGCCCCGATACCCGGCTGCCGGGCCGCCGCAACCGATGGCCGGGCGGTGGCCGGCCGTACCGGTGACCGGGTCCGGGTGGCCGGCTCCGCCGCGGCCCGACGCCCCGGACTCCGCTCCGGCGCCGCCCGTTCGGGATGGGACGGTACCGGTAACGGCGACTGCTGGCGCTGGACCGCCGCCCGTCCGCCCTGACCCGCTTCGAGCAGAGTGAAAAACGAAATGCTCTCCTGCAACTGCCCGGCCTGAGCCGACAACTCTTCGGAGGTGGCCGACAGTTGCGTCGAAATTTCGGACAGTTGCGCTGAAGTCGCCGACAGTTCCTGGGTGGTCGAGGACATCTCCTCGGCACCCGCGGCGTTCTGCTGGGTGACCTGATCCAGCTGCTGGATGGCGACGTTGATCTGCTCCGCCCCGGTATTCTGCTCGCGCGAGCCCGCGGTAATGTCCGCCACCAGTGCCGCGGTCCTATGAATATCAGGAACCAGCTTCGTCAGCATCTGCCCCGCCTGTTCCGAAACTCCCAGCGTTTCGGTGGACAGTGCGCCGATCTCGGTCGCGGCAAGCTGGCTGCGTTCGGCCAGCTTGCGGACCTCCGACGCCACCACCGCGAAGCCCCGACCTGCTTCCCCGGCCCGAGCCGCCTCAATGGCGGCATTGAGCGCCAGCAGATCGGTCTGGCGCGCGATCTCCTGGACGATGGTGATCTTCTCGGCAATGGTCTTCATGGCCGCCACCGCCTTGCTCACGGCCTCGCCGCTTCTCCCGGCGTCAACCGCCGATTGCCGCGCAATCTTCTCGGTTTCGGTGGCGTTGTCCGCATTCTGCCGGATGTTGGCCGCCATCTGCTCCATCGAACTCGACGCCTCCTCCGTCGACGCCGCCTGTTCAGAAACCCCCTGGGACAGGCTTTCCGCGCTGGCGCTCAACTGCTCGCTCCCCGCCGCCACGCTCCCGGCTCCCGAAGCGACGCTTTCCGCTCCCGAAGCAACGGTACCGGCTCCCGCCGCGACGTTCGCGGCACCGGTGGCAATCTCCGCCACCACCTCACGCAACCGTTCGACCATGGCGTTCAGGTGGCCGATCAGATCGCCGATCTCCTCCCGGCCCCGGTACTCGACCGTGGCACTGAGATCGCCATCGGCCACCGCGCGGGCCAGGCCGCCGGCCCGGGCCAGGCCCCGGGCAATGGTCAGGGAAATCCACAGCGCCACCCCAAGGCCGATGGCGATGGAGACCAGCGCCATCACCAGCAGCAGAATCCGCGAAGCATCATAGGTCACGCCGGCGGCGGCCACCGCCTCCTTCAGCATGCCCTGATTCCGCTCGATGAGCGTCTTGGCGATGGCGTCGATCTTGTCCTGAAGCTCCTGATTCTTGCCCAGCGACAGATCAACCGCATGTTCGGAACCGTTTTCCACGCCGTAGGCCACCGCCCGCTTGTGCAGCGGCAGCCAGGTTTCCCAGGCGGTCACGAACCGCTGAAGAGCGGCGCGCTGGGCCGGCGCCACATGCTCACCCAGTGCCGTCACCTGAGCCTGAATGGTCTGAACCAGCTGGTCATTCCGTTGGGAATAATCGGTGATGGCCTTGTCGTCATTCAACAGGATCAGCAACGATTCATAATATTGCACGCGCTGAACTTCAGCGGGAAGCTGCGCCAGACCCGCAGCAAGCTGGGGATCGGCCGCGCTGCCGCCGGCCTCCTCAACCCCCTTCAGCCCCTGCATGACCGCATCAAACGCTTCGCTTCCCTTGCCGACCAGAATCTCGATGCCGCGGGTCGTCGAATTCTCTGTAACAAAGTGAATCATCTCGTCCTGGAACTTGATCAACTCGGCGTAAAGCGGGGTCATCTGGTCCATGATCCGCAAACCCTGCTCCGTCGCGATTTCCCGCAAGGCATTGATCTCGCCTTGAATCACAACACGTTGCGCAGAAATCCGTTCCACAACCTCCTTCATCTTCCCGTCATCGCTCTGCAACGCGAGTTCCTTCTCCAACACGGCCAGTTGCACCAGGTCTTTCCGCAGCTCCTGATAAAGCACGACCCGTTTGACCGGTCCGTTCAGCGTCTTCTCGAAACTTTCATTGACCGTACCGAGATTGGTCACGCCAAGAAAGGCCGAGACCGCACCCAGCAACAACACCACTCCGAACGCCGCCGCCAGTCGTGCCGTGATGGTAAAACGCATTGCCGTAACCTCCCAGTCTTCGAGCACCAACGGCCCGGCTCAAAATGCTTTGAACGTTGCCTCGCGGTCGCGGGCGAATTTTATCAGATGAGGCACATCGAGAATCAACGCCACTGCGCCGTCGCCGAGGATGGTGGCACCCGAAAAACCTTCAAGGTCGCGGTGCATCCGCGACAGCGACTTGATCACGGTCTGGTGCTGCCCGATCACCTGATCGACCACCAGACCGACCCGGGCATCGCCCATGGTGACAATCACCACCTTTTGGATCAGATCCGGGTCACCGGAAACCTCGAACAGCCGGCGCAGACGAATAAATGCAACGATTTCACCTCTTATGTTGAGGAAGCTGCGACCACCCGAGCGGAGATCCTCGCCGCGAGTAAGTTCGACGCATTCCTCAACCGCTGCCAGCGGCACCACGTACCGCTCGTCGCCGATCCGCACCAGCAATCCGTCGATGATTGCGAGGGTCAGGGGCAGCTTGAGGGTAATCGCGGTGCCTTTGCCGGCCGTGCTGGCCACCTCAATGGAGCCGCGCAGGCCATCAATGGTGCGCTTGACCACGTCCATCCCGACGCCCCGACCGGAAACGCTGGTAACCGTGGTCGCCGTGGAAAAGCCGGCCTGAAAAATGCACCCGAACAGTTCGGCGTCGCCGACCTCCTGTCCGGCCTGAAGCACCCCGCGCTCTTCGGCCTTGGCCCGAATCGCCGCCCGGTCAAGGCCATGGCCGTCATCCTCAATGGTGATCAGCACCTGGGCGCCCGAATGCACCGCCGAAAGATGCAGCCGCCCGCCCGGCGGCTTACCCGCCGCCACCCGCCGGGCGGCATCCTCAATGCCATGGCCTATGCCATTGCGGATCAGGTGGACCAGCGGGTCATTCAGGCTCTCGATCACCGTCTTGTCCAGTTCGGTCTCTTCTCCGGCGGTGGTCAGTTCCACGTCTTTGCCCAGTTCCTGGGAAAGGTCATGGACCACCCGCCGGAACCTGCCGAACAGCGTGCCGATCGGCAGCATCCGAATGCTCATGGTGGTGTCGCGCAATTCGGCGGCCAGCCGTTCGATATCCTCGGAAATCGACTTCAGGATCGGATTGGCCTCGGCAATGGCCACCTGCATCAACCGCGCCTGGGCGATCACCAACTCACCCACCTGATCCATCAGGCTGTCCAGGCGCTCCGCCGGGACCCGGATGGTGCTGCCCGAAACCGTGGTCTCCCGCGCCCGGGTCGCTTCCCGAAGATGGCGCTGTTCGCCCAGCGCCGAAGCGACGCGATCCTCGGAAATCTTGCCCGACTGCACCAGCAGCGCGCCCAGTCGTTGCTGCCGCTCCAGACTCTCCTTGATGTCGGCCGCCGCGACATCGCCACGCTCCACCAGAATTTCACCGATTCGAAACCCGGCGTCGGCCTGATCCTCAATGGGAATCTCGTCGATGGAAAGTTCCGACCGGTCCGCGACGAACAGGAAAACCTCTTCAATGGCCGGACGGGGCACCTTGGTGGTCAGCAATACGTCCCAGGCCAGGTAACAGCCGGTCGGCTCCAGTTCCTTCAGGGTCAGCACGCCCTCGGTGATGGGAACCACCGTACAGGTGCCCAATGACCGCAACTCGTCCAGCAGCAGTAACGGATTGCATCCTGACGCGAAAACATCACGGTGGGGGCGGAAACGAATACGAAACACCCGCTCTGGCCCGGCAGCCGCCACTCCAACGGCCGATGGCGGCCTGGCCAGGTCGGACAGGCGCTGGCCGGCGCTTCCGGCAAGATCGTGGATCGACGCCAGCAGCGCCTCGCCCCTCAGGCGGTCAGCGGCCTCCGGCTGTTCCAGCAGCACCCGGATGTGGTCTGCCGCGGCCAGCGTCAGCGACACCAATTCCCGCGTCACCGCCAGCTTGTGGTTTCTTACCAGATCGAAGGTGCTCTCCAGGTGATGGGTAAAGGCGGCCAGGGCATCCCAACCGAACATGGCGCCCGAACCCTTCAAGGTGTGCAGCGCCCGGAACGCCTGATCGATCAGCGAGCGGTCTTCCGGTGCTGCTTCCAGATCGAGCAGCGCCCCCTCCAATTGGGCCAGCAGATCGACCGCTTCCTGCCTGAAGGTCTCCGCCGCATCCATCCCGCCCGCCATGCCGCTCTCCCCTCCCGTCCTGTCCGTTCGGGTCGTCGCTCCCGATACATGCCCTTCAGGAACCCGCCTCAGCCCAGCACCCGCTTGACCACCGCGAGCAACTGGTCCTGCTTGAACGGCTTGACGATCCAGCCGGTGGCACCGGCAGCCCGTCCTTCCTGCTTCCGGGTCTCCTCGGACTCGGTCGTAAGCAACACGATTGGGACGAACTTGAAGCGAGGCATGGCCCGAACCTGTCGAACCAGTTCTATCCCGTCGAGGTTGGGCATATTGAGGTCGGTGATGATCAGGTCGACCGGAGTCGCCTTCAGCCGTTCCATGGCGTCGCGTCCGTCCACCGCCGTCACCACCTCATAACCGGCATTCTCCAGGGCGAATGTCACCATCTGGCGTACACTCGCCGAATCGTCGACACTCAATATCTTTTTTTTCGCCATGATCCGGTCAAACCTCCCCGAGCCAGAACCTGTCGCGGGCGACCACCGGTTCGCCACCCACGCCGCCCCCCACCCAAAAGCCGGCGCCGATCAGCGCCCGCAGCAGCGCGCCGTCCGGCGGCGCCGCCAGACGAACCGCTCTTCCGGCCTCCCGGGCACTGTGCCGCAAGGCGATCAGCAACTGGAGCCCGGCCACATCCACCGCGTCAAGCCCCCGCGTCTCCAGCTCAATCCGACCGGCATCCGCCAGCACCGCCAGAAACTCGGTCCGCCGGGCCTCGGCTTCCCGAACCGTCAGACCTCCGCTCAGGACCACCCGTCGCCAGCCTGTTCCGGCCGCTCCCCCAACGGGCGCCGCAGGCCTGGCACCTTCTTCAGGTATGGTCATCCACAACCATCCGTTCATCTTCCGGCGTCATCGTGACACCATCGTTAAGGACACCAACATGGTCGATTTCGACCCATACCCCCTCACCTGTCAAGACAAACTGTCATACCTTCATGGTGAAATCCTGACTCATGGCCATGATTTCCGCGCCATCTGGCAACTTATCACAGTTACAGCGGGATATTTGTGCCTGTATCAGTCTTTTTGCGCGCAGGGGCCGGAGGTGGCTCAACTCCACCAGGACGTTTTCTAAAATTCTCCGATACCGCCGGCGCGCCATCACCATCCCAGATCTATTGGCGACTTAACAATCTTTAGTAAAAGGACTATCGTTGGCGCCGGGAGATTCGACCCTGGCCGTCTCTCTCTCCGGTCATGCCCGACATCGACCGGGGCGTCACCACGGGGGCTCCGCAAACCTTGCGCCGATCGGCAGGTCATGATGGTCGATCATATCGAAGGAACAGCATCTCCCGCTACCCTTAATTCGAAAAAACGATGCCCTCTGGTCGCCATCGTCGTGCCCGAGAGGGTGCCTGAGACTAAAATGTTGCCATCGGTGCCGAGCGAACAAGGGTAATTGGCCGGATTTCTCCCGGGAAGGATTTCGTACATGATTAAAAATTTTTCTATTTTCATGACAGACCTATGGGTTCTAACCCGCCCTTACTGGTATTCCGAAGAGCGGTGGTCGGCACTGTCATTGATGACAACCATTGTCGTTATGGACTTTGGTCTTATTTATCTTAGCGTTGTCGTTAACGATTGGCATCGGCTATTTTTTAATACCCTACAGAACTATAATTATCCGGAATTTGCCCACCAGCTTACGCGCTTTTGTGAACTGGCGACGATTCATATCCTGATGACGATCTGTCAGATCTATCTCAATCAGATGCTGGAAATTCGCTGGCGGCGGTGGATGACCGGCCGGTACCTGGAAGAGTGGCTGTCCGGCCAGACCTATTACCGTCTACAACTAACAGGTACCGATTTCGACAACCCTGACCAGCGCATCGCCGAGGACGTGCGCAGCTTCATCAACCTCACTTTCGGCCTGGCGCTGGGATTCCTGACCAATCTGGTCACATTGGTCTCGTTTTGCAGCATATTGTGGGGGCTTTCCGGGGCGCTCACCCTGCCTTTGGGCCAAGGCGGCCTGGTGATTCCCGGTTATATGGTTTGGATCGCCCTGGCCTACGCTGCGGGCGGTACCTGGCTCAACCACCTGACGGGCAGGCCGCTGGCCCGGCTCAACTTCGAGCAGCAGCATTACGAGGCCGACTTTCGGTTTTCCCTGATGCGGCTACGGGAAAATGCCGAAGGCGTCGCGCTCTATGGCGGCGAAGCCCAGGAAGGCCGGGGCTTCGCCGAGCGGTTTTCCCGAATCGTCGACAACTGGTGGGGCATCATGAATTGCCGGCTTCGGCTGAATTGCTTCGCCTCGACCTACAGCCAGGCGGCCATCGTGTTTCCGTATTTGGTGGCGGCGCCGCGATATTTTTCGGGTGCGTTCCAGCTTGGCGAGTTGATGCAGACCGCTTCCGCCTTCGGCCAGGTCCAGGGCGCGTTGAGCTGGTTCATCAACGCCTACGTCACCCTGGCCGAGTGGCGCGCAGCGGTCCGGCGCCTGACCAGTTTCCGCGCCGCCATGGTCGAGGCGCGGGCGGCGGTTCCATCGGCAGATCAAGGCACGGTCCCTGAGACTGGCATCCTCCGCACCGCCGGCGGCGACGCCAGCCTGCACATGGAGACTCTGACCCTGTCCCTGCCCCAGCGCCCGGCCCCGCTGCTGTACGCCGAACTGGCGTTGACGCCAGGGACCGCGGTGTTGATTTCCGGCCGCTCCGGTTCGGGCAAGAGCACGCTGTTCCGGGCGCTGGCCGGTATCTGGCCCTATGGTCGAGGTCGCATCCGGCTTCCCGCCGGGGCGAGAATGCTGTTCCTGCCCCAAAAGCCGTATCTGCCGATCGCCCCCTTGCGCGCCGTGGCGGCTTACCCGGCACCGGCCGAACAGTTCTCCGACGACGCCCTCAGGGACGCCCTCGCCGCCTGCGGAGTCGGCGCGCTCGGTAATCGCCTGGACGCGATCGACCTCTGGGGCCAGCGGCTGTCGCCGGGCGAGCAGCAAAGGCTGGCCATCGCCCGGGCCTTGCTCAACCGCCCGGACTGGCTGTTCCTTGACGAAGCGACATCGGCCTGCGACCCGGAAACCGAATCCGAAGTTTACCGGTTGCTGAGGGACCGGCTTCCCGCAACCACCGTCGTCAGCATCGGCCATCGCACGTCTCTGCATCCGTTTCACCAGCGGCGCCTGATGGTCACCCCCGATGCCGACGGCGTTGGCCATCTGGTGCCGATGCCCGGCTGAATGGTACCCTCTCGTCCTCGACAGTCGGTCCGATGACCTTGAGATCGGGTGACAACCATGTTCACGGTCCTGGTTCTGATGATGCTGGCGGCGATCGCCCTGTCCCTGTTCGGACGCGAGGGAGAGGAAGTCAGGACACGTCCGGTGCTGCGGCGTGCCGCGGTCCGGGCGCCGCGGCCAAAAAAGGCAAGGCAAGGCAGTGGCGCGGTCATTGGCCTCGCACTGGGTGGCGGCGTTCTGCTGATCCTGGCACTGTTGATGGACTATCACATTCTTTTCCAACCCGCGGCCCGAACGGCGACCTCCGCCGCACCGGTGCCGGCGGCGGTGCCGGCACCGGTTCCGGGTCCCGGCCCCGGCTGGAAAACCGACCAGGGCGTCGCCCTGCCCCCCTCCGGCTTCAGCGGCCGGGCGATTGTCCGTTTCGAGCAGGGCGTGACCGCCCGGGGTGTGGCAGTGATCGCCCACGGCCAGTTCAAAAGGGTGGGCTGGCGGATTACCGGTCAGGATGCCGCGTACTGTTTCCTCGACGTGGAGATCGACGCCCGCCCCAACCACCGGAACCTGGACCCGGAAGGCTATTCTTACGCCGATCCGGTTCTCGACGAAGGATGGCATGAGGCGAAAATAAAAGCCTGGTGCCCCCCGGACCATCCCAGCGCCCGGTTCGACATCTCCGCCCGGAACGTCGCCCCCGGCGGGCTGGCCGGAGACACCGCCGCCTGGACCGAAGCCGGCGACGACGATATCCGGCATCGTTAGGCCATACGCTGAAATACCCAAACTGGCAAAAGCCGCTCTTTCAGCCGCTTTTGCGACCGGATCACGTCTTTTGAGACGGCCACCGGACATGGCTGTCCAGCGTAACCAACATAGAGCCCACCACATTCCGGTCAAGCCGCGGTCCTAGCATCGGGGCGGCTCTGGAAAGTGGGCATAAACCCGAGCAATCCGCTCGGTTGCGAATTTGGCTTAGCCCGTTTCCCGACGCGCCTGACCGTAAGAATTCCCCTGAACCGGTGATCCAGACCGACCCGACGCCGCGTATCACTCACAAAACACCGCGGATTTACCGCCGGTCCGCCGCTACCGCGTGAAACGGTCACTCCGCAAGGTACAAAGGAAGGGAAAGAGCGATGGCCCACATTGATGATCCAGAAACCCAGCGCGCCAATCTGAATTTCATCAAAGCCTCGATGCGCGAGCCGCTGTTGAGCCGCGACCATGAGTTCGAACTGGCGATTCAGTGGCGGGAAGCCGGCAATGAAGAGGCGCTGCATGAGTTGGTGCGCGCCTACACCAGGCTGGTGATCGCCACCGCTTCGAAATTCCGCAATTACGGCCTGCCGATGGGTGATCTGGTTCAGGAAGGCAATGTTGGACTGATGCAGGCGGCGGCGCGTTTCGAGCCCGGGCGCGAGGTCCGGTTCTCGACCTATGCCGCCTGGTGGATCCGTTCGGCAATGCAGGACTACATTCTACGCAACTGGTCGATCGTGCGAACCGGCACCACCGCGGCGCAAAAGTCGCTGTTCTTTAATCTGCGGCGGTTGCGGGCGCGGATCGGCGCCGCGGCCTCGGGCAGCAGCCTGACTCCGGCCGCCCGGGAATGGATCGCGACCGAGTTGCAGGTTGAAGTTTCCGACGTTGAGATGATGGAAATGCGGCTGTCCGCCTCCGACCAGTCGCTCAACGCCCCGATCAGCGATTCGGGAGAGGACGACTGGCAGGACTTTCTGGCCGACAGCCGACCGAGCCCGGAAGACGTGGTTATCGGCATGCGCGACGGCGAAACCCGCTCGCGCTGGCTGGCTGAGGCGTTGGGCGAGTTGTCGCCGCGGGAACGAACCATCATCAACCAGCGCCGCCTACGCGAAGACGGCGCCACCCTGGAAGAATTGGGTCGCGAGCTGGGGGTGAGCAAAGAGCGGGTACGCCAGCTCGAGCACCGGGCGCTGGTCAAGTTGCGCGAATCGATCCTGCGCCGGGTCGAAACCAGTGCCGACCTGTTCGTAGACAACTGAGGAAAACCGGGGTCTGGGGCCAATGGCCCCGGTGGGGTCCAGGGGCAACGCCCCTGGTCACCGAAGGTTGTTGGTATCCTTCAGGGTTTCGCCCAAAAACCCTAACGTCCGCCCCCAGGCCAGCTTGGTTTCTTCACGATGGTAATGATTGCCGGTCGGATTGGCGAAGCCATGCCCACCATTATAGACATGGCTGCGAAAGTCGCGACCGGCGGCGGTCATTTCAGCGGTAAACCGCGCCACCATACTTGCCGGCACGAAGGTATCACGCTCGCCGAAATGACCGAGCACCGGTCCCTTGAGTGCCGACAGGCGAACTCCTGACGCCATCAGGAGTCCGTAGTAGATGACGGTGGCCTCCACCGGGGTCGCCAGCGACGTCATCAGCGCCAGCCCGCCGCCGAAGCACCAACCGAGCACGCCGACCCGGCCATCGCATAATTGCTCCTGACCGCGCCCCCAGTCGACCCAACCGACCAGAATCTCCCGGGCGGTCGCGCCATTGACCTTCGCCGACAGGGCCACCGCCTCATCGGTGGTCGCGGCGACCCGCCCATACATCAGGTCGACGGCCAGGGTGGCGTAACCGGCCTCGGCCAGATGCACCGCCATCGCCTTGATCGGGTCAGTCAGCCCCCACCATTCATGGATCAGCATCACCAGCGGCGCCGGCCGACGTTCCGGCAGGGCAAGCACTGCCGCAACCTGACCGGCGCCAGGCAAGCTCAGGGTGACCGATATCGGTCCGGCCGCGACGGCACGGCAGCTCTCAACATCCGCCAGCACGGTGGCAAGAGGCAGGCCGCCGACCATCGGCTCGACGACGGGTGGCGGCAACGCTGCGGCGCCGGCGTCCCCGCCCGGCGGGGGCAGCGACCGCCATCGTCCGGGCCAGAAACTCATACGGTGCATGCGCGTTGGCTTATCACAACAGCCGGGATACCGGCAAGGGCGCCGACGCCGGGACTCCGCCGCCATCCGGGGGGCAGAGATGACGACAGCACCCGGTCCCACCCTTGCGATGCCGACCGGGGCGTCCCATCTACAAAACACGGAAGTTTTTTGTTTTATCAACCTCCAACCGAGGGGGGCGGTCATGGGAGTCGTGAACCAACAGAGCTGGCTGAAGGCCAGGAGTTCTTGCAGTTCCGAGGACCTGTTTCTGACCAATTGTCTGACCACCCGGGCGGTTGGACTGTGGGCGGCGGACCTTATGGGGTGGGAGGGGGATCAGGCGACGGCCTATGCCGAAAAGCTGGTAACCGACTTCGTCAAACCCGGACCCCTCGACATCATCCAGAAGCTTCAGGCCGATTTTCGGGCCAGGGGCGTCAAGGTGAGCGACCATCGCATCAATGCGGTGATGGAGCAACACCGGGAGGCCGCCGGCCGACGGGTTTCGTTGCGTGTCTGGTCCCGAAAGCCCGGAGACGGTGGCTGGGAACGTCGGCGCTATCCCCGATTTATCCTGCCGCCGATGGTCATTCCGCCGCGCCTGAAGGAGTGGCTTGGTCGGCACATGGGAACCGGAGCCCAGGGCGACGTCATAGACGCCGGCCAGCCCTCGGTCAGGGGGATGTTCCGAATCGCCGTCGCCAATCTGCGCCGAATGGTGGCGCCGGCAAGCCGGTAAAGCGGCACCCACTTAGCCCAGCAGGCTATAAAGCATGTGGCCAGAGGTGAATACCAGGAACAGCGCGAAGGCCCGTCTCAGCAGCCTTGGATTGAGCGAATGGGCGAGCCGGGCCCCGATCGGAGCGGTGATCATGGCCGTGGGTGCGGTCAGCACCAGACCGAGCAGACTGACGAAGCCAAGGGAAAACGGCGGCAACCCGGGTGTGCCGACACCGGCCACCATGAAGCCCAGGGTTCCCGGTACCGCGATGATCATGCCCACGGCAGAGGACGTGGCCACCGCCCGTCGGATCGGGTAATTGCACAACACCAGCGACGGCACGGTCAGCGTGCCGCCGCCGATTCCCATCATGGAGGAAAAGGCACCGATCACCGCCGCGATCACGGCCTGGACCGCCGGACCGGGTAAGGTGTCGCGCAACCGCACCCGATCGCTGACAAAGGTCATATAGAGCGCCACCAGCAGCGCCACGGTACCGAAAATACCGGTCAGCACCGTGCCGCCCACCGCCCCCGCCGCCGCCGCTCCACACAACACCCCGACCACCACCGCCGGCGCCCAGCGCCGCAGCAAGGGCAGGTCCACGGCATCGCGCCGCAGATGGGAGCGGACCGCGGCAATCGAGGTGGGCACGATGGAAGCCAGCGAGGTTCCCACCGCCAGATGCATGGTCACCGCGGGATCGATGCCCATCAGTGTAAACAGGTGGTAGAGCACCGGCACAATGACGATGCCGCCGCCGACGCCCAACAGACCGGCAATCAATCCGGCACTGAGACCGGCCACCAGCAGCGCCAACGCCAGGGCAAGCACAAAAAGCGGATCGGGCATGGTGGAAACGCTCACACTCCAAAACAGCAAGGACCAGGACTGCCCCCCAAAACCCGAAGCCGTCATCGCATCGGGACCACCACGCCGATTCGAATCGCTGACCCTATTTCGTCGCGCTGGTCGGCGCCGGCAACGGGGTCAGCTTGCCCTGACACCACGGGCACTGATTGGCCGCACAGATCGCCGTGGTCACCGCAAGAAAAATCACGACGAACAAAGCCGCCAGATGGATCAGCCCGTTCTTCAGCCCGTTGCAGGGACAGCCATTCTCAGCCATTGCCATTCTCCTTCGCTGGATATGAGGTTACGGTTCCGATCGCTGGTAACGACCCTATGACACGCGATGGCCTATGGCAAGTGCCGCCGCGCCAGCCTGCCCGACCCAACCTCATGACTCCCCTCATTTTTTT
>PLTC01000209.1 GCA_003165295.1 Rhodospirillales bacterium | reverse complement strand
ACCAGCGAATAGCCGTTGGAATGAACGCCGCTGGCGGCGAGTCCCAGCACCACGTCGCCGACCGCGACATCGCACCCGGTCAGGACCCGGTTCCGCTCGACGGCACCCACGGCAAAACCGGCAAGATCATAGTCCCCATCGGCATAAAGGCCCGGCAATTCGGCGGTTTCGCCGCCGACCAGGGCGCAACCGGCCTGACGGCAGCCTTCGGCGATCCCGGAAACGATGGTCCGGCCGGTGGCCACGTCCAGTTTGCCGGTGGCGTAGTAATCGAGAAACAGCAAGGGCTCGGCGCCCTGGACGATCAGGTCGTTGACGCACATGGCCACCAGATCGATGCCGATGGTCTCGTGGCGGCCGACCGCGATGGCGATCTTGAGCTTGGTGCCGACGCCGTCGGTGGTCACCACCAGCAGCGGATCGTGGAATCCCGCGGCACGCAGGTCAAAAAGGGCGCCGAAGCCACCCAGGCCGGCGTCGGAGCCGGGCCGCGCGGTGGCGCGGGCCAGCGGTTTGATCGCGTCGACCAGCGCGTTGCCGGCATCGATATCGACACCGGCTTCCCGATAGGCCGACGACGGCGCAATGGCTTTGGTCGAGATGGTATCCTCTCCCGCACTGGGCTATAGTCCCGGCCCGGACATCCGGCCGGTCCACCGCGCCGAAACATACTCGAAACGGAAGGCTTTGCAATGCTTCACCGGCCTTGCCTGGCAGCTCTTGCCGCCGCGCTGGTTCTCGTCGTCGCCCAGGGTCCGACCGCGCCCCGGTGTGCCGCCCAGGCGCAGGCGGTTCCGGCGACCGCATCGGCGCCGGCTCCCCAGGCGCCCCCCCAGGCGTCCGAGGACCCGTATACCGTGAACGGGGTCGAGGTCGACATTACCGCCGCCAGCGCCGCCGAGGCGCGGGACAAGGCGATTCTCGAGGCCCAGCGCAAGGCTTTCGGCATCCTGTTCAAGCGGCTGGCCGCCGACGGCGACTCCCGGACCCCTCCCAATGTCAGCGAGTCCGAGCTCCAGCGCATGATGCAGGGCTTCGAGATCGAGCACGAGCGCGGCTCGGCGGTGCGCTATGTCGGCACCCTCAGCTTCAAATTCCGACGCAAGGCGGTCCGCTCTTATATGAGCAGTCTCGGCATCCGGGTGGTCGAGCCGGCGGCGAGGCCCCAGGTCGCGCCGATGGCCCCGGCAGATGCCGGGGCTTCGGGTCCGGCTTCGGCGGGTCCGGCCGCGCCCGCCGCCGCCGAAGGCCGGCAAACCGTGGTCCTGCCGGTGGTGCAGGACGGCGGACATGCGGTGCTGTGGGAAGAGCGGACCGCCTGGCGCTCGGACTGGGAGGATTTCACCGCGGGCACCGCCGCCGCGAAGCTGGTGATTCCGGCGGGTGAACTGGCGGACATCGCCGACATCGGCGCGGCCGAGGCGCTGGCCGGAGACGCCGCCGCACTGACCCGGATCGCCGGCCACTACAAGGCCAGGGATGTGGTGGTGGTGACGCTGACCGGCGGAGACAAGCCCGATCCGGCGGTGGGTGCCGGGGTGGCCATTACTCGTTTTGGTGCCGACGGTCAGCCGGCGGGGGCGGCCGAGACCTTGACGGTGGCGGGAACCGCCGGGGAGCCGCCGGCGGTGTTCCTGACCCGGGTGGTGGCGGCGACGGCGGAAAAGCTGGCGGCCACGCCCCGGACCGCTCCGCCGCCGGTGGTGACCGAGGCCCGGGTGGAGGCGAGGGTTCCGATTGGCGGCATGCAGGACTGGCTGGAGATCAGGCGGCGACTGACCAGCAACCCGATGGTGACAGCGGTCGATATGCTGTCGTTGTCGCGTTCCCGGGTCGAAGTCGGCATCCGCTACCGGGGCGACCAGGATGCGTTGCGGGCGGTGCTGGATCGTGACGCCCTGACCCTGGTGTCGGGGCCTTCGGGGTGGACGCTTACTCTCAAGTCTTCGGCGCAGACGGCGCCGGCGGCACCGGCGCCGGCGCCGGTTGGAGCGCCCCAACCGTTGGACACCCAACCGCCGCGCCTTGCCGGACCGCCGTCGTCCGGAACCTACCTTCCCGCCGAACGGGCGGCACCGGCCGGGACGGTTCCGGCACCGGGGTCCCAGCCGGCGGGCGGATCGGAATATTACCCGCCCCCGGCCGATGACCGGGAGGAGCCGCGGGCCAACGATCCTGACACGGCGCCGCCGCAGTATCCTTATCCGGCTCCGCCTCGGTGAAGGCCGGGGACCGGGTCCATGCCGAAGACCGGGTCAACGCCGAAGATTGTCCGGTTTGGGGGTGCCGCCTCCATGCGTCTCATCCCTAACATCATCACCCTTGGCCGGCTGGTGGCGGTGCCACTGACCGTCTACTTCATCCTGATCGGCGAGCTGGAGGTGGCGTTCTGGCTGTTCGTGGCTGCGGGGGTTTCCGATGCCATCGACGGTGCCATCGCCCGGCTGTGCGATGCCCGCACCGTGTTCGGTGCCTTTCTCGATCCGCTGGCTGACAAGGCGTTGCTGGTCAGTGTCTATCTGTCCCTGGCCAGGGATGGGTTGCTGCCGTTGTGGCTGGTGATTCTGGTGGTGTTTCGCGACCTGCTGATCGTCGGCGGCGTCCTGCTGTCCTATACCCTGCGCCAACCGGTGACCATGCGCCCTTTGGTCGTCAGCAAGCTGAACACCCTGGCGCAACTGATGCTGGCGGCGCTGGTGCTGGCGATCAACGGTCCGGGCCTGCCGGGCTTTGATCAGCCGCCGGTGCTGTTCGGCCACAGCCTGGCCGGGCTGCTAGAGGGAGTCGTCGCCGTCACCACCGTGCTGTCGGGGGCGGGCTATGTGCTGCGCTGTGACCTGCTGTTCGGTGGCGGAGGACGGACATGACGGCGGCCCAACTGCCGTTGGACCTGGGCTGTCGGCCGGCGCTGGAGGCGGCGGACTTCCTGGTGGTTCCCGGCAACGACGAGGCGGTGGCGTGGCTGGCTCCGGGGCGGCGGTGGCCGGGTCCGGCACTGGTGCTGTCGGGTCCGGCCGGAGCCGGCAAGAGCCATCTGGCCCGGGTCTGGTCGGCGCGGGTGGGGGCGGCGCTGGTCGATTCCCGATCGCTGACTGTTGCCGGAGTCCCGGCGCTGGTGGCGGACAGCCGGGCGGTGGCGGTGGACGGGGCCGACGCGGTGGCGGGGATCGCCACGGCCGAACGCGCCCTGCTGCACCTGTTCAACGTGGTGGCGGAGGCCGGGGGGCGATTGCTGCTGGTGGCCACCGCGCCGGCCGCCGGCTGGGGCGTGGTGTTGCCCGACCTGGGATCGCGGCTGCGGGCGGCGCCGACGGTGGCCTTGGGGCCGCCCGGCGACGATTTGCTGGCGGCGCTGCTGGTCAAGTTGCTGGCCGACCGCCAGTTACGACCGCCGGCGGAGGTCGTGGCTTACCTGGTGCCGCGCATGGAGCGTTCGTGCGACGCCGCCCGGCGGCTGGCCACCGAACTGGATCGCGCCGCCCTGGCCGCTCACCGCCCGATCACCCTGCCGCTGGCGCGATCGGTGCTGGCCGGGCTGGCGGCGGCCGGGCGGTGATGACAAACGGGAGGTCAGCCAATGTCCAATGCCCCGACAGTCTTTCCAGGACACGCCCTGGTCACCGGTGCCGGCCGGGGGATCGGTCGGGCGATCGCGCGGGCACTGGGCGGCATGGGGTGCCGGGTGACGGTCAATTATCTGCGCAACCGCGACGCCGCGCAGGAGGTGGTGGCGCTGATTCGCGCCGAAGGTGGCAACGCACAGGCCATCCAAGGCGACGTTTCCCATCCGAACGCGGTAAGCGAAGTGGTCACGGCGGCCCGGCACGCCTTCGGACCGATCGCCATCCTGGTCAACAATGCCGGCATCGGCCAACGGTTGTCGGTGTTTGAAGCCACCGTCGAGGATTTCGACGCGACATTTGCCGTGAATGTCAGGTCGGCGTTCCTGGTGACGCAGGCGGTTCTCCAGGACATGCGGGACCTGAACGCGGGCCGTCTGATTTTCCTGTCGTCCACCGCGGCCATGACCGGAGGCGTGATCTCGACCGCTTATGCCGGGTCAAAGGCGGCGGTAATCGGTATGATGCACCATTATGCGGCATCGCTGCTGCCGTGGAACATCACCGCCAACGCCATATCCCCGGCGTTCATCGACACCGACATTTTCGCCGGGATCCCGATGCCGCCGGCCGAAAGCCTGCCGCTGAAGCGCCTGGGGCGACCCGAAGAAGTCGCCGAGGTGGCCCGGATGATCGTCACCTGCGGGTTCATGACCGGCCAGACGATTCAGGTGAATGCCGGCCGGTACATGACCTGAGTGAAAGTCCCGGGTTCCAAGGGCCTCGGCCTTTGGTGGGTCAAGGGCAAAGCCCTGGTCGGGGGAAAGGGGCGAAGCCCCATGGGCGCCAGGATATCACTATTATCTTGATTTTTCAGGGCTCTGCCCTGCACCCGCAAGGAGGCGAGCCTCCTTGACCTCCAAAACTCACGGGTTCAAAGGGCCGACCGGCCCTTTGCGGGTGTGGGCAGAGCCCACAAAACCCTTTCATTTCATTTCAGCGACTCATCGTAACCTGGCGCATAGGGCGCGCGGACATCATCCGCTTCGGCCGCGCCACTCTCCCACTCCAGACGCAGGCCGAAATGCTCCGCCAGCGTGCGGTAACGGGCGCGGATTTCGGCCACGGGCAAGCGGAGTTTGTGGGCAGCCTTCGCGACCTGTGTTTCGGGGACGGGAGCGCGCGGGTCGAGCCATTGCCTCAGACCGTCGATGTCGGCGGTCAGCAGGCATCGATTGACGTTGTCGAGCGGGCGTGCGAGGGCGGCCAGAGCGGTTATCCGGGCGGTGGAGGCCGGACTGTCGAGGTAGGGCCGGATCAGCGGGTCAACCGGCCGGTTGCGGATTTCGCCGAGTGCAGACAGAATCTCGGTCAGGCGTCGGGGATCTTGATCGGTCAGCCGGGAGCCAAGCGCGTCGATGGCTGCTTCTGTCGGATTGTTGGCGAGGATATAGAGGAGGTAGAACTTCGCTTCGGGATCGGTCTCCGGCTTTGCTATGGCGGAAATTATGGTTTCGATTTGCACGGCGCTCGGCTGCCACGGCGGCGTCGGGCCGATAAAGTTATTGTCGTTGAGCCAATAAAGGGCCCAGGCAGCGGCGTGAGCCAGGGGCGGACTCCCATTCAGGCGATGGAGTAAGGCCTGAACCAACCCTGGGTCGGATTCGACGGGTTGTTCATAGGCAATCCGCATCACCTCCAAGGCCGCGGCCGTTGCCGTTGGCTCGTCAGCGGCGCGTAAGTGCACGGCCTGCTCCTCGAGCCAGGATGACACCGCCGCCGTTGCCCTCGCCGTTGGCAGGAGCGAGCGGAGGATTCGTCCAATGTCACCCCGTTTCAGTGGTTCCCGCGTCAGGAACTCATGATAAAGGGCTTGGGTCAAGACCGGTGACCAGCGGCTGGCGGCCAGCTCCTGACAGGTTTTGGCGATGGTCGAATGGGCGGTCCTGTCCCGGTTATCAATCATGGCGGTTAGTTGTGCAATTATATGGCGAGCGCAAGCCTCTCCGGCGTTCGGTTCGTCGGCAAGGCAACCGGCGGCTTGAACCGCGCGGGCGCGCGCGCCGCCTGGTGCCTCGCCGGGCTGCGAGGTCAGGATGGCGTCCAGCATCGGGTCGACATTGGCGCTGGTACAAAGCGCGACGCACAGGCGCAGTGTCTCGCGCCAGCTTTCGACAACAGTGGGTTCGGTGTCCTCTTCGGACCATCGGAGAGGGCGTTCGGTGGTGCGTCCGGCCAGCGGGGCGATGCGTTCGGCCAGCGGCGGTTTGGGATCGGGGCCAGGATGGTAGCCGTCGACCAGGGCACAGGCGGCCAGGTATTCCTGAAAGGTCAGATGGCGAAACTCGTAGACGGGAACTTCGTGATTGTTGCGACGGACCAGACCGGCCTGGATCAGCAGGCCGGTCCGGCGTTCCAGCAGGCGGAGGAAGTCGTTGGGGGTGTGCTGCTGCACCGCATACAGGTTGGGGTACTTTTCACGCAGTTCGCCGAACAGGGCGAGCACCTCGTCCTCGTCCAGACGCTGGACGCCGCGGTCGCACATGGCATAGGCCAGATATTCCAGTTGGGGCATGGCTTCGCGGGTGTCGAGGGGCAGGTCGACGTCGGAGCGCCAGTTGAGCAGGACCTGGACTGCTTCGCCATAGAGATCGGCCCGGCGTTGGGGCAACCGACCGACCCTACGCTTGACCAGGGCCAGGGTGGCCAGCAGCATCGGGTTGCCGGTCAGGCGTTCGATCCGGTCGGAGCTGTGGATGTCCGCGATCAGGCTGGCCGCTGCGGCCTGCCGGCTTTCGGGCGCCTCAACCAGTTCACACCATCTTTGCGCGAATCTGTCCTTTTCCTCACCGTTAAAGTCGTCAAGAGTCAAGTGTTCAAAGCCGGTGCCGAGCCGGTGCCCCATTTCGCGATAGCCGACGATGCGCGAGGTCACGATCATGGCCATCTCCGGATGCGCGCGGGCGATGGCTTCCAGTTGCTGGCATAACCGGGCGCGGCGGCGCGGGTCGGCGAGTTCGTCGAGGCCGTCGAGGATCAGCAGTGTGCGATCGGCCTTGATTTCCACCAGCAGATGGTGCTGGACCGCGGTGGCTTCGGCCTCGTCCAGTTCGGCCCGACGCAGGGTGCGCTGAAGAATCGCGTCCAGGCTGTCGATAGCACCGTCCGTTTCCAAATCACGGCAGCGCACGATCACTGGCAACCAAGGCGTTTCGGGCAGGGTCCTGATGTCGGGCAGTGCCTCCCAGGTCGGATCCTGTTTCAGCCGCAGCAGGCAGGCGGTGGCGATCCAGCGGGTCAGGGTGGTCTTGCCGGAACCGGGATCACCCAGCACCACCAGCCGCCGCGCCCTGGCCAGCCGCTCGCCGATCGCGGCGCGGGTCCTGGTCTCTTGTTTGCCGGCCTTGCCGCGGCGTTGCTGGTCGCGCCGTTGTTCCAGGGCGTCGAACAGCCGTTCATCCACCACCGCGCCGGCCTTGCTTTCGATCCGGGCGCGCAATGGCACGTAGAGTCGGCGCAATTCCAACTGACGTTGGGCGATGAGGTGGTCTTCGGGCAGGTTTGCCAGGTTGATGATGTCGCAGCTTTGCAGCAGCAGATCGCGGTAGCGTTGCTCCGCTGCGACCTGTTGCTGTTGCCGGGACGCGGCGGCCCGCTTCTGTGCCGCCTCTTCGACGTCGGGCAGCGTGAAGCTGGCGCGGCCGTTGGGGCAGGTCAGGGTGTCGGGAATCCAGCCGGTCGGGTCGTTCCAGCGCCGGAGACTCACCGTTCCCTTGCCGGTCTCGAGGTCCACCGTGACCAGATTGTAGGCGTTGGTATAGGTGGGATCTCCCGCCACCCGTTCCTCGTAAGCGGCCCCCGCCGGAATCATCACGCACAGGCCGTTGGCCGTGACTTCGGTCCTGACCGTGGGCTGGTGCTCGTGGCCCCACAGGATGATCTGAGCCTTAGCCTTCAACCGTGGTTCTATGATCGGCCGGTCAAAGGATGCCAACCAGTCGAAGGCGTGATGAAAGACCACGATACGCAATGCGGCGTCGGCGATTTCGTGTAACGCCTTGTGAATCTGCGGCTCGCCGATCACCAGATGGTTCTGGTCCTCGATTCTGCCGCCCGCGCCCCGGTGGCGACCGCACATCCAGGCCGAGTTGAGTCCGAGCAGCGCCACCGTGCCGCCCGGCAGGTCAAACCGCCGGATCGAGGCATAGGCCGGCGAGGCCTGCCCGGTATAGCCGGCCACAAAGGCTTCGTAATCCTGGAACGGCTGGAGTGCGCAGCGGCGCCGGCGCTCGTCGTCGGACCAGTGAAGAACCTCGGCAACCGCGGTCAGGGGCTTACGCAGGCTGTCCGGCAGCAGGTCGTAGATCGCGGCCCGGTCGAGATCATGGTTGCCCGGGACCAGGAACAGCCGCTCCCGTGGCAAACCGGCCGCGCATAGAACCGGATCGAACAGCTCCCGTTGGACCGCGTCGAACTCTTCGCGCTTGCCGCTGAATGTGGCATCGCCGCTGAACACGATGAAATCCAGCGACTCCGACGCCGGATCGAAGCGCCGCCGCTGTCGGAGATCCTCCAACAGGGCATCACGGACAACCGTGCGGTCAAAGTCCGGCCCCTTCTGGTGCCAGTCAGAGAGATGAAGCCAGGAGATTGCCGCCATGGAGCCCTCGCCGCCGGATCGATCGTGATTGTCTAATCCTCCTGCGCCGGCTCGTCAATCGGTGGCATAATCAAGTCACGGGGGTCCAGGGGCGTCGCGCCCCTGGTGGGGGTCAAGGGGGNNGCAAAGCCCCCTTGCGTCATTCTTTGCGCCGGTTTGGCGTCAGACGTCGATATCCTGAACGAATTTGGCATTGTCCTGGATGAAGCGGAACCGCAACTCCGGCTTGCGGCCCATCAGTTTTTCCACCAGGGTCCGGGTGGCCTCGGCGTCCTCCCCGGATTCGGGGTCGCGGGGATCGGGAACCACCACCCGCAGCATCTGGCGTTTGGCCGGGTCCATGGTGGTGTCCTTGAG
>PLTC01000089.1 GCA_003165295.1 Rhodospirillales bacterium | reverse complement strand
CCCGATCGTAAGTAGAGCCATGACGCGCTACAGCCTCGTATCCGGCGGCTCTGGTTCGAGCCTGACCATGATGCCCGGTATTCGTGCGGGCCAAGGGGGACCAGGAGGACAAGTCCAATCTTTGGCAACGGCGTCTTTCGACCCATGGGCCGGTCCGGCAGCTTGTCCACCCGGAAGCATATCGGCACCAAGCCGAAACTCTTCAACAGGTTTGTCCTTCGCGGTCGCTCAGGGTTCTGGTGACATGACGGTCTTCTCCCTGTTCTCGTGGGGGGGGGGGCGGTTGTCCGAGGCTTACGCCGCCTTCAGGCGCAGGCCGTCGGGGAACACGCCCTGATTGACCAGCTCCCACAACAAAATCAGCAGCTTACGGGCCATGGCGACACTCATCACCTTGCGGATGCGCCCGGCGGCGGCACCGCCCGTGCGTTCGCGGAACCAGCGGCTAAGCGCATGCTCGGGATGCATGCGTAGCCAGCGCCAGGCAATCTGGATCAGACATTTGCGTAGCCGGGGATTTCCGTTCTTGCTGATCCCCTGTTCGCGCTGACAGCCGCCGCTGGCAAACGGTGTTCCGGTCATCCCGGCATAGTACTACAGTTGCACTTCCGCANNGTACACCAAAATGCTAAGTGCAACTATAGTAATAGGGGGCCGACGCTCTCGCAGGTCATTCCCAGGGATCGCCGGTATCAGTCCTGCACCAGCCGGAAACGGAAGCCGTGGAGGGTGACGGTGGGGGCGGACCTGCCGTCGCCCAGGCCGAAGGCCGCCACCCGGCGGGCCAGTTCCTCGGCCGGGATGTCCAGGGGAATCTCGCACTGGCGGGCAAAGCTGCGTCGCGACGACTTGCGTCCGCTCCACCCAAGGGACAGCGTCGGCAGCGGTTCGGACCGGGTGGCCAGCGGTTCGGCCAGACGCCAGAACAGCCGCACCGCCGCGGCATAGGCGGCCTCGCTCAACTGCTCCGCGGTGGTGCCGGGCTCGACTTCGAACAACTCCAGATCGACGATCGGCCCGGCATCGACCTGTTCTGCCATGAGGTGAGCGGTGGCGCCGAACACCTTGGCGCGGTCGTAAAGGGCGAAGCTCACCGGATGCCAGCCGGGATAGTCCGGTGATCCGGGGTGGAAGTTATAGGCACCATAACCAAGCTGATGAAGCACGGCGGCCGGCACCACCACCGGCGTCGAGAACGCCAGCAGGCGTGACCGGGCCAGCAGCGCCGGCGAGACTGCGGTCAACTGCGCTTCGGTCCCGACCGGAACAACCTTCAGCCGGGGATTGAACTGCTTCAGAATCAACGCCAGATTGCGCTGTTCGATGTCGCCGCTCAACAGGACGATGGACCTGAAACCGTTCTCGCTGGCGCCCGTCGACGACGGTCGTGCCATGACTGGGCTCCTTACGCGGCAAAATGGTCGCGCCGCCCACACCCGCAGAGGGCCGATCGGCCCCTGATCCCTTAACGTCATGAGGTCAAGGAGGCAAGCCTCCTTGCGGGTGCAGGGCAGCGCCCTGCGAACTCAGGACCTTGTGCGTCATCGACGACCTGCCGCGGCACTATCGGTTCCCGGAAAACCGCAGTACCAGGCTGCGGAACAGCGCGTCGGTCCCGACCCGCAGCCCAGGATCGACGGCGAAGGCGCCTTGGTCGCCGCTGATGGCGGCCCGTTCCAGTTCTCCGGCCACGAAGGCGTCGATGGCCGGCAGCCGGGCGCCGCTGCCGAGTTCCGACGAGGCCGCCTTGGCCGACAGCAGACCATCGATCTCGGCGCTGAGGACGGGGCCGGGAGCGATCTCCGCCAGCAGCGTCGGCAGGTCCATCGGCAGCCGGCCCACGCCGTTGGTGCGCAGCCAGCACAGCGCCGCCGCGGGACGCAGGCCGTAGAGATATTTCTTCAAAGCCACGGTTTCCCGGCCGTCAATGTGATCCTGCCAGCAGTGCCGGGCCAGACTGCGGTAATGATGCGCCGCCGCCCGGCGGTACGGGCTTCGGGCTGCGAACTCCCGGAGAGACGCGGTTTCCGGCCGCTCCAGGTAGACGATGGGCGAATTCAGCCACTCCAGCAGCACCGGATGGCCCTTGAGCAGCAGGGCCAGGGCTTTTTTCAGGTCCCAACCGGCAAGGTCCAGGTCGTCCACGATCGGACGCTCGATCACGTCCCGACATTTTGTCAGGGACAGGTACCACTCGGGCGGTCTGACATAGACGAAGCGCACGTCGAAATCGCTGTCGGGAGACGGGAAGCCCCAGGCGCGGCTTCCCGATTCCACCGCAAACAGGATGGTGACGACTTCCTCGCGCTCGATCTCTTCAAGAACGTCGGTGATGCGGAGTCTGGTCGGCAGCTCCACCGGGCCGGTGACGGGGACGGCCGGTGGCCGCGGCTCCAGGTCGGCCGGAAGCGCCCGGATCGCCTCCGCCCGCCGCTGGAACAGCACCGGCGCCAGGCTCGACCCGGGATGATGACCATCGGCGACCAAGGCGCCGCCGGTGACCCCGGCCGCCGCCGCCAGGGCGCGCCGCCACAGGGCCGCCTGGGGATACGGGTCGTCGCCATGGCCGAGACGACCACGGCGATCGGCCTCGGCCACCAGAAGCAGGGCCTCCAGCCGTTCGGGACGCCGGAAGGCATCGGCCGCCGTCAGCACCTCCAACACCGTCCCCGGTCGCAAGTCGGAGATGGTGTGGAACAGGCCATGCAGACGTGCCGCCGCCATCCCGAGTTCGGCATGGCGCTTCGGGCCGGCACACCGGCGGACCAGCGTCTCGACCAGGGCGCCGCCCCTTTCTTCGTGGCCATGATGACGGGGCAGCAGTTCGACGGGTGTCGAGCCCTTGCCCAGATCGTGAACCAGCGCGGCAAAGCGGACGGCGGTATCCCGGCTGAGCCGGGCCGCGCAGTCCAGCACCATCATGGCATGGACGCCGGTATCGATCTCGGGATGGGTGTCGGCGCGCTGGGGCACCCCGAACAGGCGGTCGATCTCGGGAAAGAGCGGCGCCAGCGCCCCCACCGACCGCAGCACCAGGAAAAAGCGGCTGGGATTCGGGGTCCCCAGGGCCTTGTCCAGTTCGGGCCAGATGCGCCCGGGCGCCAGTGCCGCCAACCCGCCGCCGGCCGCGACCCGGCCCATTTCCGCCAGGGTCCCGGGCGCGACGGTAAAGCCCCGGAGCTGGGCCGCGAATCGCGCGCCACGCAGAACACGCAACGGGTCGTCCCACAGGCCATTGCCAAGATGGCGGATGATGCCCGCCGCCACATCCCTGGCCCCGCCCACCGGATCGATGAGAGCGCCGTCTGCGTCCATGGCCATGGCGTTGATGGTGAAGTCGCGGTGCCGGAGGTCTTCTTCCAGGGCGACGTCAGGGTCAAAGCGGTCGGCGCCGCCCCGGCCACTCCGGGCCAGGGCGTACTCCTCCCGGGTCCCGGGATGCAGGAACACCGGAAAGTCCTTGCCGACCCGGACGAAACCGCGGGCCAGCATGTCGTCCGGGGTGGCACCGACCACCACCCGGTCGCGGTCCCGTCCCGGCCGGCGCAGCATCAGGTCGCGAACCCAGCCACCCACCAGAAAGGTCTGCATACCGACTCCTCTCCCTTTTTCCCGCCCGCCACGCCGTCACCGACACCGCCCGCTCGGGGGCCTGGTGGGCGCCGCCCGTCCGCTCAGGCCGCCCCGGGCTCGCGCCGCCGGGCCGCGAGTCGCGCCTCGATGGCGTCGACCACCGTCGCTTCCAGTTGCACACCGTCCAGCCGGTTGACCTGCTGGAGGCCGGTGGGCGAGGTCACGTTGATCTCGGTGAGCCAGTCGCCGATCACGTCGATGCCGGCAAAGACCAGCCCCTTGTCGCGCAGGGTCGGCCCGATCCCGGCGCAAATCTCGCGGTCGCGGTCGGTCAGGCGGGTCAGGGCCGGCTGCCCGCCCGAATGGAAGTTGGCCCGGGCCTCGCCGCTCTGGGGCATCCGGCTGACCGCACCCACCGGCTCTCCCTCCACCAGAATGATCCGCTTGTCGCCGTCGCGAATCGCCGGCAGGTACTGCTGCACCATCACCGGCTCGCGCGGGTAGAGCCGGAAAGACAGTTCCAGGATCGAGGTCAGATTCTCATCTCCGGGCTTGAGGTGGAAGACCCCGGCGCCGCCGCATCCGAACAGCGGCTTGACGATGATATCGCGGTATTCGGTGCGGAAGGCTTCGATCTCGTGGCGGTCGCTGGTGATCAGGGTCGGCGGCATCAGGCGCGGGAAATGCGTCACCAGCAATTTCTCGGGTGCATTGCGCACCTCGGCCGGGTCGTTGAGCACCAGCACCCGCCGCGGCAGATGTTCCAGCAGATGGGTGCTGGTGATATAGGCGAGATCGAACGGCGGATCCTGGCGCAACAGCACCACGTCCAGCTCGGCCAGGGCCACGGTCCGGGGCTCGCCCAGGCGGAAATGGCCGCCCCGAATCCGCTCCAGGGTCAGGTCCCGGCCCCGCGCCACCAGCCGGTCGTGGCGAAGCGTGAGCTGTTGGGGCTGATAATAGAACAGGCGATGGCCGCGGCGTTGCGCCTCCAGGGCGATGACAAAGGTACTGTCGGCGTCGATGTCGATGGACTCGATGGGATCCATCTGGATGGCGATGGCGAGACTCATGGCGGTTTCCCCAGCTTCCGGCCCCCAGGCGCAACGCCCATGGGAAACGGTCCAGGAAAACCTAGTACGACCGGCGCCGAAGGTCGACCACCCCGCAGGCCGGTTCGGCTCAGAACCCGCCGTCATGAACCAGTTCGGCCACCCGCCGCCCCAGTTCGGGCAGCACCTCGGCTTCAAACCAGGGATGGCGCCCGAGCCAGCCGGTATTGCGCCAACTGGGATGGGGCATCGGCAGGAATTCGGGGAGATAGTCACGCCAGGCTTCGACCGTCGCGGTCACCGAGTCCTTTCGTCGCGGTCCCAGATGGAACGCCTGGGCATAGCCCCCCACCAACAGGGTCAGACCGAGATGCTTGAGGTGGCGGTGCAGCGGCGGGTGCCACAACGGCGCGCATTCGGGCCGGGGTGGCCGGTCGCCGCCCCTCGGGTCGGTGCCGGGATAGCACAGGCCGATGGGGATGATGGCCACCCGGCTCGCGTCATAAAAGACCTCCCGGTCCAGCCGCAGCCAGCGCCGCAACCGGTCGCCGCTGGCATCGTTCCAGGGAATGCCGGTCTCGTGGACCCGGGTGCCCGGCGCCTGACCGACGATCAACAGCCGGGCGGTGTCGGTCACCCGCAGCACCGGCCGCGGTCCCAGCGGCAGCACCCCGGCGCACACCCGGCAGGCCCGGGCACCGGCCAGCACCGCCGCCAGGTCCTGGTCCTGGTCCTGGTCCGGGACCTTGGCCCCGGCGGTCATCACCCGGCCAGCAGGCTCTGAACGAAGGCCGGCACGACCACCGTGGCCGGTCCCTGGATCGAGCGGTCGAACCGGCTGGTTCCGGCCGACGGCTCCAGGTTCAACTCGATGGTTTCGGCGCCGTGGCCGGCGGCGGCACCGACGAAGCCGGCCGCCGGGTAGACGTGACCCGAGGTCCCGATGGAGACGAACCGCCCGCAGTCCGAGAGCGCGGAGAAGATGGCTTCCATCTCCAGCGGCATCTCGCCGANNGGCGCATCGCGCCTTCAACAGTTCGCCGTGCATATGAATGAGCTTCCGCTGCCCGGCGCGTTCGTGCAGGTCATCGATGTTCTGGGTCACCAGCAGCACCGGCCCCGGCCAGCCGGCTTCCAACTCGGCCAGCGCCCGATGGGCGGCGTTGGGCGCGATGTCGTCGGCCAGCAGGCGCCGCCGCCGGGCATTGTAGAAGGCATGAACCCGCCCCGGATCGCGGCCAAAGGCTTCCGGCGTCGCCACGTCCTCGATGCGGACTCTGGCCCAGATGCCATCGGCGTCGCGAAAGGTATCGAGACCGGATTCCTTGGAAATGCCGGCCCCGGTGAGGATGACGATCGGCCGGCGACCGGAAGACGTCATGCAGGCGTCACCCCTCTTTTCAGCACCCGGACCTGGGCAGGGGTTCCAGGGTCTCGAGCACGGCATTGACGACGAAGTCGCCGTAATCGATCTGCATCGCCTCGGCAATGCCGTTATGCAGCAACAGCATGCTCATCTCGTATTCCGGGGACGCGCTGTCGCTCCTGACCGGAAAGAACGCCAGCCGCACCGGCCACGCCGCCCCGGACAACAGCCGGTTGTCCCGTTTGGCGTCGGCGATCAGCACCTCCCGACTCGGCCGGTTGCTGGCACCGACCTCGGCCCCGACCCCGTCCTTGAGGGTGGTCCGCTTGCCGATCACCGCGCTGATTTCGCTGGGGCCGTCGGTATCGGCGACGTCGTACACGGTGCGCGCCACGAACCGCTCCCCGGCCAGCGCCTGCTCCAGCAGGACCAGGGTGTGCTGGGTCGGAAACAGAGTTCCCGCGGCCAGCGGCTGATCGACCGCATCCGGCTTGTCCAGATGAACCGTCCCGCCCTTGGCCCCGGAGGCCATGGTCGCGTCGCCCTTGAGCTCTTCGTCGAGTTCGCCGTTGACCACCCGACGCATATGGAACCGGTAGCTGGCGCCCGACTTGGCTTCCCAGGTGGCGTAATTGGTCGCCATATGGACCTCGTCGCCTTCGGTATAGACGAAGTCCATATCGAAGTGCTGTTCCACGGTCCAGGCATCGCAGGCGTCGGCCCATTTGAACATCATGGCGCCGCTCACGTCGGCCACCGCGCTGCTGCTGCGGGCGGACAGCAAAGACAGCCGGTAGATCGCCCGGTGAGGCACAATATCGCTGGCGACCACGCCCGGGGTGGCGGCGGGACCAGGGGTTGCGATGAGACACGCCACCGTGCCGATCGCAAAGGCGGCGACGCAGTGGATTGATCGACGATGGGACAAGATGGCGACCACCAGACAGGAGAGCGGACAGAGGGGTTTTGACCTTTGGAACTATGGCGGCTTCCAACGCATTTCGAAAGGGCCGGATCGGAATTTTCCACGAACGGGGCAAGGATGTGACAGGGGGATGCGCCAACCCTGATATGCAGCCATTCCGACGGCCGCTTCGGCCCGCACCGGTGCCGCGGTACCCCCGGCAGGGCGCCACGCCCCTTGGCGACAAGGCCCTCCCGTTTCACCCGGGTCCGGCGTACATTCTTCGGACCCTGAAGGCGCGAGGGGAATCGCCGCGAGGGGAATCGCGATGACCATCGAGTCCTTTGCCATTGGCCGGCTGTCCGAACTGACCGGCGTCAAGGTGACGACCATCCGTTACTATGAGACCATCGGCCTGTTGCCCGAGCCGCCGCGCAGCGCCGGGAACCGGCGGCTCTACGGTTCGCGGCATCGGGACTGCCTGAGCTTCATCCGGCGCGCCCGCAACTTCGGCCTGAGCCTGGAGACGATCGGGGACCTGCTCCGGCTTGAAGGCGCCGCCGGTCACGGGCAACCCTGCACCGCCGCCACCCGCCTCGCCGAGGCCCATCTGGAGGCGATCGAACGCCGCATCGTCGAACTCACCGCCCTCAAAGCCCGGTTCCGCCGCATGATCGATGCCTGCCCGGGCCAGCAGATCGCCAGTTGCACCATCCTCAAGGCGCTGCATGAGGGCAGCGAGTAAGCCCGGGCGGGACCGGTAACCCGGTACCGAAGCCCCGGGCCGTCAATCCGAACCGCGTTGATAGACCGCGACGCCCGAGGGATTGGCGGTATCCTCCGTGGCGGGAAAGGTGACGGTGCGGTCGAAACGCAAACCTTCGCAGACCAGGCGTTCGGGCGCCGGCGGACCCAGCAGCAACACCGCGCGGGGCGCAAAATCACCGACGGCACCGGCGCAAACATGCTCGATCCGCACCGGCGGCCGGCTCCGGTCGCCGTTGATCAGGACCCAGAAGGGATATTCCCAGGAGTCGCCCCCCAAAACCAGGCCGACGCCGGAACCGGTGCGATCCCGGATCGCCGCGACCGCGGCCTGAACCGCCGGCTCCAGCGCCGGGCGCATGGCGAAAATCTGGTCGCCCCGATCGGCCCGCCAGATATCCGGCGACAGATGGTGGGCGAACGACCGGGTGGGCTCGCCGTACAGTGGCCGGGCCTGATTCATGATCGCCCAGGGCAACGCCATGACCAGCAGCACCGCGGCGCCGGGACCGAGGATGCGCCCCGACAGCCGCTCGCCCAGCAGCACCGCCACCGGCGCCATGGCGAGGACGAAAAACGGCAGTTGCAGCCGGGTGATCCAGGGCTGCCAGCGCAGCCCCAGACAGAACAGCAGGCCGCCCGCCAGCACCAGCGCCCCGAATACCGCAACCGCCCGGTTCCGAACCGGCAGCGCCAGGACCAGCGCCAGCACGATCAGGCCCAGATGCAGCGGGTTGCCGGCCTGATTTTCGTCCAGCACCGAGCGGGTCAGTTCGAACCGGGTTTGGGGAAAGGTCAGCCGCGGGTCGTTGACATCCCGTCCAACCAGGGCATGGAGCGCGGTGACCGCCGTCACCACCGCCTCGTTCAGCGCCGTCACCGGGCTCGCAAGATTGGAGGCAAGGCCACGCAGCAGGTTGGAGGCCAGGGCGCCGGACCCGATCTCCTCGGTGGCGACGCCATATTGCGGACCAAGCGGCGTTCCGAACGCCGTCAGGTTGCGCTGCCAGTGACCGGCGTTGAGGACCAGCGCCACCAGCGCCATGGCCAGACCCAGGGCCAGACGCGCCGCGGGACCCCGCCGGTCCCGGCCCCGCAGCAGCCACCAGCCCGCCATCGCGACCAGCGGGGCGGCAAAGAAATAAGCGGTGCCCTTGGTCAGCAACGCCAGCCCCACCGCGCCCGCGAACTCCAGGGCCTGGCGGGACCGGCCGCCGTCCCGCCACGCCAGCAGGCGTTCGGCCGCCGCCAGCAGGAAGAACGCCGCGGTCAGGTCGTTCTGGGTGCTGCTGCCCTGAAGGATCGCCATGGGCAGGGTCGCGACCAGCAGCGCCGCCAGCCCGGCCTCGCGGTCGCCACCCCCCAGCCGCCGGGCCAGCGCCGCCGCCACCACCGCCGAGCCGGCATAGGCCAGGGTCTGGACGAGGTTGGCGCAGCGATCGTCGCCGGCCAGGACCTGGAAATGCAGAATCAGGATTTCCGCCAGCGGATTGGAGGCCAGTTGGCGCACGATCGCGGTGGGATAGTCGGCAAGCGAGCCCTGTTGCTGCCAGTGCATCACCCGGGCCATGTGGTAGGTCATGGAGTCCCAGGTGTTGGGCGGCGCCAGCAGCGCGGTCACGGTCACGAGGCCAACCAGCACGGCCACGCCGAGCCACGTCCCCAACCCGGTCCGGGACGGCACCTTTGGTCGCGGCCAGGAACGACAGCGGGTGGCAACCGCCAGGGCCGCGACCAGCCAGAACGCCACCAGACCGGGACGGCCGATGGCGCCGAACAGGCCAAGCCCCTCCGCCGAAACCGCCGCCAGTCCGGCCCAGACGATGGCCGCCCGGGCCACCGCACTGCCGACGGGGGCGTCGGCGGTCCGGCAGGCGGCCAGCAACAGCGCCAGTACCCCGAAAGGCAGAACCGCCCAGGTTATGACGTGACCGGACTCGCTCAAAACAAGGGTCCCCGGCAGAGGGTGGCGCAAGGACCGCGAGGATACGGCGCCCCAGGCCCCGGCGCCAGGGTGCGGTGATGAGGTGTGCGGTGATGAGGGAGTGGCGGCGGCAGGGACCGGTGGCGAAACCGGGTCAGGGTAACGGAAGAATCAGGCCGGGTCCGCGAGCGGACGCAACAAATGCACCGCCGGTGGTCACGGCCGCCAATCGGGCTGATAGGGAGAGCCGAAAACCCGGTAATGATGGTGGTGATGGCTGCGATGATCGCGCGCCGCAGCGGGCGCCACGGCGCCGGAAAACGTGGCCAGAATGAGAAGCAGCGTCGCGGTCAGGTGCAAGGGCCGGTGGGGTCGAAGGGAACACCCGTGTTGGCGGCATGCTGTTGGCAACATTCCCGCCTCCTGTGCAGATCAGATGGCTCGGCAAGGTACTCGATGGTCTGGACCGCCACCATGCCCGATACACGATCGAAAGGCTGTGACCCCGATCACAGCCCTGAGAGGCTGACAAAGAATGCCCGTCCTGCTCGGTTTTGAAGGAAAACGCCCAATGTTCCCAAAGGGCATTCTTTGGCTGACTCGAGTGTTTGTCACACTCTGACCGCATGGTCAAAGGATGGTTCAGCCGCTATGGTGTCCGCCTCGCCGATCGCGGGTTCCTGCGGGTTCCCGGTCTGCGCCGGACTGATCTCCTGACCCATCCATGGAAACCCAGCGCCACCTCATCCGCCGACAGATTATCGAACTGCACACCACCGACGTTGCGCTCGCACAGAGGTTGTCGGCGGCACTGCCGGAATTTTTCCGGCGATATCTCCTTCCCGTGCTCGACCGCTGCCTGAGTGAAGCGGCCCGGCCCGGCGTGGTTCTGCGGATCGACCGGCTGGAGCTTGATCTCGGCCGGATCCCCCTGGCCACCTTGGAACAGGAGTTGCCGCTCCGGCTGGCGGCCCGACTCGAAGCGGCTTTGCGGCAGTCTCCGGAACCGTCCGCCGTCGCCCGGCCTGCCCCACCGGTGCCGGTCACGCCGACGGAGCGGGCGCTTGAATTCATCGCAGCGATCGCAACCACAGGCACTTTGCCCTGGTGGGGGATGGACAGCGACGACCGCCCGCTGGATGCCGCGGTCTCGACCGCGCTCCGCCACAGCCCTGGCGCCCTGGCCGACCTGATGCGCGACCTCGTCCGGCGCGCCGACGCCCTCGACCGCCTGATCCGCGGACTGGACGACGCCCGGCTGTCGTCGATGTTCACGCTGCTGACCCGAACATCGGCCGCGGATTCCCGGTTGCCCGGCCTGATGGATGGGGTGCTGAACGGACCTTTGGCCGAGGCGGTGGCCTTCGCCGGCATCGGGCGCAGCCGGCTGCGCCATCTGGTGTGGCGGGCGGCACTGCGCACCGCCGGCACCGGGCAGAACTCCGACGGCGCGTCAACTCCGACGGGCGGGTTTCTCGCCGCTCTGGCGGCCGAGACCGGTGCCGACCCCGAAACCTTGCTTGACGATCTGCGGCAGGCGTGGCGGACGGCAGGACTCGAGGCCGCGCCGGCAGGGATGGGGGCGGCAGATCGGGGGGACCGGTCGGCGGACTGGAGCAACGGTGCCGGGACGACAGGACCGCCGCCCGCCGATCCGGCCACCGTAGCCGATACCGATCCCCGGCCCCTGTCCCATGCGTTCGGCCCGACCCGGCCGATGAACGGACCTGAGGCGCCACCGGCCGGTACCGAGGCAGACCGCAATGACCCGGCCGCGACCGCAAGACCGCCGTCCGCCGATCCGGTCGGTATAACCGATGCCGATCCCCGGCCCACGCCGGGCCAATTCGGCTTGGTGTGGCCGACACCGGGACCGGAAGTTCCGCCGGCCGGTACGGAGCCGACCGACAGAAAAGGCGAAGCCGGAACGGCACACGAACCGCCGCCCGCCGATCCGACCACCGTCACCGATGCCAATCCCCGGCCCCTGCCCGACAGGCGCCCGACCCGGCCGACCAATGACGCGACGGATGACTCGACGGTCGCAACGGCCGGCACGGGAACCGCGGATCGGAGTTGTCGGACCGACGACGCTGCGCGGCCGGTTGCCGATCGGATCACGACGGCTGAGATCAGGCCGGCCGCCGACGAGGCCGCCGTGGACAGCGACGATGGCCCTCCCCTGACCGCCTCCCCGGCCGTCCGGCTGGAGCACCTGCGCCACCGGAGCGGGAAGGCGGCGGCGCTGCTCGCGCTGCTCGCGGCGCAGGCCGAGGCCCTGCCGAGGGCACTGTGGCCAGCTTGTCGGGCGGCGCTGTCGGCGTGGCCGGAACCTGCGCCGTCGGCAGGCGACGAGGCGCCGGGTTTGCCGGTTCTGCACGCCCTGGCCCGGCCCTTCGTCGAGGCCGGGCTGGTGACGCCTTCCGAGGTTCGGCGGGTGCTGGCCGTCCTCGAGCCCCGCGACGCGGCGGACTCGCTGGAGCGGCGCCGCGGCTTCCCGGCCGGCACCGTTCGGCCGGGCGATGCCCGCGAGCGCGGCGACGCCTGTTTCGTTGACGACGCCGGGCTCTGCCTGCTGTGGCCGTTTCTATCGCGCTTCTTTTCGCGACTCGGCCTGACCGGCACCGAGCCCGCCTTCGTCGACGAGCCGGCCCGGCACCGGGCGGTGTTGCTTCTGCATCATGCCGCCAGTGGCGCCACCGAAGCGCCGGACTATCGCCTTGCCCTCGACAAGGTGTTGTGTGGAATCGACCTCGATACCGTGCACGAACCGGACATCCCGGTCACCGGCTCCGAAGCCGCCGCCACCGAAGAGATGCTGCACGCGGTGCTTGCCCATACTTCCGGCTTCGCGACCCTGTCGGTGGCCGGGCTGCGCGACAGCTTTTTGCAGCGCCGGGGTGCGCTGTCGACCCGGGATGGCTGTTGGCTGCTGCGGGTCGAGCGGCGCACCCACGACATTCTGCTGGATTGCCTGCCGTGGCCGATGCAATGGACCCGCCTGCCCTGGATGCCGTTACCGCTGAGGATCGAATGGTGAGCGCCGAGATACTGGCCGCAAACGCGCGGGTCCTGGAAGCCGAGTTGGGATGGCTCGCCCGGGTCATCGATGCCCGTTTCAGGCAATATTTCGAAAGCCCCGATTCGGAAATGGAAGCGATCGAACCGCCCGCCGTGCCCGGGTCGGCGTCGTCCTATGGCGAGGCCCTGCACCGGCTGGAGTTTGGCGCCAACGAGCGGCTGGCGCTGGTCCTGGCCCTGGCGCCGCACCTCCGGCCCCATGTGCTCGACATCTTCCACACCCGCAACCAGACTTTTGACCGTCGTTTCACCGAATTCGGGGGAATTCGGGCGGGCGCCGACGGCGATTTCTGGCCGACCGGCGAAACCCTGGCCTTCCTGATCGCCGGCAATGACCTGGCGACGCGCTTTCGGGTGCAAAAACTGTTCGAACCCGGCCATGCCTTCGCGCGCGAAGGCATTCTCCGGCTGCGGCCGATCGCCGCCGACGAGCCGCCGATGAAGGGCGCACTGCGGCTTTCCGACGAACATCTCACCCTGTTTACCGTCGGCGGACCCTGGCAGCCCGATCCCGGCTCGGCATTTCCGGCGCAGCGGCTGGAAACCCGGCTGGACTGGCAGGATCTGGTGCTTCATGCCGCCACTGCGCAAAAGGTCCGCGACATCACCGCCTGGGTCACCCATGGCAAAACCCTGATGACCGACTGGGGTATGGCCTCCAAGCTCCGCCCCGGCTACCGCAGCCTGTTCTATGGGCCGCCCGGCACCGGCAAGACCATGACCGCCGGCCTGTTGGGCAAGCAGACCGGCCGCGAGGTCTACCGCATCGATCTGTCGCTGGTGGTGTCCAAATACATCGGCGAGACCGAGAAGAACCTGGCACAGGTGTTTGACCGCGCCCAGCACAAGGGCTGGATCCTGTTCTTCGACGAGGCCGATGCCCTGTTCGGCAAGCGCAGCGAAACCCGCGACTCCCATGACCGCTACGCCAACCAGGAGGTCGCCTTTCTGCTGCAACGCATCGAGAGTTTTGATGGCATCGCCATCCTGGCTTCCAATTTTCGCGAGAATATAGACGACGCCTTCGCTCGCCGATTCGAATCGCTGATCTATTTTCCCCTGCCTGAGCCCGACGAACGCCTGCGCCTGTGGCGGCAGGGGTTCTCGCCCAAGGCGACGCTGGCTCCGGACCTTGATCTGGTCCGGATCGCGCACGACCATGCCTTGTCCGGTGCCGCCATCATGAACGCCATCCGCTCGGTCTCGCTGGCTTCGCTGGCTGCGAGCGGCCGGCCGATCGGCAAGGACGACGTCGTGCAGGCGATCCGCCGGGAATTCGCCAAGGAAGGCCACACCGTATAGGCGCCTGTTACGCCAGCACCGACAGGAAGCGGTTGGTGATGGGGTAGCGGCGATCCTTGCCGAAGCCGCGGCGGGTGATCTTGACCCCGGGAGGCGCCTGACGACGCTTGTACTCGGCACGGTCGAGCATGTGCCAGACCCGGTTGACGGTGTCGGGATCGTGGCCGCGGGCGACGATCCCGGCCGGCCCCATCTCGCGCTCGATCAGACATTCCAGGATGTCATCCAGGGCTTCGTAAGGGGGCAGCGTGTCCTGGTCGGTCTGGTCGTGCTTGAGTTCCGCGCTTGGCGCCTTGGTCAGCACCCGTTCCGGCACCACCCGGCCGGCGGGACCTTCGGCGCCGTCGGGGAGATGCTGGTTGCGCCAGCGCGCCAGCTTGAACACCGTGGTCTTGTAGACATCCTTCAGGACCGAATAGCCGCCGCACATGTCGCCGTAAAGGGTGGCGTAGCCCACCGACATCTCGGATTTATTGCCGGTAGACAGCACCATCGCGCCGAATTTGTTGGAAAGCGCCATCAACACCATGCCACGCGCACGCGACTGGATATTCTCCTCGGTGATGTCGGCATCGGTTCCGGCGAAGGCCGGCGCCAGAACCGCATCGAAGGCGGCCATGACCGGCTCGATGGACAGGGTGTCGAGCTTGCACCCGAGCAGATTGGCCACCTCGACCGCGTCCTCGGTACTCTCGTTCGAGGTATAGGGGGATGGCATCATCACGGCATGGACCCGGTCGGCCCCCAGCGCGTCCACCGCCACCACCGCGGTCAGCGCACTGTCGATACCGCCCGACAGGCCGAGCAGCACCCCCGGAAAGCGGTTCTTGTTCACGTAGTCCCGCAGGCCCACCATCATCGCCTGGTAAATCGCCGCCGGTTCGGTGACGGGCGCCGCCCGCTCGCCATCCCGGCACGACCAGCGCCCGTCCTCGCCGCGTTGCCAGTGTGTGACCAGCAGGTGCTCGCGGAACCCCGGCGCCTGGGCCGCCAGTCGCCGGTCGGCATTGATGGCAAAGGACGCGCCGTCGAACACCAGCTCGTCCTGGCCGCCGACCTGATTGACGTACAGCAAAGGCAGGCCGGTTTCCTCGACCCGCCGGTTCGCCAGCGCGATTCGAACACCGGCCTTGTCGGTCTCGAACG
Source organism: Rhodospirillales bacterium (assembly GCA_003165295.1). Lineage (GTDB taxonomy): Bacteria > Pseudomonadota > Alphaproteobacteria > Azospirillales > Azospirillaceae > BOG-933. The sequence goes on along the minus strand of PLTC01000089.1, from coordinate 7,157 downwards.
GGCTGCCGTTGATCACCACCAGCAGTTCCGCCCCGGTCCGGGCCAGCGCCGCGGCCGACGACGACGTCCACATGTCCTCGCAGATCATCACCCCCAGCGACACACCGCGGAACAGCACCGGTTGGGGCAGCGGCCCGGCGGCAAAGACCCGCTTCTCGTCGAACACCCCGTAATTGGGCAGGTCGGCCTTGAGCCGGATCTCCGCGATCCGGCCGCCCTCCAGCAGCACGGCGGCGTTGTGGAGACGGCCATCCAGCCGCCACGGCGTCCCCACCAGCAACGCCGGCCCGCCATCGGCGGTCTCGGCCGCCAGCGCCGTCACCGACTGTTCCACGAGATCCAGCACCAGCGGTTTCAGCACCAGATCCTCGGGCGGATAGCCGGTGGCCACCAGCTCGGGAAACACCACCAGATCAACGCCCCGCTGCGCCGCTCCGGCCCGCGCGTCGCGCACACGGTCAAGATTGGCGCGAATGGCGCCAACGGTGGGATTGATCTGGGCAAGCGCGATGGTCAGTTGGTCGGTCATGGCACGGGAACACCGCAGGGGGGCAAGGCAGGTCCCTGTAGCTTAGCCCAACTGCGCCCCCCTTCGGCAAGATTTCCCGGGTCGCCCGGTGCCCACCGGTGCAAAGGGGGGGAGGCGATTCCGGGCAGGCACCGCGCCATCGGCCCCCTCCCCCAGGGCCGACGGCACTGCGAAGTCCCGGACTTTTTCCGGTCACCCGCCGGATTACCTTGATTTTCCACCGGCGTCTGTTCCTATGGGTGCGGCCAGGACCGCGTTCTTCGGGGAGTCCCGCCCGCCCGCATGTATACCGACATCGTCGCCCTTCGCGCGTTCTACCAGAGCAGCCTGGGTCAGGTGGCCCGGCGGCTGATTCGCCGCCGGCTACGCGAGGTCTGGCCAAGCGGTGCCGGTCAGACCATGGTCGGAATCGGCTACCCCGGCCCCTATCTGCGCCTCTATCGCGACGAGGCCGAGCGGGTGATCGGCCTGATGCCGGCGGCACAGGGGGTCAGCTACTGGCCAACCGAGGGTCCCGGGCTGATGGCGCTCACCGACGAGACCGAGTTGCCGCTGGCCGACCTTTCGGTGGACCGGGTTCTGTTGATTCATGGCCTGGAGGGCACCGAGCAGGTGCGGCCGATGCTGCGGGAAATCTGGCGGGTGCTGGCCGGGGGCGGCCGGTTGCTGGCGGTGGTCCCCAACCGTCGGGGCCTGTGGGCGCGGGCCGAATGGACACCCTTTGGCCATGGCTATCCCTATTCGGTCAGCCAGTTGAAGCAGGTGCTGCGCGATACCCTGTTCGTGCCGGAACGCACCGCCCACGCCCTGTTCATTCCGCCGGTGCGGTCACGTTTCAGTCTGGCCTGGGCGCCGGCCTGGGAACAGATCGGGGTGCGCTGGTTCAAGGCGTTCGCCGGCGTGACGATGATTGAGGCCAGCAAGCAGTTGTTCGCCGGCGTCAGCCGCCGCACCCCCGCCAAGGCGCCCCGGCGCCTGATCCTCCCCCTGCCCGGCGGCGCCGCCCCGGCCCGGTAGGCTCCCGAGAGGGAATCCCCGGTCGCCGGAAGCGCCGGTCGCCGGCCCCCATCGCCGAAGGTCAAGGCAGGCGTCCGGCGCATCGCTGGCGTGCCACCAACGGATGGTTGTGGGCACTCCGGCCATGACCACATGCGTTCTGAGTCCTCCCGTGCCCCCTGACCTGGTGGTTGACATGACCGGAACCGTACAGGCGCCGCCCGCCGTCGCCCGAATACCCGGCCCGTTTCTTTTGCGACCCCTGGTCTGGAAGGCGCTGGCGCCGGTGCTGGTGGCGGGGGCCATCGCGTTCTGTCCGGTGCCGGCCGGGCTTCAGCCCAATGCCTGGCTCTATTTTGCCCTGTTTACCGGGGTGATCGCGGGCCTGATCCTGGAGCCGGTTCCGGCTGCGGCCGTGGGCGTGATCGGCGTCACGGCGATTGCCGTGCTGGCGCCTTATGCGCTGTTCGACGCCCGGCAACTGGCCGATCCCGCGTTCAAGGAACCGGCCGAGGCCGTGGCCTGGGCGCTGGCCGGCTTTTCCAACGATACCGTGTGGCTGATCTTCGGCGCCTTCATGTTCGCGCTCGGCTACGAAAAGACCGGGCTCGGCAAACGAATCGGGCTCCTGCTGGTCCGATCGCTGGGCGGCCGCACCCTCGGGCTCGGCTACGCCATCATGGTTTCGGACCTGATCCTGGCGCCGTTCACCCCGTCCAACACCGCGCGCAGCGGCGGCACCATCTTTCCGATCATCCGCAACATCCCGGCGCTTTACGACTCCCGGCCGGGGCCGACCTCCCGCCGGATCGGCGCCTATGTCATGTGGACCGCCTTCAGCACCACCTGCATCACCAGTTCCATGTTCCTGACCGCGCTGGCGCCCAACCTGCTGGCGGTGGAACTGGTACGCAAGACCATCAAGGTCGACATCTCGTGGACCCAGTGGCTGGTCGGCTTTTTGCCGGTGGGCCTGCCGCTGCTGCTGCTGTTGCCGTTGCTGGTGTTCGTGATTTACCCGCCGGAAATCAGGCGCAGCCCCGAGGTTCCCAAATGGGCCGCCGCGGAACTGGCGACCATGGGACCCCTTTCCCGCCACGAGGTGGTGATGGCGGCGCTGGTGGTGCTGGCACTGATGCTGTGGATTTTCGCGGGCGGCGTGATCGGTGCCACCATCGTCGCGCTGGTGGTGATTTCCCTGATGGTCATGACCGGCGTGGTGACGTGGGACGACGTGCTGACCGACCGGCCGGCGTGGAACGTGCTGGTGTGGTTCGCAACGCTGGTGACCCTGGCCAGCGGTCTCAACAAGGTCGGTTTCATCACCTGGTTTGCCAAGACCGCGGCGGCGATGCTGGTCGGGCTGTCTCCTATCGCGGTGATGGTGGTGCTGGTGATCCTGTTCTTCGTGGTCCATTACATGTTCGCCAGTTCCACCGCCCACACCACCGCGGTCCTGCCGGTGGTGCTGGCCGCCGGTGCCGCGGTACCGGGCCTGCCGGCGACGGTGCTGGCTTTGCTGCTGGTGTTCTCTCTCGGCCTGATGGGGGTGATCACGCCCTACGCCACCGGCCCGGCGCCGGTCTATTTCGGCAGCGGCTACGTTTCCCGTAAGGATTTCTGGACACTGGGTCTGATCTTTGGAACCATCTTCCTCGCCGCCCTGCTGATCATCGGCGTGCCCACATTGCTGGCCCTGAACCCGGTCACGATACTCTGACCGGAGCGGCGGGAAGCGGCGCGGCGCGCCACGACAATCGGAAGACAGGCAACCGGGAAAGCAGGCAACCGGAAGGTGGCAAGGTGCGGTGGCGTTTTTTACGGCGCGAGGGGAGATGGGCGGAGCATGACGGTGGAACAGGGTTTGCTGGACACCACCAGCGAAGGCGGCGCGCTGGTTCTGGCGGCAGCCGGAAGCTGGACTCTGACCACCGCCGCGGCACTGACCCGGACTCTGGCGGCGATCCAGGCGCCGCCCGGAGACCACGGCAAAGACCGCGGCCCGTCCGAAGAGCGGGTCCGCCTCGACCTCGGACGACTGGTGGCGCTTGATACGGTGGGGGCGCTGCTGTTGCGGCAGTTCCGCGACCGCCTGCTCCGCGAGGGCCACCCGGTGCTGATCGTCAATGTCCGGCCCGAACACATCGCCCTGATCGATGCCGTCTGGCACGCCGCCGAAGTCGAGCCGTTACCGTCAGAACCCGGCCCGTCGTTACGCGACGCGGTCGAAACCGTCGGACGCACCAGCCTGAGAGCGGTGCGCGCCGCGGTCGAGATGATCTCGTTTTTCGGCCTGGTCTGTACCGCGTTGTTCCGGGTGCTGGTCCGTCCCGGCCGGCTGCGCCTGACCGCCCTCGTTTACCACATGGATCATACCGGCCTGCGCTGTCTGCCGATCCTGGGCCTGCTGTCGTTTCTGATCGGCGTCGTGCTGGCCTATCAGGGAGCGGAACAGTTGCGCCGCCTGGGTGCCGAAATCTATGTGGTCAACCTGCTCGGCCTGTCGATTTTGCGCGAAATCGGGATTCTGATCACCGCCATCATCGTTGCCGGCCGTTCTGGTTCGGCCTTCACCGCCCAGATCGGCACCATGAAGGTCAACCAGGAGATCGACGCCCTGCGCACGCTTGGCCTCGACCCCATGGAACTGCTGGTGGTGCCGCGCATCCTGGCGTTGATGCTGGTGATGCCGCTGCTGACCTTTTACGCCAACATGGTCGCCCTGTCCGGTGGCGCGGTGATGAGCTATCTGCTGCTCGACATCAACTTTTACCAGTTCGTCACCCAGATGCGGATTCCCATCGATTTCTGGGACGCCACGGTGGCCATGATCAAGGCCCCGGTATTCGCACTGGTGATCGGCATGGTCGGATGCTACGAAGGTTTGCTGGTTTCGGGCAGTGCCGAAAGCGTCGGTCTGCGCACCACGAGGTCGGTGGTCGAGTCGATCTTTCTGGTCATCGTGCTCAACGCCTTTTTCTCCGTCCTGTTTTCGACGATTCACATCTAGGTTCAGGCTGGCGGCACCTCCCTTGACGATTCCCGACACCGCCTCCGCAATGCCTCCGGCGTCCGCCGCACCCCCACCCGGACCCGACGTGGTGATCCAGATCCGCGGGCTGGTCACGCGGTTCGCCGGTCATGTGGTCCATGACGGCGTCGATCTCGATGTCCATCGGGGCGAAGTGCTGGGGGTGGTCGGGGCCTCGGGCTCGGGCAAGTCGGTGCTGCTCCAGGCCGTGATCGGCCTGATCCGGCCGTCCGCCGGCCGGATCGTGGTGCTTGGCCACGACATCGGCAGCCTGACCAACGCCCGGCGGATCGCCCTTCGGGCGCGCTATGGCGTGCTGTTCCAGGACGGCGCCCTGTTCAGTTCCCTGACCGTTGCCGAGAATGTCCGGGTGCCGCTGGTCGAGCACACCAACCTGTCCCCGGCACTGATCGACGAGGTGGTCCGGGTCAAGATCGCCATGGTCGGCCTGCCGCCCAGCGCCGCGGTCAAGTACCCGTCCCAGCTTTCGGGCGGCATGCGCAAGCGCGCCGGGCTGGCCCGGGCACTGGCCCTCGACCCGGAAATCCTGTTGCTGGACGAGCCGACGGCCGGCCTTGATCCGATCGGGGCCGCGGCCTTCGACCAGTTGATCGGCTCCTTGCAACACGGTTTGGGGCTGACCGTCTTCATGGTAACCCATGACCTGGACAGTCTCGCGGCGATCTGCGACCGCATCGCCGTCCTCAACGACCGCAAGCTTCTGGTGGGGACCTTGGAAAGTCTGCAACACGAAACCAATCCCTGGATTCGTGACTATTTCAGCGGCCGGCGCGGACGCGCGGCCCTGCACTCCGGGAGTTGAGCGAGCATGGAGGCCCGGGCACACCATTTTCTGGTCGGCATCTTCGTCCTGGGGCTGGGATCGGCGCTGGTGGCGTTCACCCTGTGGGTGGCCAAGGTCCAGATGGTCGAAGACCGCTCCCCTTATTACATCTATTTCGACGGGTCGGTGACCGGCCTCAAGGAGGGCAGTCCGGTCCGCTATCGCGGCATCCTGGTCGGCACCGTGGCCGAGATTCGCATCGACCCGGAAAACGTCGAGCGCATCCGGGTCAAGGTCAGCCTTGACCCCGGTACGCCGATCAAGGCCGATGCCGCCGCCGCCCTCGAGATGTCCGGGCTGACCGGCAACAGCTACGTCCAGATCACCGGTGGCAGCCGCACGGCCCCGGCCATCGAGGGCCACGACGACCAGATCCCGGAAATTCCCTCCCGGAGTTCAACCCTGACCGAGGTCATGGACGCCGCCCCACACCTTGCCCATCAGTTGTCCGAGATCGGCGACCGGCTGACCCGGTTGCTCAGCCCCGAGAACGAGCACCGCATCGCCGACTCCCTGGCCAATCTTCACCAGATGACCGTCGAACTGGCCGCCGCCGCCCGCACCGTCGGCGACACCATGTCCCTGGTCAAATCCACCGCGGCCCATCTGGACGGGGTGGTTGCCGCCGTCAACGGCACGCTGGACAAGGTGCAGGGCACCCTCGACAAGGTCAACGACCACGCCGATGTCGCGGTGGCCGAGGTGGTCAAGACCTCGACCGAGGCGCGTGACCTGTCCCAATCCCTGCACCAGCTCTCGGACCAGCTTTTGGGCATGGTCAAGGAGAACCGGGTGCCGGTGCGCGATTTCACCAGCGTCGGCCTCTATGAACTGTCGCTGCTGATCTCCGAAATGCGCGAACTCACCACCAGCCTGTCCCGGGTCAGCACCCAGATCGAAAAAGGACCGATGGAATTCCTATTCACCGGCTCCAGGGCCGAACCCGATAAGCCGAAATAAGGCGCTTTCAGCCCCCCGCCGACTCGTGGGCTCTGCCCACACCCGCAAAGGGCCGATCGGCCCTTTGAACCCGTGAGTTTTGGAGGTCAAGGAGGCACGCCTCCTTGCGGGTGCAGGGCAGAGCCCTNNGCCGTGGGTCAGGTCGCAGGTCCAGACCGTGGCCTCGCCCTTGCCCAGACCCAGGTCGACCCCGATCTCGATCTCCCGGCCCTTCATGTGGGCCATGACCGGGGCTTCGTCATAATCGGGGACCGCCGCCCCCCCGGCCGTCACCTGAATCCCGCCGATGAAAATCTGAAGGCGGTCACGGTCGGCGCGTTCCCCCGCCTTGCCCACCGCCATGACGATGCGGCCCCAATTTGCGTCCTCTCCGGCGATGGCGGTCTTGACCAGGGGCGAGTTGGCGATGCTGAAGGCGATCCGGCGCGCGGCCTTCCGGCCCTCGGCGCCCGCAACCTTGATCGTGACAAACTTGCCCGCACCCTCGCCGTCGCGGACGATCTGATGAGCAAGGTCGAGCAGAACCTCGCCCAGCGCCCGGCGAAAATCCTGAACCCGTCCGGCACCGGCCTTGGCCACCGGCTTGTTGCCGGCCTGGCCGGTGGCGAACAGCAGCACGGTGTCGCTGGTCGAGGTGTCACCATCGACGGTGATGCCGTTAAACGTCACGTCGTTGGCCTCGGCCAGCAGCTTCTGAAGCACCGGAGCCTCGATGGCGGCATCGGTGAAGATGAAGGCGAGCATGGTGGCCATGTCCGGGGCAATCATGCCCGAACCCTTGGCGATGCCGTTGATCG
>PLTC01000214.1 GCA_003165295.1 Rhodospirillales bacterium | reverse complement strand
TTCACTGAGTATTTTGTGCAGTAACTGGTCATTACCCATAACATGCGCGTTGTACCTTGACAAGACCATCATTCAGGCAGATTAATGGGCCAGGCAGGGGGCAGGGTCGCCATGGCGGGTTGATCACCGCACGGCCGGCGGCGGCACCGGGCGTCCGCTTCAAGGTCGGCGGCCCCAATCAGCGCGCGGGAACAGGCGCCTCGCTGCGCCGGTAGTGAAACAGCCGCACCGGCTGCTCGAACACCGACAGCCCGTTCTCCAGCCGACCGTGGGCGGCAAAGGCGGCACGGGCCTGGTCCACGACCTGGGGCAGCGCGGCCCGGCGGGCGGCATCGACCAGCACCGCCCGCCGGGTGAAATCTTCGAAGTCGGCGAATCGCTCGATGTGGAGGCCGGCCGCCTCGTCCATCGCCTCGAAGCCGAGCGACGGCACCGCCTCCAGGGCCTTGAGGGCGGCGGCCCGCACCGCGGTCTCGTCCTCGACCCAGCGCAACAGCTCGAAATACGGCCCCGCCGCCACCGGCTCGACCACGTGGAGCCGGCCGCCCGGCCGCAGCACCCGGGCGGCTTCGGCCAACGCGGTGGTCTGGAGCGGTACCGGCACATGATGAAGGCTGAACAGGAACACCACCAGATCCGCCGAGGCGTCGGCCAGCGGCAGGTCCTGGCCGACGCCCTGGAGGTAGCGTTCGCCGCTCACCCGGGGCTTGGCCAGCGCGATCGCCAACGGCGCCTCTCCCGCCTCGATGCCGGTGACACGGGCGCCAAGTTCCGCCAGCCGCCGAGCCAAGGCCCCGGTCCCGCTGCCGACATCGACAACGTCGCGTTCGCCCACGCGAACACGGGCGACGATGTGGTCGATGTGGTGGTCAAGCATGATCGGTTTCCACCTCTTGGGCGCCTGAGACGGCGCAAAGCCCCTGCCGCCGCGGCCACGAGGACGGACCGGACGGCACTAAACATGACGGCGGGTGCAGACTATATGACGCCGGACGCCGCGGCAAGGGATTTAACACCACCACAGCGGCTTCGCGGGGTATACAACTATATTTTATTGTATAATTTTTCTGAAAATAACATGACGCTATATTGACAAGCCGTCTGGTTTAGTGGACTACTCCTCTCCGAGGCCCGTCGGGCCCGAACAGTGCCTCCGGGGACCGCTGCCGGCCCCGCAGTTCCGCTGAGTCTCCGGGATTCTCCAGATTAAGGTGTGGCATGGCATCGAGTCCCCTGGTACCGGCCTCGGCGCCGATTGGGAGACAACGCGCGATGGAACCCGATGACCGGCCGTTGACGGCTTCGCCACCGGCACCGGCGGATGACGACAGCGGGTCCGAGCAGGTCGGGGCCATCGTCGGCCATAATTTACGCCGGTTTCGCACCAGCCAGGGCTTGTCGCTGGAACGACTGGCCAAGGCATCGGGGGTGAGCCGCGCCATGCTGGGCCAGATCGAGCTGGGGCGAAGCGTCCCGACCATCAGCCTGCTGTGGAAGGTCGCCCGGGCGCTTGAGGTGCCGTTCGCCACTCTGCTCGGGACCACCGCCACCACCGGCACCGTCGTCATGCGCGCCCAAACCTCCAAAGTCCTGTCGTCCAAAACCGGCAGTTTCACATCGCGGGCGCTGTTTCCCTTCATACCCGAGCGCAAGGTCGAGTTCTACGAGCTGCGCCTGTGTGCGCGCGGCGTTGAGGACGCCGACCCGCACGCCCCTGGAACCCATGAAAATCTCGTGGTCCACCAGGGAAATGTCGAGATCGTCGTGGGCAGCCAATGCCATCGGCTGGGTCCGGGCGACGCCATCCTGTTCGAAGCCGATCTGCCGCACAGCTACCGCAACACCGGCGATGGCGAGGCCGTGATGTATCTGGTGATGACCTATCTGGTCAGCGTCGGCTGACCGGCACCGGTCGGCACCGCAGGCATCGGAGGCGGCGAAGGCGCCCTCATCCGCGCCTCACGGGGAGAGCACCCGCAAGGGGGCACGGCCGAAAGCTCGGCTTGGCCGCAATCCTGTCGGCGCCGCAGCACCGCCACCGCCACCAATGCTCGAACCGTCACCGCGATGGTGTCGAACCGGCAAAGCCCTGCTTTCCCGGCAGCCCCGACCGGCAGGCCCGGTGTCGGGATGTTGACCGTGAAACCCTGGCGGCGCGCCCGGGGAGGGCGCGGACCGGCGCCCTGACCCCCATAACATCACCAGCGAAGTAGATTTAATCTGGCATCGGAAATGGAATTGTGTGATTATGCTCTTATTACCGGCATTGATATGTACTTCTGTCGCAAATCCTTGCGGCCGACGTCGGGACGGTGATGAGCATGGTTGGGCAGGGAGGCCACAATGGTCATCGGCACACGGAGTAAGGGGCCGGAGGGCGTCGGCATCACCGGCCCCGGACCCGGAACACGTCGCTTCCCGCACGGCCCTGCGCCTGTCGACGACCTGCCGTGGCAGATCGAAGCAGCCGTTGAGACGCCGTACTCGGAAAGGGACGTGTGAGATGGCAAAGCCCCGCAACGCCGGCAGGCCCCGGTCCGACGCGCCGCCGCCCGCCCGGCCGGATCTGCGCAACCGCACCATTCTTTACATCGGTGGCCGCCTTCAGGGCGTCGCCCATTTCAAGCGCCTGGTCGAGGATTGTAACGGCAGCTTCTCCCATCACGACGGCGGCATGGAAGAAAACCTGGGCCGGCTCAAAAGCCTGTTCGGCCGCGCCGACGCCGTGGTATTCCCGGTGGATTGCGTCAGCCACGCGGCCCTGGCCGAAATCAAGCGCCTGTGCCGGCGCTGGAACAAGCCCTATCTGCCGATCCGCCGTTCCGGCCTCTCGGCCCTGGCGCGCGCTCTGGAAAGCTATGCCGGCGAGAACCTTTCCGCTCATGCCTGATGCCCTGACCGCCCCGATCGAAGGATTCCCGTCGCCTTCATGGGGTTGCGGAATGCGCCTTGGCCTCTTTCCGGTAGCGATGATGCCTTTACATCACTCAGAAACCATAACCGCCTTGACCGGCAGGTTTCATCGAAGGCGTTGTCGTCCTGACGGTTCCCAAACCGGCGGGGTTCCCAATCTGGCAGCCGGCCGCCACGCCAAAGCGCGATGAAGCGAACCGATGAGCCCGATATCTGCCGGCTTTCAATGCATTTATTATCCCTGCCGCGCAGATCCTCCGTCGCCATGAAGTTTCCGCAAATGACCGTGAGCCATCACCGAGCCAGCGAACCGACTGCGGAGCTTCGAAGGTTGATCGCCTACTTTGATCGGCCGGCAGCTGGCTTTCCCGCGTCTGTCCGTTGTCTGGGGCACGATGATGGCCGGGCCATCGGTTGCTATGACGGCCTGCGGCTGCACAGTGTCTTTCAGCCGCTGTTTCTGACCGCCACCATGCAGCCCCTCGCCTGGGAGGCCCTGTTGCGCGCCAATGACGCCGACGGGCGGGTCATCTCACCCGAGCAGGCGTTCGGTATCCCAAAGAGCGCCGAGGACATCGTCTATTTCGACCGCCTGTGCCGCACGGTCCACGCCCTTAACTTCATCCGTCTCGCCGCACCCGACGATCTGCTGTTTCTCAACGTCGGCGGCGGGCATCTGTTGAACGTAGGCAGTGGCAACCACGGCGACATTTTCGAAACCCTGCTCCGCCATTGCGGATTGAAGCCCGATCAGGTTGTCCTGGAGATCATCGAATCGCGGATCGACAATCTCGGCTGGCTGGTCGAGGCGGTGGCCGCCTACCAAAAGCGGGGCTACCGGGTGGCCATCGATGATTTCGGCTGCCAGCATTCCAACTTCGACCGGCTCTGGCAACTCTCGCCCGACATCGTCAAACTCGACCGCAGCCTGATCGTCCAGTCCGAGATCAACCCCAGAGCCAGGATCATCCTGCCGAAACTGGTGGAGATCATTCACGATCTCGGGGCGCACGTCGTCTGCGAGGGCATCGAAACCCCGACCCAGCATGCGTTGGCGGTGGGGGTCGGGGTCGATCTGGTGCAGGGATTCTATTACGCCCGCCCCCGTCCCGAACTGGTGCGCCGGAGCAACGCCTGAGACCAGCGGGCGTAAGGTATTGTCCTGATTTTGCAGGGTCCTGCCCTGCACCCGCGAAGGAGGCTNNCAAAACTCACGGGTTCAAAGGGCGGGCGGGCCCTTTGCGGGTGCGGGCAAAGCCCACAAATTATTTCCCTTCAATGACCTGTCGTATCCTGCCGCGTATCGGGCGAAGCCTCCATGGGTGATTCTTCCGCGCCCGACCGCGTCACTTCAACGGCATCGCCTCGTCCACCAGCCGCGCCGTCTCCTCGGGATCGTGCATGATCAGGGTCAGCAGCACCCGCTCCGCCTGTGACGGCCGCCCGCCGGCTTCCCACCGCACCACGTCGTCGGTGTTCAGCCCGAAGCAGCGGGCAAATTCCGCCTGGGTCATGCCAAGACGGCGGCGCGCCCGGGCCAGTTGCTTGGGCCGGAACGAGCCGCGCAGCGCGTGGCCGGGTTCGTCCGAATCGTCGTCCTCCGGCTCCGCCCCGGTCGCCCGCGACGCCTTGCCGGCCCCGCCCCGACGCCCCGCGGCCGAAGACGCCGGGTCCTGGCCAACCCGCACCGCAAGCGCCGTCTTGATCCGGCGAATGCGCTGGGCAACCCGCCCTTCACTCCGACCGTCGCCGGGTGCTGGCACGTCTTCTTCGGGCTCTTCGTCATCGAAGGACCCGACCCGTGACTCGAGCCGCGAACCGCCGCCGCGATGCCGGCCGGTGTCGACATAGACCGGTGCCGGATCCGGCCTGGCGGCCGGCACCGGCGCGGGAGCCGGGGCCGGCGGGACCGGCTCGACCCGGGCTTCGGCCCGCCGCTTCAGGAAGTGGCTCGCGCTCAGTTCCTCCAGGTCCTCCGGCAGGTAATAGGCGTCATCCTCGTCCCCGTCTCCGGCCCCGTCTCCGGCCCCGGAGCGTCTTGACGGACGGCCCGATCCGGCGCCGCTGCCGAGCGGCGATGCGCCTTTGACTTTCGCCAGTCTGGTCAGGGCTCCAGATACGCCTTTCGCCATCTCTTTTCGCCTTCCGTCTTCCGATTGCACGCGACACCAGCCGTCCCGGGGCAGGACTGCTGCAACCTTTGCCCGCGTCCCGTCAGATGCGGCGGCAGCGGGACGCCGCCCGTCACAGCACCGGTCGGCGAAAGGCCACAGTGGCGGCGAGTATACTCGAAACGATCCCGCCCGCAATCTCGACCCGCGGGACGCCCGGCGTTATCGGGCAAACGGCGTTACCGGGCGAAACCGGCCATCCCTGCGGCGCAGCTTGTCCCCAGGACGCAAAGGAGCTAAGACACCGCAGATGATACCGGATGCTGCCGGCGGGCCGGGCGGCGGGCGGTGGCGTCGGGTGGGTTCGGGGACCGGGGCGGGCACGCGGCCGGACCGGAGCCCGGCCGGATCATGACCCGAGGTGAGAGCGCGATGTCCCCTTTTTCCCTGCTGTCGCGTTACTTCGGGCGCCAGTTCGTAACCTGGTTCATCATGCTGCTGGCCATGCTGCTGGCGGTCATTCTGGTCATCGACACCATCGAACTGCTCCGCCGGGCCGCCGGCAAGCCGGATGTCACCATCGGCCTCGTGCTGCGCATGGCGCTGTTCAAGCTGCCCGAGGTCGGGCAGCAGGTGGTTCCGTTCGTCGTGCTGTTCAGCGCCATGTTCGCCTTCTGGCGGCTGACCCGCAACAACGAGCTGGTGGTGGCACGGGCGGCCGGGGTCTCGGTGTGGCAGTTCATGACGCCGATGCTGATCGCCGCTTTCGTGATCGGCGTGATCAAGGTCACGGCAATCAATCCGCTAAGCGCGAGCCTGATTGCGGAATACAACCGGCTGGAAGATTATTACCTCAAGCGCCACGGCAGCATCTTTGACGTGACTCACACCGGCCTGTGGGTGCGCCAGGGCACCGACGAAGACAAGTACCTGATTCATGCCGATTCGGTGGTGCCCGGGACCGGCCAGCTCCGCCGGGTGGTGGTTTACCGGTTGGGCGAGAACGACCGGTACACGTCCCGACTCGATGCTCCCGCCGCGCAACTGGTACCGGGCGCCTGGAAAATCCCCAACGGCACCCTGCGCCAGCCCAACCGCCCGCCCCAGTCAGTCCCTTATCTGGAAATCCCGACCGAGCTGACTCTTGACCGGATCGAAGAAAATTTCGCGCCGCCTGAAACCATCTCGTTCTGGGAACTCGGCCGTTTCATTCAGACCATGGAAAGCACGGGGTTCTCGGCGATCCGCCACCGCCTCCATTATCAGTCCCTGCTTTCGCAACCGTTTCTTTATTGCGCCATGGTATTGATGGCTGCGGCGTTCTCCTTGCGTCAGACCCGCCGCGGCGGAACCATGATGATGGTCACCGGCGGCATTCTGACCGGCTTCTTTGTCTTCATCACCACCGACATCGTCCTGACCCTTGGCGTCTCTGAAACCATTCCGGTGATGATGGCGGCCTGGACCACCGCCGCGGTAACGCTTCTGCTGGGCATCTCGGCGCTGCTGCACCTTGAGGATGGCTGACGGCCAGGATGGCCGAGGAACTGACCTTGTCAGAAAGCCGGACGAACCGATGCGGGAACGTCTCGATTACAGCGGCAAAGCTGATATACTTTGGGCGGGGCGCCTTGGGGCACCCCGCCGGCAACGGGTTTGGAGCAATAAAAGCAATGATCGTGACCACGGCCCTTCGGTCTCTGCTGATTGGTGCGGGCGTTTTCGCCGTCCTCTCGGGAATTCCCCCGGCATTCGCCCAGGACCGGACGCCGCCTGCCGCGCCTGAACCGGCCGGCCGGGCCGTGGAACGGATTGCCGCGGTGGTCAACGAAGACGCCATCTCGGTGCTCGACCTGGAGGCACGGTTGCGGCTGGCCCTGCTGTCGTCGGGTCTGCCCGACAGCGCCGATACCCGCCAGCGGCTGGCGCCCCAGGTGCTGCGGGCGCTGATCGACGAGAAGCTGGAACTCCAGGAGGCCGGCCGCCTGGGGGTGTCCGCGACCAATCAGGAGATCGAGACGGCGCTGTCCCGGATTGCCGAACAGAACCACCTGCCCCGGGCCTCGCTGGATCATTTTCTCGAGCAGCACGGCGCCCCGATCAGCGCCCTGATCGGCCAGATCAAGGCCAACATCGCCTGGACCAAGCTGATCCAGCGCAAGTTGCGGCCGACCATCCAGATCGGCGACGAAGAGGTCGACGGCGCCCTGGACCGGGTGCGCGCCAATGCCGGCAAACCCGAGTACCTCGTCGCCGAAATATTCCTGGCCGTGGACCAGGCCTCGCAAGATGACGAAGTCCGGCGTTTTGCCGAACGTCTGGTCGATGACATTCGCAAGGGCACACCGTTTCCGGCGGTGGCCCGGCAGTTTTCCCAGGCGGCCGGGGCGGGCAACGGCGGCGATCTTGGCTGGGTCGAACCGGGACAACTGACCGACGAACTTGACCATGCGCTCTCGGTGATGCGGCCGGGGCAGTTGAGCGCGCCGATCCGGGACCCCGGCGGCTATCATATCCTGCTGGTGCGCGACCAACGGTCGATCAATGGCGGCGACCCCAGCGAAACCCGGGTTCATCTGAAGCAGATGGTGTTCCCGATCGCGGCCGGCGCCGACCGCAAGAGCCAGGTGGCCCGCGCCACCGAACTCAGCCGGCGGATCCGGAGTTGCGACGCCTTTGACGCCGAGTTGCGGGCCGCCGGCCAGGAAAAGACCGGCGATGTCGGAACCTTGCGCGCCGGCGACATGCCGCCGCAACTGGCCCGGCTGGCCAATGATCTCCCCATCGGCGAGGTCAGTCCGCCGTTCGGCAATGACCGCCAGGTGGTGGTGGTAGTCTTCTGCGACCGGCAGGTGGCGGCCGGCGGCCTGCCCAGCCGCGACGCCGTCACCATCAGCCTGGTCAACGAGCGACTCGATATGCTGCAAAGGCGCTATCTCATCGACCTGAAGCGCGTCGCCTACGTGGACGTGCGGATGTGAGCCCGGCTCCGGTCCTCGCCGTCACCATGGGCGAACCGGCGGGGATTGGTGGCGAACTGAGCCTCAAGGTTTGGGCGGCACGGCACCGGTGGGGCCTGCCGCCCTTCGTCGTTCTGGACGATCCCCGGCGACTCGAGGCGCTGGCGGCCAGCCTCGGGCTTGCCGTACCGATCTGCCCGGTTGCCTCGCCCCAGGCGGCGGCGATGGCGTTCGAATCGGCGCTGCCGGTGCTGCCCGTGCCGCTGACGGTTCCGGTCACCCCCGGCTGCCCGACGGCGGCCAACGGCCGCGCCGTGCTCGCGAGTATCGAACAGGCGGTGGCGCTGGTGCTGGCCGGTGGCGCGTCCGCCGTCGTAACCAATCCGATCCATAAGGCGGTGCTGTATCGGGCCGGTTTCCGCCATCCCGGCCACACCGAATATCTTGGGGCGCTGGTGGGCGCCTGCTCCCCCGAAACCGCGCCGGTGATGATGCTGGAGGGCGGCGGCCTGCGGGTGGTGCCGGTGACCTGCCACCTTTCGGTGGCTCAGGCGGTGCTGGCGCTTTCCGCCGACGCCATCGTCCATTGCGGCCGCGTCACCGCGGCTGCCATGGTCCGCGACTTCGGCATCCCGCGGCCGAGGCTGGCGGTGTCGGCGCTCAACCCCCATGCCGGAGAAGGCGGGGCGATGGGCACCGAGGAAATCACGGTGATTGCCCCGGCGGTGGCCCGGCTTCGCGCCGAGGGCATTGCCGCCGACGGACCTTACGCCGCCGACACCCTGTTCCATGCCGCCGCCCGCTCCCGCTATGACGCCGCCCTGTGCATGCTCCACGATCAGGCGCTGATCCCCCTGAAGACGCTGGCCTTCGACACCGGCGNNTCATCCGCACCTCGCCCGACCACGGCACCGCTTTCGATCTGGCCGGAACCGGGCGCGCCAGCGAGGCCAGTCTGGCCGCGGCGATGATCACGGCCGCCCGTCTGGCCGGACAGCGCGGCCGGGCGGCCGGATCCGATTCCGCCATCGGTTCCGCGCCGCCATGATCGACACCCCCCTGCGCGAGATCATTGCCCGGCATGGCCTGTCGGCCCGCAAGGGCCTGGGCCAGCACTTCCTGCTGGACCTTAACCTGACCGGACGCATCGCCCGGGCCGCGGGCGACCTTGCCGGGGTAACGGTGATCGAGGTCGGGCCGGGACCCGGGGGGCTCACCCGGGCGCTGCTGGGCACCGGCGCCCGCGGGGTGGTCGCGGTGGAGCGCGACGAGCGGTGCGTCGCCGCCCTGGCCGAACTGGAGGACGCCGCCGCCGGCCGGCTGCGGGTGGTGGCGGGCGACGCCCTCGCCCTGGATCTGGTGGCGCTGGCCGAGGCGCCGCGGGCGATCGTGGCGAATCTGCCCTACAACATCGCGACGCCGCTGCTGTTGGGCTGGCTGCGTCGGATCGACCAGTTCGAAAGCCTGACCCTGATGTTCCAGAAGGAGGTTGCCGAGCGGCTGACCGCCGCCCCCGGCAGCAAGAGTTACGGTCGCCTGACCGTCATCACCGCCTGGCGCACCGAGGCCCGGACCCTGTTCACCCTGCCCGCCCGCGCCTTCACGCCGCCGCCCAAGGTCGACTCGGCGGTGGTCCGGCTGACCCCCCGCCGCGGGCCGGAAGCCGCCCCATGGCCGGCGCTGGAGCGCGTCACCGCCGCCGCCTTTGGCCAGCGGCGCAAGATGCTGCGGGCCAGCCTGCGCGTCCTGGGCAACCCCGAGGCGTTACTGGCCGAAGCCGGCCTGGCGCCGACACTGCGCGCCGAAGAGGTGGACGTCGCCGGATTCGCCGCACTGGCACGGGCGCTGGCGACCCGGGAGGGACCCACCGTTAGCGGCGTACCGGCCCCAGGTTACGACGGATCGTTGAACGAAAACGATTTTGTGGGCTCTGCCCACACCCGCAAAGGGCCGGACGGCCCTTTGAACCCGTGAGTTTTGGAGGTCAAGGAGGCAAGCCTCCTTGCCGGTACAGGGCAGAGCCCTGCAAAATCAAGGCAATATCAGCTACCAGAGCCCGCCGCTTGACCGGTAAAGCGCCTCCCGAACCAGCCACGCCGGCCACCCCGGCACCAGATCCCGCGCCTCCAGAAGGGTTTTGCCGAACCCGGACCAGTTCTTTCCGGCCGCCTGCTGACCCAGCCGGCGCGCGGTTTCCACCGAGAACCAGCGGCAGGCCATGCGGCGCAACGGCTCGGGACTGTCGGGACGGGTTATGCAGCCGCGGGCCAGCGCCCGATATTCATCATGCAGCCGGCGGTTCTGGCGAACGTCGGCGTTGAGGGTAAGCGAACCGGCATGCAGCCGGTACTGGTAAACCATCCGCTCCAGCGGCACCGTGCGCATGCCGAGAATCATCGCCCGGATCAGGAAGTCGCGATCGGCAGCCAGGCGGTAACGCAGGTCGTAAAGACCGGCGTGCCGGTACCAGCTCCGCCGAAAGAACCGCGCGTTGGTGATCGGCACCCCCAGCGTTACGGCATGCCAGTCCAGCCGCTTGATCCGCTCGCTGCGATAGCGCCGAATCCGGGCGCTGGCGCCGTCGGGCAGCAGGCGCACCACCTCTGCGCCACCGCACACCGAAACCGCGGTCCGGTCCCGGGCAAAGCCCTCCACCGCCGCCGCCAGCGCCCCCGGCAGCAACAGGTCGTCGCTGTTGACGTGGCCGATGATGTCTCCGGTGGCGCGGCGAATGCCTTTGTTGATGGCGTCGTAGAGGCCCCGGTCGGGCTCGCTCAGCCACTGGATGCCGGGAGTCCGGCGCAGGACATCGACGGTGCCGTCGGTCGAGCCGCCGTCCACGACGATGTGCTCGACCTCGGGATAACCCTGTTGGGAAACGCTGGCCAGGGCGTCGGCGATCATGGTCGCCCGGTTGAGCACCGGCGTAATGATGGTGATGCGCGGTGGAGCCACGGAACAACTCACTCCTCAGCCGTTCAAAAAGGTCCCGGGTTCCAAGGGGTCACCCCTTGGCGGGGTCCAGGGGCAACGCCCCTGATGGAATCAGGGTCCAGGGGCAACGCCCCTGATGGAATCAGCCGCCGCAGGTCCGGCCAGCGCCCGGCCCAACAGCAATAATGATCAACGCCGGGAACCACAACCAGCCGATTGCCCGGGTCCGGCCCCTCGCGCTCGAGAAAACCGCGGACGATGCCGGCCGGCACCACGTCGTCCTCGGCGCCGACGAAATGAACCTGCGGCAGGCCGGCCAGACGCGGTGCCTCGTCAATGGGATTGAGAGAACCCGCCAGCGGACTGACCTCGTGCCAGCGGGTCCAGGCGGCATGGTCCAGCGGCGCCGCCACCGTGGCCCAGGCGGCAACATCGGATCGCCGCGCCGTCGCCAGCGCCGCCACGGCGCCGCCCCCGGAATAGCCGATCAGCACCACCCGGCCGGCGCCGACCAGACCCAGCGCCTGATCAATGGCGCGGTTGACCGCGTCGATCACCTCGGGTGCGAAGCGATGGCTCGACCAGTATTGCGGCCCGCAATCCCGCTCCTCGGACGGCGTCACGTACTGGCACGGCCGCCCCAGATAAAGCACCGCCGGCGACGGATCCGCCGCCGCCAGTTCAAGCCCGACCGGATGGCGCGGCGTCGGGTCCCGGGAAAGTTGGGTGCGCGACACGAAGGCCAGACCATCGCCCTCGAGATAGACCACCAGCACCGGCTGGCCGCTGCCGGCCCCCTTGAGCCCACCCACCAGCACGAACCGGCCGGCATCGAACCTCACCGACTGCATCCCGGCCTGAAGCACCAGGCTGTTGGCGGCCTCGCGTCGGGTCAGGGCGTCGCCGGCGCAGGCGGCGAGGAACACCGGCAACAGCAACAGCAGCAGCAGCAGCAGCAGCAGGGGCGCCGCCCCCGCACCCCGCCGGGGCCGGCGGCCCCGGACCCCATGACCAGGCACAGGCACCACCCGGCCGTCCGGCCCATGCCCGAACAGCACCCGGTGGCGGGCAAAGCCTTCCCGCACCGCCCAGGTCACGAACCAGCCAATGGCGCCGCCGCCGATCACGTCGCCAAGGTAATGGGCCTCGACGATCACCCGGCTCGCCGCAATGATCACGGCAAAGAGCACCAGCGGTGCACAGAGACGCGGCAGCAGGAACCCCACCGCCGCCGCCAGCGCCGCGACGGTGGTGGCGTGACCCGAGGGAAACGACTGGTACGGCGCTCCGCGGAAGGTGAAGGGGGCGAAGCCATAAAAGCCGCCGGCCGCCAGCAGCTTCGGCCGCCCGCGGCCGACCATCACCTTGATCAGGTCGGTGATCAGGCCCGACAGCGCCACCGCCACGAACACGAAGGCCAGCGCCCAGGCCAGCCGCCGGCAGGCCCGCGCCCGCGCCGCATCGCCCGTTACCATCGACGCCACGGCCAGCACCACCGCCCCCAGCCCCGACGGCCACAGATACCATTGACCCAGCCCGGCCACCGTGACCCGGCCGAACCACTCCACCACCGGTCCGGGCAGGTCGCGCACCGCCAGGGCCAGCCCGCCATCGACGGCTGACATCGACAACAGGCAGCACAGCAGCGCCCACAGCAGCCACAACCACGCCAGCGTCCACCGCTGCACCAGCGGGTCGGCCCAAACGACGCGGCGGCAACGCCCCCCGATCACGGCGCGGCCCGGTAGAGGGTCAGCGTCTGGCGCCGGCCGCGGGAATAGTTGAAGCCGGCGATCGTCGCCAGCGGACGCACCGCCAGCCCGTTCAGGGACCGTTGGAACAACGGCTCGGCATGCGCCTCGACCAGCGCCAGCCCGCAGGCGGAATCGGCCCGCAGATGTTCGGCCGCAGTATCGCCGCCACCGGTCCGGGTCTGGGTACCGACCAGAAACACCAGGCTGGGTTCGGAATAATCCGCCGTCACCAGGGTCGTGGCGGGACAGGGCCGGAACGCCGAGACCCGGAGCGCCGCCTGCCGGCTGAGCCACAACCCGTCGATCCCCGGCAGCACCGCTTGAAACGTCACCCCGGACCAGACCGCGAACACCGCCAGGGCCAGCGCCAGCGCCTGCCGCTCCCGGCAACGCCAGCACCGGAAACCGGCGATCGCCAGTCCTGCAATCGCCACCAGCGCCGCCACCGGAGCGATGACGCTCACCTGACCGTCGATCAGCCAGGGTAGCGCCGCCACGCCGCCGGCCAGCACCAGCACCCCGATCCCGGCCGCCAGCGCCGCAACGGCGAACAGCCAGCGCCGGGGCGCAGCCTCGCACCGCCCGAAATGAGCCCGGGCGGCAGCCACGGCGAGCAGCGCCACCGCCGGATAGGTCGGCAAGGTATAGTGCAGTAGCTTGGTCGGAACCGCCTCGAACACCAGCCAGGCCGGAATCAACCAAGAGAGGCAGAACGTCACCGCCGGCTCGCGCCGGTTTGCCCACACCCACGGCACCGCCAGCGCCGCCGGCAGTGCAAACGGGGCAAAGGTGATCCAGAATGCGCCCAGGAAGAAGCCCGGCGGCAGGCCCTTGGCCTCCTGACCCGAGGCGACCTTGGCCAGCAGATCGTGGCCCACCGACTCGGCAAGGAACTGGCCATGGGTGGCGATGGAAATGGCGATCAGCCAGGGCGCCGCCACCGCCGCCACCACGGCCAGCCCGAGCCAAGGCCGCAACCGCCGGAGCCAGCCGAAGCGACCCTCGATCAGGCACAGCGCCAGCACGGTGAGCGCGCTGACCATCGGCCCGACCGGACCCTTGATCAGAATACCCACCCCCAGCGCCAGCCAGAACAGCAGCGGCACCCCCCAACCGGCCGCGGTGGCCGCGGCGCGCGCCAGCCAGACCCGGGCCAGCGCCCCCTGCGCCAGGACCACGGTGGCCAGCAGCACGGCGTCGGTCTTGGCCATGCGCGCCTCGACCCCAAGCACGACGCAACCGGCCAGCAGCATCGCCGCGGCAAAGCCCGCCCCGGCGCCGAACAACCGGGTGCCGGCCCAGGCGGTGGCCAGCACCGCCAGCACCGCGCCCAACAAAGACGGCACCCGATAGGGCCAGATCTCCGGGCGGTCAGCGGCGCCCAGCAGCCGGACGCTGGCCGCCTGCAACCAATAAATGCCCACCGGTTTCTTGAGCCGGGCCTCGTCCTGAAAACGGATATTGACGTAGTCGCCGCTTTCGACCATCTGGCGCGTGGCCTGGGCAAACCGCGCCTCGTCGCGATCGAACGGCGGCAGCGTAAAGAAGCCCGGCAGATACAGCACCAGGCACAACCCCAGCAGCGCCGCCCACTGCCAGAGGCGCAACCGGTCAGGAGCCGGCGGCGGCAGCGGCGCGGCACCCGCCCCGGCAAACCCGGTCATGACGCCGCGACACCCCGCACGGCGCCGGCATTGCGGCGCCTCCCGCTCCAGATCAACCAGATATTGCGGCTGTAGACCAGCAGCCCAGTGGCCTGGCCAAGAATGAACACCGAATCCTGCTTGTGGATCGCATAGGCCAGCAACGTTACGCCACCCAGGAAGCTGAAATACCAGAAGGCTTCGGGCACGATGCTCTGCTTGACCTGTTCACTCTTGAACCACTGATAAAGGAAGCGCATCGAGAACAGGAACTGTCCGCCGAAACCGACCGCGATCCAGATGCGGTCGATCAAGGACATCTCGAAGAACCCATTCATCGAGTTAAGGAGCCAACTCATCGAACCTCGCCGTCGCTGTTGCCGCCGGAAATTCCCACATTCGCGACCCGTAACACAACACACCATGGCGGCCGGTCGCTCCGCAACCCCGTTTTCTCTCCCCGATCGCGGACCGGTGCGGGATTACGGCTCCACCAGCGGCGACGGCGCCGGGGTCCGGCACTTTAGCCAGAACACCCCCAGCAGATCGATCACCCCGACCAACGCCCGGCGGAGATTGCCATATTTCGAAACGCCCTGCCGGCGCGGCCGGTGGTTGACCGTGACATAGGCCACCCGGTGGCCATGCATCAGAAACAAGGCGGGCAGGAACCGGTGCATGGCCCCGAAGAACGGCAGTTCCAGGAACGCCTCGCGCCGGAACAACTTCAGTCCGCAACCGGTATCCACCGCGCCGTCGCGCAGCAGCGCCTGGCGCAGACCATTGGCAAAGCGCGAGGCCAGCCGTTTCGACAGGGTGTCCTGCCGCCGGACCCGGACCCCGCCGACCAGCGCCGGCCCGGCGCCGCCCTCGGCCGCGGCCAACAAGGCGGGAATGTCGGCCGGGTCGTTCTGGCCGTCGCCGTCCAGGGTCGCAATCCACACCCCGGCCGCCGCCCTGACTCCGGTCCGCACCGCGGCACTTTGCCCCGAACGGCGAAGATGCCGGACCAGCCGCACCGCCGGCCCATCGATCGGTGCGGCGCACAGCCGCGGCCGCAGCCGCTCGACGGTCGCGTCGTCGCTGCCGTCATCGACGAACACCACCTCGGCGGGCCCGAGTCCCGCCACCGCCACCGCCACCTCGTCAAGCAACGCCAGCACGTTGCCGGCCTCGTTAAAGACCGGAATGATGATGGATAACCGCACCCCGTCCCGATGCGTCGCAGCTATGGTCACGAAGCTCCGGCTCCCGCCTCTTGCCTCGGGTGACTGAGACCCGAAGTGTTACGCCCGATCCGTCTCTGCGATCGACCCTAACCCCAAGCCGCCACCCGGCGGTAGCCGAAAAACGGCGGAACCGAAGCGGAAGGGTGGCCCCATGCCGCAGCCGTTTCTCCGGCGCTTTCCCTTCTCCCGCCGCGCGCCGTTCGCTGGCCGGCAACACCCGCCGGGAACCCAGGTTCCGGTCTCGCCACCCGCGAGCCGGGTGGCGAGACCGCCGGTTACGGTATTCGGGAATTTGCAAAGCACGCCCCGGCGGCACTTTAAAATCGGTGGCGGCGACGCCCGGGCTTTGGCCACTGCTCCGGGGAGCCACCAAATCCGGCATTTTTTTTGGCTTCGGGTTAACAATGGGCTGGCAATTTGTCGGCCGCATGGTACTACTGTTTCCCACAGCAATATTTGGCTGGCAAGTTCCACACCCCACCTCGATTGGCGCCATCAGCATGGCGGCTTTGCCTTTGTGCGCGAGGGTGAACAACTAAGCAAATTCGATATGACAAGGTCAACACTCTGGCAACCGAGCGACATCATGAACGCTGAAACCGGCAACGAGTCGGACTCGCCGGAATCACCGAAACGACATCGCGGTCGGATTCCGCAATCCGCTTGGCCGCAGATACTTCAGCGACACCGGGCAGGAGCGACTTTGTCGGCGATAGCCCGCGAGTTTGACTGTACGCCAAGCGCGATTTCTTACATCGTTCGCAAGGCTGAGGCGGTTGGCGTCGCGCCCACCGGATTGACCACCAAACCGACACCCGAGCCCGTGGCCACGCCGATCCTCAACACCCTGTCACTGTCCAACCGGTCAGGCGGTACGTCACGACCGGCCGCAGTCGCGCCCGAAACCAGTCCCACCGTGAGCAGCCCGCCCGCGGGCGGCGGTCCGGCCCCCGGTACGCCGGCCAACGGCACACCGGTCGGCGGCACACCGGTCGGCGGGACTCCCGCCAATGGCGGCCCGTCCGCCTTGCCGGGACCCACTGCAACCCCGGCGACCCCGGAGCCGGCCCGGGTCCCTGCGGAAGCAACCGCCCGGCCGGGTCAGCCGCCACCGGTGGACGCCACCGAGGCGCGCCTGCGCGAAACCGCGCGGGCCTGCCTTGTGGCCTATCGAAGCTGGCGGCAGGGACCGGGCGAGGTCTCGGTCCAGACCTTGAACGATGCCGTTCACGACCTGCGCAAGGTCCTGGCCCGGATCGAAATCGATATGTCGGCGAGCCGCCGCGAAGAACAGGGAATGCGCCCGATTCCGGTGCCGGCCCACCGTGCCGCCCGGCAACGCTGACTCCGACCGTCCGGCTTGTAGCCGCCGGGTGTCACTTTTTTTTGTTCGGGGCACACGCCGTCCACCCGATCCCGACGGTATCTGTTAAGACGGGAGAGGGTAAGACTTAGGGGTGCGCGGACAGCTTCCGGCTGCGCCGCGGCCCGGGTTATCACTCGGGGACGGGCCGCCATGACCGAATTTCTTCGCCTGCCGTTTCGTGCCGGTCTTTCGGCGATCCTGGTGTTTGCGGCGACTGCGGCGCTGCCGGCCTTCTCTGCCCGGGCAGCGACCCCGGACGGCGACCCGATCCGCATCGGCGAGATCAACAGCTACACCGGTCTGCCCGCCTTCACCCTGCCCTATCGTCAGGGCTGGCAATTGGCGGTTGCCGAGATCAACGCCGCCGGCGGCCTGCTGGGCGGACGACCGCTGGATGTGATCTCCCGGGACGACGGTGGCCGGCCAGACGACGCGGTGCGGGTGGCCGGCGAATTGCTGACCGGCGAACGGGTGGTGCTGCTGGCCGGAACCTACTTTTCCCATGTCGGCCTGGCGGTCTCCGACTTCGCCCGGCACAACCGGATCCCGTTCCTGGCCGCCGAGCCGCTGTCCGACGCGCTGACCTGGAGCCAGGGCAACCGCTATACCTTCCGTCTGCGTCCCAGCACCTACATGCAGGCGGCGATGCTGGCGGACCAGGCGGCGGCACTGCCCGCCAAACGCTGGGTGACGGTGGCGCCCAACTACGAATACGGGCAGTCGGCCGTGGCGTGGTTCAAGCGGCTGTTGACCGAAAAACGGCCGGACGTCACCTTCGTCGGCGAACAATGGCCGGCGCAGGGCCGGATCGAGGCCGGAACCACGGTACAGGCACTGGCCGCGGCCGAACCCGACGCGGTGTTCAACGCCACCTTCGGCGCCGACCTGGCCCGGCTGGTCCGGGAAGGCAACCAGCGGGGACTGTTCGCCGGCCGCAGCGTGGTCAGCCTGCTGACCGGGGAGCCGGAATATCTGGAGCCCCTCAGGGACGAGGCGCCGGCCGGATGGATCGTCACCGGCTATCCCGGCGCCGGGCTCACCACGCCGGAACATCAGGCTTTCCTCGACGCCTACCGCGCCCGTTTCCATGAGGAGCCGCGGCTGGGCTCGGTGGTCGGCTATACCACCTTCAAGGCCATTGCCGCCGCCATCACCCGGGCCGGCTCCACCGACCCCGAGGCGCTGGTGGACGGGCTGACCGGGCTCACCCTGGTCTCGCCGTTCGGTCCGATCAGCTTCCGCGCCATCGATCACCAAGCGACCATGGGCGCCTTCGTCGGCCGGATCGGAATCGAGGACGGCCATGGCACCCTGGTCGACTGGCACTATGTCGACGGCGCCGCCAGCCTGCCCCCCGACGCGGTGGTGCAGACCCTGCGACCGGCGGCGGCGGCCGAAAGGTAAATGGGATTCCTGCTGGTTCAGGCGTTGGGCGGCCTCGCCGCCGGATCGGTGCTGTTCCTGGTGGCCTCGGGGCTGTCGCTGATCTTCGGGGTGACCCGGATCGTCAACTTTGCCCACGGCTCGTTCACCATGCTCGGCGCCTACCTCGCCTGGTCGCTGACCGAACGGCTGGGGCAGGCCGGCTGGCCCGGGGGTGCCGCGGGCTTCCTGCTCGCGGCGCTGGCGGCGGCGCTGGTGGTCGGCCTGCTCGGCGCGCTCATGGAACGGCTGCTGCTGCGCCGGCTTTACCGGTCGCCTGAACTGTTCCCGCTGCTCGCCACCTTTGGCGTGGTGCTGGTGCTCCAGGACGCCACGCTGGCGCTGTGGGGACCCGAGGACCTGCTTGGCCGCCGGCCGCCCGGCCTGTCCGGGACCGTCGTCCTCCTCGGCTGGCCGTTCCCGGTTTACGATCTGGTGCTGATCGCCCTCGGCCCGCTGGTCCTGGGGCTGCTGTGGCTGCTGCTGCACCGCAGCCGCTGGGGAACCCGGGTGCGGGCGGCAA
This sequence comes from Rhodospirillales bacterium, assembly GCA_003165295.1. Lineage (GTDB taxonomy): Bacteria > Pseudomonadota > Alphaproteobacteria > Azospirillales > Azospirillaceae > BOG-933. The sequence continues at coordinate 34,137 of PLTC01000214.1, read as the reverse complement.
CCCAGGACCGGGAGATGACCGCAATCCTCGGCATCGACCAGAACCGGCTGTTCTGCGGGGTGCTGATGCTCGGCTCGGCGCTGGCCGGACTGGGCGGCGCGTTGCAGGTCCCGCGGGAGGCGCTGACCTTACATATGGGCCTGAGCACCGTCGTCGAGGCGTTTGCGGTGGTGGTGATCGGCGGCATGGGCAGCATCCCCGGCGCCTTCCTGGCGGCGCTGCTGATCGGCGAGTTGCAGGCGTTCGGCATCCTGCTGTTTCCCCACATCACCCTGGTCCTGGTGTTCCTGGTGATGGCGGCGGTGCTGGTGATCCGGCCCCACGGCCTGCTCGGCCGGGCAACCGGCGCCGGGCGGTCGGGCGAGGGCGGCGTGGCCGAGCCGTTACGGCCTGCGGGACCGGTCGCAACCACGTTGGGGCTGGCGCTGATCGCGGCGCTGGCGACGGCGCCGTTCTGGACCGGCGATTACGGCCTGATCGTGCTCACCGATCTCGCCATCCTCGCCCTGTTCGCCGCCGGTCTGCACTTCCTGATCGGGGTTGCCGGGCTGATCTCCTTTGGTCACGCCGCCTATTTCGGCCTGGGGGCCTATGGCGCGGCGCTGGCGACGCATCATCTGGCACTGCCGATGATGCCGGCGCTGGCCGCGGGAATGCTGGCCGCGGCGGCGGGGGCGACCCTGTTCGGCTGGTTCTGCGTCAGGCGCAGCGGCGTCTATTTGGCCATGCTGTCCCTGGCCGGCGCCGAGATCACCGGCTCGGCGGCCATGCAATGGACCGACGTCACCGGCGGCGACAACGGCATCCTCGGCATCTGGCCCGATTCCTGGGCCGCCAGCCGCGCCGGCTTCTACTGGCTGACGCTGGTGCTGGCCACAACCGGGGTGCTGGCGCTCCGGCGTCTGGCCTTTGCCCCGTTCGGCACCGCGCTCCGCGCCGCCCGCGACTCGGAGCGGCGGGCCACCAGCATCGGCATCCCGGTGCGCCGCCTGCACTGGCTCTGCTTCATCGTCGCCGGCACTGCCGCGGGTCTTGCGGGCGGCCTCCAGACCTTTGCCACCGGCAGCGTGTTCCCGACGGTGCTGGGTGTCACCACCTCGGTTGACGGGCTGGTGATGGTGCTGCTGGGCGGCCTGGGTTCGCTGGCCGGCCCGCTGGTGGGCGCCGCGGCGTTCCAGGGGCTGAAGGGCGAGATCATGCGCGAGACCGACCTGTGGCAACTGTGGCTGGGTCTGACCATCATCGCCCTGGTGCTGGCCTGTCCCCGGGGCCTGACCGGCTTTGCCCGCGACCTGACCGGGTGGTGGCGAACCGGTGGGTGGCAAACGGATGGGTGGCCAACCGGGGGCGGGCGATGATGACCGGGGAGCCGGCGCCGTTGTTGCGGGTCCGCGGCCTGGTCAAGGCGTTCGGGGGCCTGCGCGCGGTGGCGGGGGTCGATTTCGACGCCACCGCGGGCCGGATGGTGGCGCTGATCGGCCCCAATGGCGCCGGCAAGAGCACCTGTTTCAACCTTTTGGGCGGCCAGTTGCGGGCCGACGGCGGCAGCGCCCGGCTCGACGGCGTCGAGTTGCTGGGGCAGTCACCCCAGCAGATCTGGCGACGGGGGGTCGGCCGCACCTTTCAGATCGCCGCCGCCTTCGGCTCGCTGTCGGTGGTCGAGAATGTCCAACTGGTGTTGCTGTCGGCCCGGCGCCGGTTGCTGGGAGTCTGGCGGCCGGCGGCGGCCTGCCACCGCGATCAGGCCATGGCCGTGCTCGCCGCGGTGGGTCTTGCCGACCAGGCCGGCCGGACCTGTGCCACGCTCAGTTACGGCGACCTCAAGCGGCTGGAACTGGCCCAGGCGCTGGCCCACCGCCCGCGCCTGCTGCTGATGGACGAGCCCACCGCCGGCATGGCCCCGGCCGAACGCCAGGCCCTGATGGCGCTCGTCCGGGAGCTGGTTACGGGGCTGGCCCTGGCGGTGCTGTTTACCGAACACGACATGGACGTGGTTTTCGGCCACGCCGACCGGGTGGTGGTGCTCGACCACGGGCAGGTGATCGCCGACGGCACCCCCGCCGCGGTCCGCGCCGCGCCCCGGGTCCGGGCGGTCTATCTGGGCACCGCGGCATGACCGGCCGCTCCCCCGCACCCGCCGGCCTGCCGGCGCCTGAGCCCGCGCTTGAGGTCGAGTCGCTGGACGCCTGGTATGGCGGCGCCCGCATCCTCACCGGCGTTACCTTTCATGTCGCGGCCGGAGAAGTCGTGGCGCTGCTGGGACGCAACGGCGCCGGCAAGACCACAACCTTGCGGACGGTGTTCGGCCTGGGCCCCCGGCGACGGGGTCGCCTGCGCTTCTTCGGCCGGGACCTCACCGCCTGCCCGCCCCACCGGATCGCCCACCGCGGCCTTGGTTACGTCCCCGAGGATCGCCGGCTGTTCGCCGACCTCACGGTGGCCGAAAACCTGGAGATGGGTCGCCTGCCGCCACGGCCCGACCGGCCACCCTGGACGCCTGCGCGGCTGTTCGCGCTGTTCCCCAACCTGGGCGCCCGCGCCACCGGCCTCGCCGGCCGCCTCAGCGGCGGCGAGCAGCAGATGCTGGCGCTGGCCCGCGCCCTGATGGGCAACCCGCTGGTGCTGATGCTCGACGAACCGTCGGAAGGACTTGCGCCGCGCCTGGTTCAGACCGTCGCCCAGATTCTTCGGGAGCTGCGGAGCCAGGGCGTCGGGGTGCTGCTGGCCGAACAAAGCCTGTCGCTGGCCGAGGCCGTCGCCGACCGCGCCTATATCATCGAAAAGGGCGAAATCCGCCACCACGCCCCCATGGCGACACTCTCAGCCGATCCCGCCGCCCGCCGGACCTGGCTTGCGGTCTGATACTTGCGGGTCGTGCCTTTGGTTTTGCAGGGCTCTGCCCTGCACCCGCAACGAGGCTCGCCTCCTTAACCTCATTCACCTCATGGGTTCAAAGGGCCGACCGGCCTTTTGCGGGTGTGGGCAGAGCCCACAAAACCCTTTTTGTTTCAACGATCTGTCGCATCCTGACGCCCATGGGGCAAAACGCCCCGACGGCCTGTCGGCCCTTTCATGCCGATCCAGAGACCGTGCCCACTGAGCAACATCCAGGACAAATGCAATATTTTTTGCCCCGGCGCCGCTGTTCGCTCTTGCACCGCCCCGGCCCCTATGCCAATGTTGCGTTGCAGCAAGCGATTGTTGCTTCGCCCTTCTTGGGCGTTTCCTCCCTAAACTCAGGCCGCTGGCAACAGCGGCCTCTTTTTTTGCCTGCCTTTGCCGCTCCCGAATAAAAACACCCCACAGCAACACCGCCAGCTTCTTTTCGTTCCAAAGAATTGGCCGCAACGACATTTTGTGCCACAGGCGAGGCCCGTCCGACAATCCCCAACATCGGCCGGACCGGCCCCGCATCGTGCCGCCCGGCACCGGAACCTCTTGTAACGGTGTGATAATTTTCCGACAATGGCCCCACCCGGGGAACGATGCGTCGCGGTGCCGCAGGCTCGCGTCCGGTTCCGACTCGGGGGACCGGACCGCGGTCTTCGCCTCGCCGGGACCACGGCCCCGGCGGCCTTCACCCGAACCGGCTTCAGGAACCCCGATGGACGCCCTGACCAACGCCATCCTTCATACCGGGGACGACGGTCCCGGACACCAGAGCCGGCGCGGCGCCACGGTGCTGGTCGAGCACGGCGTGGTCGTCGCGGTGGTGGCGGACGCCGAGATTCCCGAGCGGGCACGCCGCCGGGACCTGGGTGGCGCACGTCTCGCCCCCGGCTTCATCGACGTCCAGGTCAACGGCGGCGGCGGCGTCCTGTTCAACGACGATCCCAGCCCGGCCACGCTGGCCCGGATGGCCGCCGCCCATCGCCGGTTCGGGACCACCGGCCTGCTGCCGACGCTGATCAGCGACAGCCGCGAGAAGCGCCGGGCGGCACGCGAGGCCGTGGTCACGGCGCTGGCCGCCGGCGTTCCCGGCATCCTCGGACTGCACCTCGAAGGCCCTCACCTGGCCCCGGCACGGCGGGGAGTCCACGATGCCCGCTGGCTGGCGCCGCCCGACGACGACGATGCCGCCCTGATGGCGCCGCTGGCCCGCGGCAGCCTGGTGGTCACGGTCGCCCCCGAAATGGTGCCGCCGGCGCTGATCGAACGGCTGGCCCGGACCGGTGTCCGTCTTTCCGCCGGCCACAGCGCCGCCGACTACGGGGAAAGCCTGGCCGCGGTAGCCGCCGGCATCACCGGATTTACCCATCTGTTCAACGGCATGCCGCCCATGACGAGTCGCGCCCCGGGCATCGCCGGCGCCGCGCTCGACGACGCCGAAAGCTGGTGCGGCCTGATCGCCGACGGCCACCATCTGCACGATGCCACCCTCCGGCTGGCATGGCGCGCCAAACGGCGGGGCCGGGTGTTCCTGGTCACCGACGCCATGCCGCCGGTGGGCGCGGCCGGGACGTCCTTCACCCTGGGCGATGAAGCCATCACGGTGGCCGGGGGACGATGCGTCACCGCCGACGGCCGGCTGGCCGGCTCGGCGCTGGATATGGCCGCCGCGGTGCGTCACTGCGTCGAGCGGGTCGGCATCGCCCTCGACGAAGCCCTGCGCATGGCCAGCGGCTATCCCGCGGCCTTCCTGGGGCTGGATGGACATTACGGCCGGATCGCGCCGGGCTATGCCGCCGACTTCGTCGTGCTGGATGCTGCGTTACGGGTCAGGGAAACCTTCATTGCCGGATGGCCAAATGAATCAGGCGACGGAACCACCTAGGTTTGGTTCCGCCGCCCTTCAGTCGGATGGGCATGAAGTCTATTTATACCACCACTGAGTGGTGGAGGCTTTGCCAGCTAATGATCCGACCGATCTGGCCACCAGCCATCACTGACTGGCCGCTCCATAAGGTCCGATTACTCTGGGCTCGTCCTTACAGGGTTAAACGTAGTCTTGTCCGACGGCAAGGTCAAGAAAAATTTAGCGCGGTTTCGCGGCACTTCGGAGCAAGGCCATCCCGACCATCGGGCATGCGGTTGCAGCGGGCGTGAGGAACCGCATCCTAATGAACGCGCCCCTCGTCGCCGCCCCGGCTGAACCTGATCCCCCAGTTCTGGTTGGCCGCAGCCTGATAAAGACGACGCACCCCCAGGTCGAACCGGCACTCGGGACCGGCCCCGGCGTCGATGATGGCCGATCCGACCACCGGCGCACCGGCGCCGAAACCCGGGAAAATCGTGTCCTTGCAGCTTTCCGGCACCATGACCCCCTCCCCCTGGATGGCGCCCCCGCCTCCCGGTCGGCGCCACCGTTTGTTTCCGGCACCCTTTACCGTCAGCACCGTTTGGTACCGGCAACCGTTATCGCCGGCAATGTTTCGATATTAAGACATTAGGGCATGAAGGGGCCAACCGCCCGGATCGTTGGCTGTGACAGTTCGTCGCAGAAAATGCCGGTCCTTTGCCCGGGGGCATGGTTTTGCGCGCCGTGAGGCCATCACCGCCGGGGCTTTCGGCTCCGGCGCTGCTCACCCCCCCCGGATCTGATAAAACAGCGTCTGGCTGAACGGCGCCCATAGCGGCACCCTCACTCCGGCTTCCGCCAGCGCCCGGCGCACCCATTCATTACAGGTGAGGAACATTGAGTAGCGGCCCTGCGCCTCGAAAAAAGCATCGTGCAGGCTGTAATGGGCGTCGGGAATGAGCCGAGGCACCCCCTGGTCACTGCGGAGAAAGCCGGCTTCGAGATAGCCCACCAGACGACGATAGGCCTCGGCAGACAGCAGGAGGCGGCGGATGTTCGCCTCCGGGAGGGGACGCGCCACCGCCTCCACATGCATGACCGACCCGTCGAGTCCAAGCAGCGCCTTCAAGGCGGTCGTAAGCCGAAGGTCCGCCCAGGTCCGGGTGGTCAGGTAGAATTCGCGGTCACCCCAACCAAACGCCAGGTAATCGTGGAACCCGGGAATGATCTTCAGCTCCCGGATCGGCAACACGCCGCGCCAGTCCTTCTCGGGGGTCACGATCGGAACCACCAGATCCGTGTGAACGCCGTTGCCTGAGAGATAGACCTCAACCCCGGAGGGAACCGGCTCCCGGTCCCGGTTGACCTCCACCAGGCCACCAACTACCGCCGCAAGCAGATACAGGCCGCACAGGATCAACGGGGCGACGGCCACCGACGACCCAACCCTGATCCATCGCTTTGACACCGGCAGCCCCTCCTGGCGGATGCAAGAATCGATCCCGCAACCGGGTGTTCTTCTACACGAGGCGCGGCCCGGGAGCAACGCGCCCTGACTGCCGGGTTTCCGGGCAGGAGCATGGGGCGCGGATGCCGTCAGGCCACAGTCTTCGACGATCAGCCAACCGTTGTGGCGATCTGTGAAAAATGCTAGAGAAGCCGGCGTGAAGCCGAGTGTCCGGTCCTTCCTCGCCGCCACCCGACAAACATCGGGCAACACCGCGAGAGCCTGGACCGCAAGACCCTAAAAAAAAGAGTTCGCTACTTGACGACGCCCTCACCGCTGCCCCCTTCGGACATTTCCCCGGTCACGATCGAAGACGAGATGCGTCGGTCGTATCTCGATTACGCCATGAGTGTCATCGTCAGCCGGGCGCTGCCCGATGTCCGGGATGGCCTGAAGCCGGTGCATCGCCGCATTTTGTTTGCGATGAAGGAAGGGGGCTACGACTCAACCAAGGCTTACAAGAAGTCGGCCCGCATCGTCGGCGATGTCATGGGTAAGTACCACCCCCATGGCGATGCCGCGATCTACGACGCCATGGTGCGGATGGCCCAGGATTTTTCCATGCGGCTGCCCCTGATCGACGGTCAGGGCAATTTCGGCTCCATGGACGGCGACCCGGCCGCGGCGATGCGCTACACCGAAGCGCGGCTGGCCAAGGCGGCCGAGGCGCTGATCGACGACATCGACAAGGATACCGTCGATTNNCACCAACATCCCGCCGCACAATCTGTCCGAAGTCATCGACGCCTGCTGTCTCACCATCGACAATCCCGGGATTACCATCGAGGAATTGATCGAGCGGGTGCCCGGACCGGATTTTCCCACCGGCGGCCTGATCATCGGCCGCGCCGGCATCCGGGCGGCCTACCACACCGGCCGCGGCTCGGTGGTGATGCGCGCGCGCACCAATATCGAGGAGTTGCGCCGGGACCGCTGGGCCATCGTGGTGACCGAAGTCCCGTTCCAGGTCAACAAAAGCAAGCTGATGGAGCGGATTGCCGAAGTGGTTTCGGACAAGACCATCGAGGGCATCGCCGACCTGCGCGACGAGTCGGATCGGGACGGCGTCCGGGTGGTGATCGAACTGAAGCGCGACGCCAACCCCGACGTGGTGCTGAACCAGCTTTACCGCCACAGCCAGCTTCAGACCTCGTTCGGCATCAATATGTTGGCACTGCGCGGGGGCCGGCCGGAGATGATGACCCTCAAGGACATCATCGCCGCCTTCCTGGCCTTCCGCGAGCAGGTGATCACCCGACGCACCGAGTTCGAACTGGCCCGGGCGCGGGAGCGCGCCCACGTTCTGCTGGGCCTTGCGGTGGCGGTGGCCAATCTTGACGAGATGATCGCCCTGATCCGGCGGGCGCCCGACCCGGCCACGGCCCGGGCCGAAATGTTGGGCCGGAGCTGGCCCGCCGCCGACGTGGCGCCGCTGATCGCGCTGGTCGAGGAACCGCCCCGGGGCGTCGGCCCCGACGGCAGCTACCGGCTGTCGGAAACCCAGGCCAAGGCGATCCTGGATCTGCGCCTGCACCGGCTGACCGGGCTGGAGCGCGACAAGATCGGCGCCGACCTTCAGGAGCTGGTCGACCGCATCCGCTTTTACCTGGAGGTGCTGGGCGACCGCGCCAGGCTGCTGGAGATCATGCGCGGCGAACTGATCGAGATGAAGGAGCGGTTCGGCACCCCGCGTCGCACCGAAATCCAGACTCTGGAATTCGAAGCCGATATCGAGGATCTGATCCAGCGCGAGGACATGGTGGTGACGGTCAGTCACTCGGGTTACGTCAAGCGGGTGCCGCTGTCCACCTACCGCGCCCAGCGCCGCGGCGGCAAGGGCCGTTCCGGCATGTCGGTCAAGGCCGAGGACACGGTCAGCGATCTGTTCGTCGCCAACACCCATACCCCCTTGCTGTTGTTTTCCACCCGGGGAATGGTTTACCAGCTTAAGGTCTACCGGCTGCCGCTCGGGACGCCGCAGTCCCGGGGCAAGGCCCTGGTCAATCTGCTGCCGCTGGCCGAGGGCGAAACCATTTCGACGGTGCTGGCCTGGCCCGACGACAGCGACGGCAGCAATCTTTCGGTGATGTTCGCGACCTCTGCCGGCGGGGTCCGCCGCAACCGTCTCTCGGACTTCGGGGGCATCCGCACCAACGGCCTGACCGCCATGAAGCTGGAGGAGGAGGGCGAGCGGTTGATCGCGGTGCGGACCTGCACCGAGGACGATGACGTGCTGCTGGCCACCCGGTGCGGCAAGTGCATCCGCTTCCAGGCTTCAGAGGTCCGGTTGTTCGTCAGCCGGACCTCCACCGGGGTTCGCGGCGTCCGGTTGGCCGAGGGCGACGAGGTGATCTCCATGTCGGTGCTGCGCCATGTGGAGGCCGATTCCGACGAGCGGGCCGCCTATCTGCGCCTGCGCCGGGAAAAGGCCGGAGAGGGCGCGGTGGAGGAGTTCCCTGAACCCGACGGCGAGGGTGCCGGCCCCGAGGCGCCGGCCCCGGCGATCACCCTCAGCCCCGACCGCTACGACACCCTGGCCCGCCAGGAAGAGTTCATCCTGACGGTGTCGGAGCGTGGCTTTGGCAAGCGGACCTCGGCCTACGAATACCGCATCACCAACCGCGGCGGTCAGGGGATCCTGAACATGGCGGTGGGGGAGCGCAACGGCGCCATCGTCGCCGCTTTCCCGGTCACCAACGACCAGCAGATCATGCTGGTGACCAACAGCGGACAGGTGATCCGCATGCCGACCCGGGACATCCGCGTCGCCGGACGCCGGACCCAGGGCGTCACCCTGTTCCGGGTCGCGGCCGAAGAGCGGGTGGTTTCGGTGGCATGGGTCGCGGAGGACAGCGACCCCGAAGCCGCCGCCGGCACCGAAGCCGCTTCCGAACCCAACGACACCCCAGTCTGACCCGAGCGGTGGAAGGAACCCAGAGAAATGCCCAGGCACCGTATCGGTGTATACCCCGGAACGTTTGACCCGATCACCAACGGCCACCTGGATATTATCCAGCGGGCGACCCATCTGGTCGATCATTTGATTGTGGGCGTTGCCCGCAACGATGGCAAGGGGCCGTTGTTTTCCACCGAAGAACGGCTGCACATGGTCCGCACCGATGTCGAGGTCATGATCGCCAACAGCCCCAACAACGGCGCCACCATCGAGGTCCAGGCCTTCGATATCCTGCTGATGCACTTCGCGGTCCAAAGCAATGCCGGGGTGATCATCCGCGGCCTGCGCGCGGTCTCGGACTTTGAATACGAGTTCCAGATGGCCGGAATGAACGCGCGGCTCAATGCCAACGTCGAGACCGTATTCCTGATGGCCTCGGACCGCCACCAGTTCATCTCGTCGCGCTTCGTCAAGGAAATCGGACGGCTCGGCGGCGACATCCGCCACTTTGTCTCGCCCCGGGTGGCCGAAGCCCTGAACGAACGCTTCGCCGTCGAGGCGACCAACGGCGATCGCTCCAAGCGGGTTCAAACCCGGTAGAACCGGACGCCCTGCTCCCGTCCAGAGTGTTTCCCTGCCGACGAAATCCAACTTGACACCGTCCGGTGCCGGGATACTCTGGTCGCGACCGGGCGATGGGACCAACCCTTTCGCGTTTGGGATATCCACAGTGTCTGATATCCGCCGTCGAGCACGATGTTTCGTCAGTTATACCGGGTCCTTGTGTTCATGCGCCCGCACCACCCGAACAAGCTCCGGTATCTCGAAGAATTTGAGTGCTTCTTCGGGCACCCTGGTCGCAAAGATGCATAACCGGACCGGCTGAGAATGAACGCGGGAAGCCCGTCGTATTTCACAATCTTACGGATATGCCTATGAGACTGCCATCCGGCCAGTCAAAGTCAAACGAGGCGATGGCGGACGATACGCTAACCACCAACCCCCGACCAGAACCCCATTCGTACCGTCATCCATGCCCTCCGACCATCATCGCCGTCACGCAGCCCGCTGCATCGATCCGCGACTCGGGTCAGCCGAAACCTGCCAGCTTCTCCGAATCGTCCCGGGCAAGTCCGTGCCGCGGCTTGTGACGCGCCGGTGGTCGATGGTATGAATGATATGTCAACCGCCGACGCCGTCCTGAAGCTGCCGGCTCTTGTCCGGCGGTAGGTTGTGGAAGAGGTCAGGGGAAGTAAAACGTGACGGATCATGCAATAAGTTCACTTGACGCCGCCGATCGCCCAATTGAGATATTGCTGCTTTGTAACTTGTCCAAGACGGCTGGTAATGTCGGCCATCATCTCGCCGCACTTGTCGGGCTATCGCGCCATCATGTCCGCTTGGTGTCCATGGAGGGCGACCTCCCGCCCCGTCTCGATCTGCGTTGCTTTGACGCCGTGATCATTCACTACACTCTTATTGCATGTTGTCGGGCGTATCTATCTTCTGAGGCTCGGTCACAACTCAGTAACTTTAGGGGAGTAAAAGCCGTATTTATTCAGGACGACTATCGATTTGTGAATGATACGGTTTCGGCGCTCCGGGAAATCGGCATCAGCATCCTTTTTACCTGCGTAGCCGAAAAAGACTTTGAAGCTGTGTTCCCTGAAGCCGAATTGCCCAGGGTCACAAGAATCAATGTCCTAACCGGCTATGTCGAAAGCGCCTTGCTGAAGATGGAACGGCGCCCCTTAGCGGCACGACCCATTGATGTCGCTTACCGAGGTCGTGATGTGCCAATGTGGCTGGGCGAGCTGGGGCAGGATAAAGTGCGCATCGCCGCGCGCTTTAGCGCCGACGCCCCGCGCTTTGGGTTGGTAACCGACATTTCGACGCAGGAACGGGACCGCATTTACGGCGACGCATGGGTGTTGTTTCTCACCAATTGCAAGGCTGTGCTGGGAACCGAGAGTGGAGCCAGTGTCTTCGACTTCACCGGTGAAATCAAGCGCCGGGTCGAAGAGACGGTTTGGAGCAACCCCGCCCTGCCTTTCGAGGAAGTCAGCAAGTTACATTTTGAGGAGATGGAGGGTCGTATCCTCTGCAATGTGATATCGCCGCGTTGCTTTGAAGCGGCGGCACTCGGTACTCTCATGATCCTATATGAGGGTGAGTATTCGGGGCGGTTGGTACCGTGGCGCCACTATGTCCCTCTTCGCAAGGACCACAGCAATATGGAAGAGGTTGTGGAGATATTGCGCGATCTACCGCGCGCACAACAAATCGCCGATCGCGCCTACGCGGAAGTCGCCTGCAACCCAGAAAATGGCTACCAGTTGTTTGTCGACCACGTTGACCTTGCGATTGCCCACTCTTGCGAAAAAAACGTTTGGCAACGAAGATCAGCCTATGAGGACAGAGCTTTCCTGTACGCGAGCGCCCCCTCATTAAGAACTAAGATTCGGCATTTTAGACGTAACATTATCGTTTTGCTCGTGCGGGGGATTACGCATCACTTTTTGCGAATTCATCGAAAGCGTTCGCGTGGCCGATCTGGAACCCCATTGCACTATTTTTATAAAAAATTATTGGGACTCGCAGAGAGCCTACGCAACGGGATTCATGACCCAAAATGCATCTGTGGGTTGAGTGCGAAGCTGATTGGAAACTGGTGGCACGGAGACGCGGAACTTTCCAAAGGTCGCCGCTAATACCAACGGCCCTAGTACTACAGTTGCACTTAGCATTTTTTTGGTGTACGCCCATGCCCATAAAGGCGGCTACCGGATCGCTGGGCTGGGCCGGTTTCCCAAGGGNNTTGCGGAAGTGCAACTGTAGTATTAATAACTGGGGGGTTGGAATTTTGCACTCCTATCCCGCTCGCGCTGATTTGTTGAACGGATATTGGGAGCGCCTCCCAAATGGAAGTGTGGTAATTACCCCAGAGTTTGACCGTCTGCTCGCTGAAATGGCTGTAAGGATGAATCTTGGCGAGGTATTATTTACAACTATTTCTACACTTGTGAGGCACCTCATTCATCTCAGGGGAATATTTGTTTCGATCCACCCTGGCGGGGTCGTAGTGATCCAAAATTCGAACAAAGAAGCTGTTATGGGGGTTGGCGTTGCGTTCGCCGGCCGGCGCAGAGCCTTTGTTGAAGGCAAAGATATTCCCGTTAAAGTTGTTAATGAGAATTCAATTATCTCGGTTGATATTGCGTCCGAGGGCACGATCTCCATCGTCGTACTATAACTCCAGGGTTCCCGAGGTCCCGGCACAAGGTTTTTCATAATAGCCGGAGCGACTGGCCGCGCATGCGCGGGATCGGCCATCGCCCGCCTCCGATCGAAGCTCATCGACCGGAGGCTTTCCTCAAAAACTCCTGCTTCACAACCAACTGCCCGACCTTCGCGTCCAGCCTCCCGACCTCACCGTCTCGTGCCGATTTGCCCGAGAACACACCGGCCGGACCCACCACCGCCCGCTGCGTCCACCTTTTGATCAGCGTCTGGTGGACCGGGTCCAGCTACGCCGTCAATTTACCCCGTAGCGCAACTTTCGCCTTAAAATCCGCGCAGGACCGTTTCCGCTTCCCACTCATCGCTTCTCCCTCGATCAGGTCGAAGCCAGCGGATACTCGTGTCGGGGATTCCGGGGTCGCCCCAACCCAATCAGGGGTGGATGCCCTCCCGGCCGTGGCTGGTGGCGCGGCTGACGTTCTTGTCGTAGACGTAGGGATGGCCGATTTCTTCGAAGCTCAGGCGTTCGAAGACGCGGTTGCCGTTGTAATCCAGCACCCGCAGGTCGCCGCTCTGGCGCAGGTCCTGGGCGACCACCCCGAAATGCTTGCCGTACCACTGTTTGGCCAGTTCGACCGGAATGCTGTAAGCCAGGAATTTTTCGATCCCCTTGGCCGCCAGCTTTTCGAGGAAATCGGGGTCGTCCAGCGAGGTATAGGACGTCATGATCAGCCACGAGCCGCTGCCCGTCATCAGGTAAAAGATATTCATCCTTACCTCTTTCTTTGCCTCCATCTCTTCCTCCTGCCCTGTCGTTGGCCCGACATTTCTTAAAGGATACGCGCCGCCAAGCCGAATCATTGCCATTTTAATCATTGCCTGGAAAACCGACAGGCCGCAACCTGCGAACCTTGGCAGGATGGCAAGCCCGGAACCGTACCCAGGGGGCCGGCTACGACGGTTTCACCAGTCCCGACAGCGCCGCCACCGCCGGCGTGGCGTGGACCAGCCGCGCCCGCGCCAGCAGGCGCCCGGCCCCGGCGGGATCGCCGGTGGCCAGACGGATCATGGCGCTGCCGACCAGATGCCGCCCCAACCGTTCCAGGGCCTGGACCGTCGCCAGCTCGGCCCGGCAGCGCCGACAGGTCTCGGCACCGTTCAGGCCGGCCCGACAAATCGGACAACGCTCCATGGCCTCACGTCTCCAGGTAGAAGAGCAGATCGGTCAATTGCTGTCGAGCGGTTGCCACCGCCGCCCGATCCCCGGCGGCCAGGGCGTCACGGGTCGTCTCGATCAGATCGATCAGCTCGTTCCGATCTTCTTCGCCCACCGAGTCCAGCTTGGCCCCGGCCCTGGCCAGCAGGCCGTCCAGATCGGCATCGGCGGTGATCCCGGCGCCGTCCGACCCGCCCTCTGCGCCCTGGATGTCGTCGTCGCCTTCATCGCCCTCGGCGTCCTCCCGGTCGTCGTCGTCCCGGTCGTCGAACAGCGAGTCGATGCGCAGCCGCGCCCGTTCCAGGTCGCCCTGATCGTAGCGGCTCAAGGCCCGATCGATGGTGATCCGGTGTTCCAGTCCGGTCTTCTTCTCGCGGGCCGAAACTTTGAGGATGCCGTCGCGATCCAGCGCCAGATCCAGCACGATGGGATTGCCCGCCGGCGCGTTGCTCAGGCCGTCCACGCGAAACTCGCCAAGCTGGATGTTGCGCCGGGCGTCACGGTCCTCGCCCTGATAGATGCGAACCTCGACCTCCCGCTGATGATCCCTGATAGTGTAAAAGACCTCGCTCTTGCGTACCGGAATCGGGGTGTTCTTGGGAATGATCGGGATGAAGCAATAGGGGTAGGGCTCGCCGTCCAACTCACCGAGCGCGCTGGTGCCGAAGGTGTAGGGGGTTACGTCCACCAGCACCGCCGAGACCTCGTCACCGGCGATGGCCGCCCCCTGGATCGCCGCACCCATGGCCACGCACAGATCGGCATCGACCTCGCCGCGCGGTGCCAGCCCGAACACCTGTTCCAGCCGCCGCCGGATCATCGGGGTCCGGGTGGCGCCGCCGACCAGCAGGATTTCCTCGACCTGGGAGGCGGTCAGGCCGGCGCCCTTCAGGGCAATGTGGATCGCCTCCATGGTCTCCTCGATGAACGGCGCGATCATGGTCTCGTAGTGTTCGCGCTCCAGTTCCAGGGCCAGGTGAACCGGCCTGCCGCCGCTCTCGATCAGGTACTCCTCTTCGATGCGGGCGAAGGGGTGATCCGACAGGTGCTTTTTGGCGGCTTCGGCACTGCGCAGAATCCGCGCCATCGCCTGGGGCGAGCCGGAAACCTCGACGCCCTGCTTGATCTTGAGGTGATCAAGAATATGGCCGACGATTTTCTGGTCGAAGTCGTCGCCACCCAGATGATTGTTGCCATGACTGGAGATGACCTCGACCACCCCCTCCTCGATTCGGACGATCGAGACGTCAAAGGTGCCGCCGCCCAGATCGTAGACCAGGATGCGCTTGCCCTGGTGCTGTCCGGCCTCGTAGACCAGTGCCGCGGCGGTGGGTTCGTTGATGATCCGCACCACCTCCAGACCGGCGATTTCCCCGGCCTCCCGGGTCGCCTGGCGCTGGGTGTCGGAAAAATAGGCGGGAACCGTGATCACCGCCTTGGCCACGGCCTGACCGAGCCGCCGCTCGGCGGTTTCCTTGAGACGCTTTAAGATGATCGCCGAGATTTCCTGGGGCCGGTAGCTCTGACCGGCCAGCGACACCGTGTCGTCCGATCCCATCCGCCGCTTGATCGAGCGGACCGTTCGCTCGGGCGCGAGCAGGAACTGGTTGCGCGCCTCTTCGCCCACCAGCAAACCGCCGGCGTCGTCAAGCCCGACCACCGACGGCAGAATCAGGCGTCCGGCGTCATCGGCCAGCACCTGCGGCCGGCCCGCCCGATAGACCGCGATTTCCGAATTGGTCGTCCCCAGATCGATTCCGACGATAATCTCGCTCACGTCCCAGCCCCTTTTTCAACCACAAGCCTGTTGACCACGACCTCGGCCGGCCGCAGCAAATCGTCACCCCACAGGAATCCCGGGCGCATCTCTTCCACCACCACGCCGTGGTCCCGGCCCTGATCCTCGACGGTGGCCACCGCGCGCATGGTCCGCGGATCGAACGGCCGACCCACCGCCGTCAGCGCCACCACCTGGCGGTCGGCCAGAATCCGGTCGAGGCGGCGGAGGGTCATGGCCTGGCCCTCGCGCCAGCCCTCGGGCGGAGCGGCCGGTCGCCGCCGCCACCGGCGATACCAGGGCACCGCCGGCGCCGACGCCACCCCCTCCCGGGCCGCCGCGGCGATCCGGTCCCTCAGGTCCAGCAGTTCCACCAGCAGTGGTCGCAACAGGACGCGGGTCTTTTCCTGTTGTTCCGCGCGCGCCCGCTCCAACTCCCGCTCCAGCAGGGCATTCCCGGCCTGAAGCCGGTCGAACACCGAGCGGAACTGGTCGAGAGCGTCCTTGACCAGACGGGATTCCGTGCGCACTTCGGTCCGCAGGCCGGCCAGCTCGACCAGCAGCGCCACCAGATCCGCGCCGGGCGCCGACGACGGCTCGGGCTCGGTTCCCGCCTCCGCCGTGTCGAGATAGGCCCGGAACTGCTCGATCAGCACATCCTTGACGGCGTCGTCCACGCTCTCATCCTTCCCCACTGCCGGTCATCCCCCGTGGCGGTCCGCCGGCCTTCCCGTCCCGGGCCGGATCGACACAGGCCGCCGCCCCCTCCAGCAACAGGGCCGCGACCGTGGCCCGCGAGACCCGTCCGGTGACGCCCGGGGTCGCCGGCTCCAGGCACGACAGCTTCAGGCGTCGCAGCGCCGAACCGCCGGACCGCAACAACCGCTGCTCCAGCCGCCCGCGCGCGGTGCGCAGGACCTCGAAGGCCGCCCGGATCGCCTGGAAACGCTCGGGATCGCGCTCGGGCGGAAAGGCCCGGACCAGCGCCAGATAGCGCCGCTTGACCTCGTCGTCGTCGGCGCTCTCGCTCACCCCGAGCACAAAAAACGGATCATTCATCGAAATCGATCTCCGGTCGGGCCGGCCGGCCGCGGCCACGGCGGCGGCCGGGCCGGACTTTCGGCGCCGAGGCTTTTTCCACCATCGCTTCGCACAACTGACGACGCAGGTCCTCCGGCATCGTCTTGAGCGGGCTCTTGCCAAATTTCTGCATCAGTGTCTCGACGGCTCCCTCCCGCCCCAATTCTGCCACCATTTCCGAGACATCTCCGAGCATTGCCTCCAATCCCTGCGCGAACTCAAGGAGCAGCCCCACATCCGGCTCCCCGCCGTCGAAGGAGAATCGCGGCCCGCCGCCGCCACTGCCGCCCACCCCGGTCTCGTCATCGTCGAGATAACGAGTGATCCGGTTGCTCAGGATAAAGTCCTGACGGGCGACCACCTGATCCAGAATCTCCATCAGTTCTTCGTCTTCCCGGTCATCGAGGCGGTCGGCCCGGCCCTCGGTTCGCGCCACGATCCGGTAAAAACGGTAGACCGGTTCCCCGGCATCCTGGCGCGGCACATGCCTGACGAAGGTGGCCAGGATTTCATAAGCCTTAAGAGCGACCAGGGTTTCGGCGATGGACTGGAATTCCGCAGGCGACCAGGCATTCCCGGCGCCCTGGGCCAGCCAACTGCCGACCCAGTCCAGAAGTTGCGCCGCGGTCCCTTTGGTCGCGCGAACCTCGCGCTGGCCAAGCAGCCCGATCACCGCCAGCACCTGATCCTTGTCGGGACTTCCCTTCAGCCCCTTCTGAAGGTCCTTCAGCAACGGGGCCAAAGTCCTGTCCGACCAGCCCATCAATCGTGCTTCCAGCGCCGCCCGCAGCCGGCCGGCCACCCCGTCGCCCGAAAGCCGGACGCCCTCGGCCAGCCGCGCGTCGCTCCCGGCTCCGGGATGCAGCCGCTGCCCGACCAGCCCCTGGGCAATTCTGAGCGGACCACTGGGAGCGTCCGGCCGCTCCCATTCCGCGGCTTGGGCCAGTTCCTTCCAGGCCAGATCCGGGCGGTCCGACCGCATCTGTTTGCGCGCGTGGGCCACTCGCAATTCAATCATGCGGCGCCGTGCCTGCTGGTTGATCGGATCGATCTCCAGCAGCTTCTTGGCGAAGGTGGCCGCCTTCTTATAGGCGTTCCGTTCCGCCGCCGCTTCGATGGCCGCCATCAGGACGGTGCTGTCCCGGGGAAACCGCTGAACCGCCCGATCCACCCATTGGTTCCAGTCCCTGGTCTCGCCCCGCTCGTGGTAATGGCCGATCAGATCGAGGGTTCCCTCCAGATCCTCGGGATCGGCGGTCAGGCCGTCCTCGAGATACTTCGCCACCAGATCGCCGCGAAAGTCCTCGTCCGACAGCTCTTCGTGGGTCCGTACCAGCCGAACCAGATGACGATAGATCACCGCCTTGGCCAGCGGTGCCTCGGGGTCGGCCTGCCGATCCAGCGCCGCAACGACATCCAGCCAGTGCCGTTCGGCCTCCCGCCAAGCGCCTCGGGCCTCGGCCACCAGGGCCTGAACCCGGTGTCGATCCAACGGCGCCAACACCCCGAACCGGGCCTCGAACTGGGGCAAACGGTCGGGCGCACCGGGCACCAGTTCAAGGCAGCCGGCACGCACCGCCGCCGCCGGCAGGCTGTCGGCGCGCTTCAACAGCGCGGTGAACAGCGCCGCCGGTCCGATCCGTCCGGCCTGTTCCAGTTCGTCAAGGCAGCGAAGCGAATCCGCCGACAGGCCGCGGGCTTCGGCCACATAACGCCGCTGCGCCGGGCTCAGACCGCCCCACTCCGCCAGCAGATCGTCGGACCCGGCCAGCGCCGCCAGCGCCGCCCGCCGCCAACCGGCGAAGGCCGACTCGGCCGGGATCATCCCGAGCAACTTCCGACTGTTCTCCCGGTTGTCGGCCCCGGCGATCTGGCTTTTGAGAATCAGCCGCAGCGGTTTGAACGCCGACCGCAGGGAAATGCCCTGAAGCGCCTGATCGACCTCGGCGTCGGATCTGCCGCCGCTCCAGGCGGCCAGCGCCTGTTCGGCGCAGCGCAACACCGGCTCCGCCGCCTTCGATTTGCCATTGTCCTCGCGACCGGCCGCCGGCGGCGATTGCCCGGCCAGCCGCAGCGCCGCCAACAGATCCGCCAGCCGGCCGTCGTCGGAACCGGCCTCGCCGCCATGCCTGAGGCAATAGGCCAGCGCCTTCTGGTGGTGGCCCTGGCGGATCAAACAGCCCAGATAAAGCCAGGGGTCATGGGCAACGCCATTGGCAGCGATGGTGTTTTCCAGGACGATCAAGGCTTCCTTGACCATACCTTTGCCGGCCAGAGCGCGCGCGCGTCCAACATAAGCATCAACCAGCGACCGCTTCCACTCCGGCCGGGGATCCAGACGGACCAGCGACTTGAATTGTTCCACGGCCTCCTTGAAGCGGCCCTGCCCCACGAATGCCGCCCCGGCCGCCGCCAGCGTCTCCGGCGACGCGGTCCCGGCCGGGGCAGATGAAGACTTTTTTTTCATGGCATCAACACGCTTCACCGGGTCCGATTCGTCGCCCATGGCCCCCAACGACGGGAAGTCCTGGCGGGAGCGCGCAGTTTATCAGCAGAGGACGACCCGTTGCCAGGAGAAGATGACGAGCCCCCATACCGCAACGGTCGCAGGCCAGGCCATCGGCGAACCCGGTAAAGAACCCCGCGGGTGCCAGGGCCTGCCGACCTGATTGTCCTGCCGCACCGTCGGGCCGATCCGGGACACCGATTCCGATCGCGCCTGGAGTCCCGGTGTGGCCCGCAGCGTGCGCAAGCGCCCCCCGATCCCCGGTCACGGCTTCTCGGCACACAAGGAAAATGGAAAAATTTCATCAGGTTATCTCCGCGGCCCCGGCGTTGCCGGGGGCGGACCCGGTCGGGCCGATCTTGACAAAATCATCATCGTGGCTACCATGCCCGATCAAATATCCGGCAGCATTGAATCGCGCTCCGCCCAGCCGGGGATTGTCGGGGTGCGACGGAAACGCTGTACCGAAGGGGAGGTATGGGTAATGAGTACGGGTGAGACCATCCTGATTATTGACGATGCCCGCCTCGCCCGCCAGATGGTGCGCTCTTTCGTCGGTCATACCCGGCCCGATCTGGCGATTTTCGAGGCGGCTGAGGCCGCCGAGGCGTTACGGGTGCTCGACGGCATGTCAACCGTGACGTTTACCACCATCGATTACAACATGCCCGGAATGAACGGTCTCGAATTGGCTGCAATCATTCGGGAACGTTTTCCCGCGGCGCGCATCGCGCTGCTCACCGCCAACGTTCAGAGTGCCTTGCGCCTTCGCGCCGCCGCCGCCGGGCTCGATTTCATCGACAAGCCCATCAACGAAAACAAAATCGCTGCCTTTGTCGGACGCACCGACGCCTTGACCGGCACGGGCGCGTAACCGGGTCCGGGTTCCTGGACCCGGTTACGCCGCCATAAGCCGGAGACCGCTGGCCAGGCCAAGCCTGTCCTCTCCTGTCGCGGCACCGCCGTTACAACCGGGAGGGCGCCGCCGCGGGAGCCTTGGCGGGTGTCGGGGCCGGGACCGTTTGCGGCACGAGAGAGACCACCCGATAGCCGAGTCGCTCCGGGTAACGCGCCGTAACCTTTTCCCGCGCCTTCTGAACGTCCACGGCAAAGACCAGAAACCGCCGGCCTTTCTGCCACGACTGGGCCAGTTCGGGCAGGGCATTGTGGTTGATCGCGGCGGTAAAGTCGGGATGATTGAGCATGGCGAGCCAGTTCTGGTCGGCCTTGGTGCGCCGGTCATCGAGCACAAAGACGCGATGGTCAACCCCTTCGGCCGCTTCGAAGGCGGTCTCGGCCTCTTCCGCCGCCAGCAGAGTCTGTTCCAGGCGTCGCTTGCCGTCGCGAATGGCCCGCTTCAGGTTCAAGGAGGTTCGCCCGGCCCGGCGCAGGCGGTCGACCTGGCCGCGCTTGGCCTTGACCACCTTGGCCACCCGGCGGCGGCTTTCCTCCACGGCGTGAAAGGCGCGAATCAGCCCCATTCCAAAAGCGACAGCGGCCAGCGCCAGAATGACGTAGAGTTCGATGGACATCGCGTACCCGCTGGGTCAAACTTGGGGGAGCACTCTCAAATCTCACATCCCGACTCAGACGATGTCGGCCGCGGTCCGTACCGGCTCGCGTGGTGCCGATACCAGACTGTGTACGGAAAAGCCAAATACCGCTGGATACCGCTTTTCCACATCGATGCGGGCTTCGGCCGGACCGATGGCCCAGACCTCGACTTCCTGAGCCACGTTCCACGAGTCGTCGATCATCGAGGCGGCACCGCCACCGCCCGCCACATACTTGTTGAAGACCAGCGCCAGATAACGCTGGCGCCCCACCGCCTCGTCGCCGACCAGCCGGACAATGCGATCGGCGGTGGCCAGCGATTCGGCGGTGGCCTGGGCCAGGGCCATCTGCCTGTGCGTCGCCTCCTTGATCTCGCGATCAAAGTTCACCATTTCGCGGCGCAGGGCACCGATGCGGGTCTGAAATCCCCGCTCGATCCCGGCCCGCCGGGTTATCGTCGCCTGAAGAACCTTGATATTCCCCTGACTCTCGATGATCCCTTGCACCAGCACGCCGAGCAACCGGCCCAGCCCGTAACCAAGGGTCGTAAGGAAAGCCGCAAGCAGCACGCTTTCGAAAAACCGGACGACCATGGCATGCCCCTCCGCGCGGCCTGCCGCCGCCCACGGGTACGCATAGCACGGGCCGGGAATGTCCGCAATTTGACTGAGAGCCCGTTGACTGAGAACCATTCGAATGGAAACCATTCCAATGGGAGCCGTGCGGTGTCGCGGCTCAAGAGGTCACGCTTCCTGCGGCTCCGGAGCCAGGGTCCCGGCCGTCGGCAATTCTGATTTCGCCAAAAAAAATCAGAACCTGCGACGAGCCTGCCCCCGCGACAGCCGCTATTCGACGCCCCGGCTGACCGGGCTGCCGATCATGGTCAGAAACTCGCTTCGGGTCGAGGGATCGTTGCGGAACGCACCAAGCATGCGACTGGTCACCATCACCACACCTGGCTTGCGAACCCCTCGGGTGGTCATGCACTGGTGGCTGGCCTCAACCACTACAGCTACACCTTCCGGCTGCAACACCTGATCGATGGTATTGGCGATTTGAGCGGTCATTTTCTCTTGAATCTGAAGGCGTTTGGCATAAACCTCAACCACCCGGGCGAGCTTGCTGATCCCGACCACCCGGCCGCGCGGCAGATACGCGACATGAGCCTTGCCGATGATCGGCACCATGTGATGCTCGCAGTGGGACTCCAGACGAATGTCCTTCAGCACCACCATCTCGTCGTAACCATCGGTTTCCTCGAAGGTCCGGGTCAGCAGTTCCACCGGGTCGGTCTGGTAGCCGCCGAAAAACTCCTCATAGGCCCGCGCCACCCGCTCCGGGGTACCGTACAGGCCCTCGCGCTCGGGATCGTCGCCGGCCCAACGGATCAGCGTGCGCACCGCCTCTTCGGCCTCGGCCCGGCTCGGCCGCACCACCGCCGCGGTGCCCCGCCGGAGCAGCATCGGCCCGCGCACGACAGTCTCCACCTGGGAACTCTTGGGCTGCGTCATGGTCGGGCTTTCTTTGCTGATGGTCCGGGGTCCGGGCAGGCGTGGCTCGCGTTCGGGATGCAAATGACGTAAATTCCTCTCGATTTCAAGAGAGGAAGTGGCTCAATGGAGGTGAACCGGCTGATGCGGACTGTCCAGGGAGAACGCCGGAACCGCCACATCAAACCGCTCGCCTTCCGCCGTCTCCATCTGATAGGTGCCGACCATGATCCCCGAAGGCGTCGGCAGCGGCGTGCCGCTGGTGTATTCGAAGCTGGCGCCGGGATGCAGCACCGGCTGCTCACCCACCACGCCCGGCCCGCGCACCTCCTGAACCCGACCAAAACCATCGGTTATGCGCCAGAAGCGGCTGCGCAGCTGCACGGTTTCCCGACCCTCGTTGTCGATCCGTACATGATAGGCCCAGACGTAGCGGTTCTCGGCCGGAGAAGACTGGTTGGCAAGATAGGCCGGACGTACCGTCACCGTGATCATGCGAGTGGTCTTGCTGTACATGGCTGTCGTCTTCCGTTGAATGGCCCCGCTGCGAGCCGCCGACAGCAAACAGATAGGGGCGGCACCCCGTCTTTGTCCAGGGAGCGCCAACACCGGACCGACCGTCACCGGAAGTCGCCGCCGACGGCGAGCCGTTGCAACGCCACCCCGACCGCTCCGACTGTCGGCGAAACCGGCCGGTCGAAGTCGATCCGGGCGACGGCGGCGCCGCGGCGCAGATCGCAGCCCTCGGGATCGATCCCGGTGACGGCCCAACCTTCGGCCTCGGCCGGACCGGCGGTCCCCAGGGCGATCATGGCCAGGGCGCGAACCCGTTCGGGAGCCATCTGCCGCACCAGCGCCGCCTCCTCTTCGGCCAGCCCGCCGACCGTCGCGGCATCAAGGATCAGCGCCTCCCGGTCGATCCGATGGACGCGACCGAAACCACCGACCAGATGAGCGCGTTCGACCTCGACCCGGTAACAGGCGAAGTCTCCGAAACCCTGATAAACCGCGGCGCCGGGATGACGCGCCAGATAACGGGCGCGATGGCGTGGCTGCCCGGTCGGAGACGCCCGCCCCAGCACCGTCACGCGGGCGCCGGCCAGCGGTTCGGCAAGGCCGGCCGTGCCGTCGAACAGCAGCCCGACCCGGTCGTCCGCCTGCAAATTCCGGGTATGTTCGGCCAGGGCGGACACCAGCAGCAGCGGGCTCGCGTCGTGGTCAAGGGCGACCAGCACCAGCGACGGGTAGGGCCAGCCGGCACCGTCGCACCGGGCGGTCGCCAGCGCCGCCCGATCCAGCCGGCGCATCAGCCGCCGCGCCACCACGCCCGGCGGGTCTTCCGAAGCAGCGCGATCAGGAACGGATTCCGAACCCGGGTCAGCACTCATGGGGTCGGGCTCAGGAAAGCGGGGTCGGTCACCGCGGCAGTCTGGCCCGGCGCCGGGCCGCCGCGCCAACAAAAACACCCGGAAAAAAGCGCCATGGAATCCCGCCAAAATTTCAGCACAAAGTCACCCTAGACAATAACGCCGGCAACGTCATCCCGGCCACCAGGGAGCGGTTCCAGCATGCCCCAGACCATCGCGTTGGTCGACGACGATCGCAATATCCTGACCTCGGTCTCCATTGCCCTCGAGGCCGAGGGTTTCGAGGTTCGCACCTACACCGATGGCGCCGAGGCGCTGCGTGGTCTCAGCCAGCGACCGGCGGATCTCGCGGTGCTCGACATCAAGATGCCGCGGCTCGACGGCATGGAACTGCTGTCCCGGCTCCGCCAGGTGTCCTCGCTGCCGGTCATCTTCCTGACCTCCAAGGACGACGAGCAGGACGAGGTGCTGGGCCTGCGCATGGGCGCCGACGACTATATCCGCAAGCCGTTCTCCCAGCGGTTGCTGATCGAGCGCATCCGGGCGCTGCTGCGGCGCGAGGCCATCGGCCGCGGCCGGGTTGTGAGCGAGCCCGGGGCGGTGATGGCGCGCGGCGAGCTGGTGCTCGACAGCAGCCGTCATGCCTGCACCTGGAAGGGTGCGGCCATCGACCTGACCGTAACCGAGTTCCTGCTGGTCAAGGCCCTGGCGGCGCGGCCGGGCCACGTCAAGAACCGCGACCAGTTGATGGATGCCGCCTACGGCGAGTGCATTTACGTCGATGACCGCACCATCGACAGTCACATCAAGCGCGTGCGCAAGAAATTCCGCGCAGTGGATACAGACTTCAACCAGATTGAAACACTCTATGGCGTCGGCTATCGTTACAAGGATGCCTGAGCCCGGAACCTGCCGGGGCCGGCGGCGGCTGTCGCCCCTGACCCGGCGCATCCTGGCTCTTAACGTTCTGGCGCTGGCCATCCTGGTCGGCGGTGTGATGTATCTGGGGCGTTATCAGGACCGGCTGATTCAGGATGAACTGGATGCGCTGAACACCGAGGCGCGCATCTTTGGCGGGGCACTGGGAGTCGGTGCGGTGGAGGCTCAGCCCGATGGCGGGCTGCGGTTGGCCCCCGATCTGGCGCGATTGATGGTGCGCGGACTGGCCGAACCCACCGAAACCCGCACCCGGCTGTTCGACACCGGCGGCGCCCTGATCGCCGACAGCCAGTTGCTCGAGGTCACCGGCACCACGATTCCCGCGCCGGCCTCGTCGGAGCCGCCCTCGGGCTGGCTGGTCAGCCGGCTGGCCCGGTTTTACGACGCCGTCGCCCACGCCTTCCCCAGCCGCGACCAGTTACCGATGTTCAAGGAACAGCCGTTGCTCCAGGCCAGCCTGTCCGCCGATCTTCAGCGGGCACTGGCGGGAGAGGCCAGCGCCATCGCCTGGACCACCCCCAAGGGCGGACTGACCCTGACCGCCTCGGTCCCGGTGCGGCACGATGCCGTGCTCGGCGCCCTGCTGTTGACCCAGAACGGTGACCGCATCGAGGCCGCGGTGCAGTCGGTGCGGGTCGACATCCTGCATGTCTTCGCCTTTACGCTGGCGGTGACGGTGGCGCTGTCGCTCTATCTGGCCGGTTCCATCGTCCGCCCCATCCGCCTGCTGGCGCTGGCCGCCGATCAGGTTCGCCGCGGCCACGGCCGCCACCAGGAAATCCCCGATTTCACCAACCGCCACGACGAAATCGGCGAGTTGTCGCTGGCGCTCCGGGAAATGACCGCGGCGCTGTGGGCACGCATGGACGCCATCGAACATTTCGCCGCCGATGTTTCCCACGAACTCAAGAACCCGTTGTCGTCCCTGCGCAGCGCCGTCGAGACCGCCGCACGCATCCAGGACCTCGACCGTCAGCGGCCGTTGATGTCCATCATCGAGGACGACGTGCGACGGCTGGACCGCCTGATCTCGGACATCTCCCACGCCTCCCGGATCGACGCCGAACTCAGCCGCGCCGAGACCGAACCGGTGGACGTGGGCGCCATCCTGCGCATGCTGGCCGACATTCACGCCGTCACCAGCGCCGCCGAGAATCCCACCGCGCCGCGTCTCGAAGCGCGGTTGCCCGAAGGTGTCGACCTGACGGTGCCGGGATTCGAGGGCCGGCTGGTCCAGGTGTTCCAGAACCTGATCGCCAACGCCCTGTCGTTCTCGGCCCCGGGGGGCACGGTGACGCTGGCTGCCCGCCGCGAGGGCCAGACCGTCGAAGTGACCGTCGCCGATCGGGGGCCGGGCATCCCCGAAGGCAAGCTCGACGCGATTTTTGACCGTTTTTACAGCGAACGGCCGCCCACCGAAAAATTCGGCACCCATTCCGGGCTCGGCCTCAGCATCAGCAAGCAGATCGTCGAAGCCCACCACGGCACCATCTTTGCCCGGAACCTGCTTGCAGCCGATGGCAGCGTCGCCGGGGCCGTTTTTACCGTCAGATTGCCGTTGCGTGCTTAAATTTCCTGTTGTCGATAGGGCGTGGCAAGGACTGGCGCGGCCGCCGGCCATAGGGTATGGATGGCCCGAACAGGCTCAAAGCGCGGAAAGGACACATGAACCATGGCCGGCAGCGTCAACAAGGTGATCCTGGTCGGGAATGTCGGCCGGGATCCGGAAATCCGTACCCTCCAGAACGGCGGCCGGGTCGCCTCGTTTTCCCTCGCGACCTCGGAAAACTGGAAAGATCGGACCACCGGAGAGCGTCGGGAAAAGACCGAATGGCATCGCATCGCGGTGTACAATGATGGATTGATCGGGATCATTGAACGCTTCGTCAAAAAGGGCTCAAAACTCTATCTTGAAGGCGCTCTTGAAACCCGAAAGTGGAATGACCAGAGCGGCCAGGAGAAGTACACCACGGAAATCGTTCTCAAACAGTTCCGTGGCGAACTGACTCTGCTGGACGGCCGCGACGGTGGCGGTGGCGGTGGCGGTGGCGGGGCTCCGGCATCGGACGGCTACGGTACCTCTGCGGGTGGCGGCTATGGCGGCGGCCCGGCCGACGGCGGCGGCTACGGCGGCGCCGGCAACAGCGGCGGTAGTGGTGGCGGCGGCGGCAGCGGTCGCGGCGGCACGCCGGCGCCCCGTCCTCGAGACGACATCGACGACGAAATTCCGTTTTAGGCTTTTTCGCCATCGGTCCGGGTGGGCCGATGGCGAAGAAACTCTCCGGTTGTATCGGGGCCGGTTGCGGTGTCGCGCCGGCGACGGCGCCGCGCCCTGGCGCGTGCTTACTTTCCAAAGATTGACAGGATGTTGGTCAAAAATTAAGATGCCGCGGCGGATCGGGGCAAGGCGCCGCCAATCGGGGCCCGAAATACCGGGTAACCAACGCCGCCGGTGGTTTGAGAGTCGACAATTGTACCAATAGAAGCCGGGGACAGGTTGGTACCCGCAGTCTTTCATCCAAAGGGGAAATCATGGACGAGATATTTTCGCCGATCGAGCTGAGCGACGAATATAAAGTTGGTATCGCTGCGATCGACCGTGAACACGAACTCCTCATCGGTCTCTACAACGGCTTGGTCAAGGCGGTGAAGAGCGGCAATGCAAGAGATATGTGGGACGATGCTTTTCAACGACTTGTCGAATATGCCGACCAGCATTTCGCTAACGAAGAACGGCTGATGACAGCACGGCAGTTTCCCGGTTACGAAAATCACAAAAGGCAGCACGATAATTTTGTTCGCAATCTTCACGAGTTGGCCACCGAGCGCACCGGTCAGGACGAGGAACAGGCCCTCAAGCTCCTGCTGGTCTTCGTCGGGCAATGGATTCGCGGTCATATTCTGGTGACCGATAAGGAGCTTGGCGAATTTGTTGGATAGTGCGGCCACGTCTTCGGATCCCTCTGCCCTTTGGATAATTATCCTTACGATACCGATCGCGGCCATGACATCGTCCCGAACCCCAGACCCGACACCACCATCGGTCATCGAATGGAAGCCCGAGTACTCCTTCGGGCTTTCGGTGATTGATGCCGAGCACCAACGCCTGTTCGCGCTGGCGCGGCAGCTTTATGATCTGATTGGGGACGGCAATGAAACGTGCTGTGGTCTTGGAGGCATTTTGTCCGAGCTTGCCGAATACATCGGCGAGTATTTTTCCCATGAAAAGCACCTGATGGAGCAGTCCAGATATCATTTGATCGACCAGCACCTGGCCGATCATTTGAGGCTGACCGGCATGCTCTCCGATATTATCCTGGACTTTGAAAAAATGACTGCGGAACCGGCAGGCGACTGCTGGCGTTTGTGACCGAGTGGCTGCTGCACCACATCATCGAGAAAGATATTGAGCTCAGTCGTTACTACGCCGAAGAGATGAAATGGAAAAAAAATCGTTCGAATCCGGAAATAAATCAGCGAACAAAATACCCTGGTGGCCCGCGTCAGGTTATCTGACAGCGCGGGCGTCTCGCCCGCATGCGGCCAGGACGGCCGCGCTCCCGACATCCTGATCGTTGTCCAACCCCAACCGCCTCGGGTTCGGTGAGACTCTCAAGGCGCACATCTCATGATGCCGCGGAAAGCCGGGCCAGCATGGCGCGCCCGGCCTCGGTCAGTCGACAGACATCCCAGTCGGGCTTGATCGGATTGTGGAACCACGGTTCGACCCAACCGGCGGTCCGGCAACTCCGAATCACGGCGGCGCTGACCCGTTGTCCGGCCTCGTCGAACAGCGGCAGCTTGCCGCCGGCCTGGCTCAAGCCCCGACCCAGCCACGCCAGTTGCGCCGCGGTGGGAATGCGACCGGCGCCTGCGGCTTTGCGTTTGCCGGTGCCGGCCTTGCCGGCCCGGGGGCGAGGAGACGGTCCCATGGCGGCTCCGACGGGCTCGCGACCCTGGGACGGCGCCCGGGCGCTCGGGTCATTTCGGTGGGAACGATTGCGCCTTCCGGGTAAATTGTCCACCAAAAGACGCCTCCACCGTGAAAAAAGGAACGCCGTCATGACCGACACCGCCATGATTTTCGTCTATCTGACCGCTGGTTCGCCCGAGGAGGCCCGCCTTATCGGGCGCTCGCTGGTGGAGGAACGACTGGCCGCCTGCGTCAACCTGATCGACGGGATGGTCTCGCTTTACCATTGGCAGGGCGCCATCGAGGAGGCGCGGGAGACAGTGATCATCGCCAAGACCCGGGCCGAACTGTTCGACGCCCTGGCCGCCCGGGTTCGGGAGTTGCACAGCTACTCGACCCCTTGCATCGTCGAACTGCCGGCCGGCCGCATCGAGGCCAATTACCTCGGATGGCTCATCGCGGAGACCACCGCCCCGACGCAGGCATGACCGACATGCGTCGATCCGGGTTGCGGCGGTCCCGGCAAGATGCGAACCAGGGCTCCCCCATACTGCCCGCGGCACCGGCGCCGCAGCCATCTCCGCAGCCATCTCCAGGGTTTTCAAGGAGCCGTCATGTCCGACCTGTCCGCCCGCCTGTCGATCGGGTTTTCCTGGGCCGGCCATACCATGATGCACGTCCTCGCGGCGCTGTTCCTGACCGTGGTGCTGGCGCTGGAGCCGGCGTGGTCGATGAGCTACGACGACCTGATCCGGCTGTGGACGGTGGGCTCGCTGATGATCGGGCTGGGCGCCCCGCTGGCCGGCTGGCTGGGCGACCGCTGGAGCGATGCCCGGATGATGGTGGTGTTTTTCGTGCTGACCGGCGGCGGCGCGGTCGCCGCCGGCTTCGCGGACGGCCCCCTCGCCCTGACCCTGGCGCTGACCGTGCTGGGGCTGGGCGCCTCGATCTATCATCCGGTCGGCATGTCCTGGCTGGTCAAGAACACCGTCAACACGGGCGCCGCGCTCGGGACTCAGGGGCTGTTCGGCAGCCTCGGCGTCGCCACGGCCGCGCTGGTCGCGGGCACGCTCACCGACCTGATCAGTTGGCGCGCGGCCTTTATCATCCCCGGCGCGGTGGCCATCGCCACCGGCGCCGCGCTGGCCGTCTGCATCGCCCTGGGTCTGGTCAGGGATCGCAAGGTCGACCTCCGGCCCCAGCCCAAGGCCGACCGCGGCGACGTGATCCGGGCCTTTCTGGTGTTGTCCGTGACCATGGCGGTCGGCGGGCTGATGTGGAATTCCATGATGGTCGCCATGCCCAAATGGTTCGACAACCGCCTGTCGGGCCTGGTCGGCGACAGCACCCTTGGCGTCGGCGGCATGGTCACGGTGATCTATCTGGTCGGTTCGCTGCCCCAGCTCTGGGGGGGCTGGCTCGCCGATCGGTTGCAGACAAAATATCTTTATGCCTGCTGCCTTGTGCTCCAGGTGCCGCTGATGGTACTGGCCACCGCGCTGTCGGGGGCACCGGTGCCGGTGCTGGCGCTGGTCATGGTGTCGTGCCAGAACCTCCAGATTCCCGTGGAAAACGTGTTGCTGGCGCGCTTCACCCCGGGCCGCTACCGTGGCCTCGCTTACGGCGCCAAATACGTCCTGAGCTTCGGGGTGGGACCGCTCGCGGTGCAGCTTGTGGCGCTGTCCTGGCAGTGGACCGGTAACTTCGACGGCCTGTTCCTGACCTTGGGCGGGCTGGCCGTGACCGCGTTTCTCGCGGCGCTGCTGTTGCCCGCCGACCGCCGCCGCACCGCCGCCGCGTCGGACCTTCCGCCCGCCCCGATGGCGCTTCCGGCCGAATAAGTCCCGGGTTCCAAGGGCCGTCGGCCCGTGGTGGGGTCCAGGGGCAAAGCCCCTGGTCGGGGTTTGGGAGCGAAGCCCCCCTCCTCTCGGCCTCAACGGCAGGGGACTGCCACCCGGCCCGACTTCTGATATGCTGGCCACCACGCCTGCTCCCCCGATTTCTCACCCGTCCGGCCGATGTCCCGATTCGATGCGCTGTTTGCCGAACATCTGGAAGCCCTGGCGGCCAACCAGGGCCTGCGTGTCCTGCGACCGGTGGCCGCCGCCGGTCCCGGCCGGGTGCGGCGGGACGGCCGCGAGTTGCTTAATTTTTCGGCCAATGATTACCTTGGCCTGTCCCGGCATCCAGCCCTGATCGAGCGCGCCCGGGACTGGACCCGGCACTGGGGCACCGGCGCCGGGGCATCCCGGCTGGTCTCGGGAACCCTCGACCTGCACCGGCAGGTCGAGACCAAGCTGGCCCGGCTCAAGGGTACCGAGGCTGCGCTGTTGCTGACCTCGGGCTGGCAGGCCAACGCCGCCCTGCTGCCGGCGCTGTTCGACCGGGAGGTTCTGGGTGCCGAGGCGCTGGTGTTTACCGACCGGTTGATCCATGCCAGCCTGCACCACGGTTGCCGGGCGGCCGGGGTCCGGCAATGGCGGTTTCGCCACAACGACCTGGATCACCTGGAAGACCTGCTGAAGGCCCGGGCCGGCCTGCCCGGCCGCCGCTTCATCGTCACCGAAAGCGTGTTCAGCATGGATGGCGACCGCGCCGATCTGCCGGCGCTGGCCACCCTGGCCGAACGCCACGACGCCTTCCTCTATGTGGACGAGGCCCATGCCACCGGCGTTCTCGGCCCCAACGGCATGGGCCTGACCACGGCCCTGCCGGGCCAGATCGACCTGGCCATGGGCACCTTCAGCAAGGCGCTGGGCGGGTTCGGCGCCTATGTCGCCGGGTCGCAACGGCTGTGCCGGTTGCTGGTGAACCGCTGCTCCGGCTTCATCTATGCCACCGCGCTGCCACCGGCGGTGCTGGGGGCGATGGATGCCGCCCTGGATGTGGTTCCGGGACTGGAGCCCGAGCGTGCCCACCTGCTGACCCAGGCCGGGCGCCTGCGCGCCGCCCTGAACGCCGCGGGCATCGACACCGGCGCCTCCAGCACCCAGATCGTGCCGGCGCTGGTGGGCGGCGCCGGCGCCGCCCTGGACGCCGCCCGGGCCCTGGAAGAGGCCGGCATCCTGGCCGTCGCCATCCGGCCGCCGACGGTGCCGGCCGGCACCAGCCGCCTCCGTTTCGCTCTCTCGGCCGTCCACCAGGCGGCGGATGTGGATCGGCTGATTGCCGCCGCCACCACCCTCCTGCCGCCGGTCATCACCGCCACCCGACCCCCGGGAGCCGCACCATGAGCCCGGTGATCACCAGGAGCGGACCGCGGCTGGTGCTGGTCCATGGTTGGGGTTTCGATCACCGGCTCTGGCAAGGGCTGTGTTCGGCCCTGCCGGAGCTGGACGCCGTGACCATCGATCTTGGCTTCTTCGGCCCGCCCAACGGCCCGGCCTTTGCCCCCGACCGCCCGGTGGTGGCGGTCGGCCATTCGCTGGGGGTGCTGTGGTTGCTCCATACCCGGCCGTTCCGCTGGCACGGGCTGGTCTCGATCAACGGCTTTCCCCGCTTCGTCGATGCGCCCGATTACGCCCCGGCGGTGCCGGCACGGCTGGTCGACCGGATGCTCCGCCGCCTGCCCGCCGATCCGGCCGGAGTCACCCAGGAATTTCGGCGCCGCTGTGGCGAATCGGCGCCGCTGCCCGACCGCCCGGTCCCCGACAGCCTGCTGGCCGGCCTGATCTGGCTCCGCCACTGGGACGCCCGCCCGGTGGCCGGTGGCGTCACAACCCCGGCGCCGATCCTGGCTCTTTCGGGCGGCGCCGACCCGATTCTGCCCGTCGGCATGGACGAGCACTGCTTCCTCAACTTCCCCGAGGTCACAACGGTTCGTCTCGCCCACGGCGGGCACCTGCTGCCGCTCACCGAACCGGACTGGTGCGCTGGTCGGATTCGTGAGTTCCTGGATGGTCTGCGGGCGGACGCGAAGGATGAGGCAAGGGGGCCGTGCCCCCCTGACCCCGACCGGGGCTTTGCCCTGGACCCACCAAGGGCCGGCGGCCCCTGGAACCCGTGACGTCTGAGGTCAAGGAGGCTCGCCTCCCTGCGGGTGCAGGGCAGAGCCCTGCAAAATCAAGACAATAGTGATATCCTAGCGCCTATGGGGCAGAGCCCTGCAAAATCTAAAAATCAGCGGGGGCACGAACCCCCGAGCGGGCAAGCTGGTCAGCCAGCACCGCCTTGAGCCGGGCAAGACCCGCCACCGTGAACGCCTCGGCGCGGGCGACCAGCACGTCCTGCGTATTGGAAGCGCGCAACAGCCACCAGCCATCGGGGGTGTTGACCCGGACCCCGTCGATGTCGTTGACCGTCACCCCCTCGTCCCGCAACCGGCTCCTGACCTCGGCCACCACCGCGAACTTGCGCTCTTCGCTGACCTGGAAGCGAATCTCCGGGGTGTTGATCACCGCCGGCAACCCGTCCCGCAGTTCGGCCAGGCTCACCCCGGCATGGGAGACCAGGGCCAACAAACGCACGGCACAATAGAGGGCGTCGTCGAAGCCATACCACTTGTCAGCAAAAAATATGTGGCCGCTCATTTCTCCAGCCAGCGGCGAGCCGGTTTCGGCCATCTTGGCCTTGAGCAGCGAATGGCCGGTCTTCCACATCAGCGGCTTGCCGCCCAGTCGGGCCACCTCGTCGAACAGCGTCTGACTGGCCTTCACATCGGCGATGATGGTGGCGCCGGGATGGGTGCGCAGGACCACCGCGGCATAGAGCGCCAGAAGCTGATCGCCCCAGACGATGCGGCCCAGATGGTCGATGGCGCCGATCCGGTCGCCGTCGCCGTCAAACCCGATTCCCAGGTCGCAGCCCTGCTCGGCCACCACCCGCTGGAGATCGACCAGATTCTCCGCCACCGTCGGGTCCGGGTGGTGGTTGGGGAAATTTCCATCGATGTCATCGAACAGCAGCACATGCTCGCCCGGCAAACGGGCGGTCAGCCGGCGGAGAATTTCCCCGGTGGCGCCGTTCCCGGCATCCCAGGCCACCTTGAGCGGACGCGGGCCGTCATAGTCCCGGAGCAGCCGCTCGACATAAGCCTCGCGAACATCGATCTCCACCGCCTGCCCGGCCCCGNNGCCGTTGTAGTCGGGCGGATTGTGGGAACCGGTGATCATCAGCCCGGCGTCAGCACCGTGTTCGCGGGTGGCGTAATAGAGCATGGGCGTCGGTCCCAGGCCAATGCGCTCCACGGTCAGGCCGCAGGCCACCAGCCCGCCCACCAGCGCCGCCTCCAGTTCGGGCGAACTGACCCGGCCGTCATAGCCGACGCACACCCGCTGCCCGCCCCGACGCACCACCAGCGTCCCGAACGCCCGGCCCAGTGCCCGGAGGTCGGACGAATTCAAGGTTTCCCCGACCACCCCGCGAATATCGTATTCACGCAGAATGGTCGGGTGAAAACGGTGCGCTTCGGTCATCTCCGATCCCTTGTTGTTCGGCAATTCTGGGTGTGTCTGAACGGCGCCGGAGCCCCCGGCTCCGGTGCCGCCTGGAGTGTCTGAACGGCGCCGGAGCCGCCGGCTCCGCTCCCTCTTGGAAATTGCCGCCTACTGATCCCCTCCGGCGTTGGCCAGTGGCCGGCGCGGGCGCCCGATCGACGAATACTCGAAGCCGGCGGCGGCCATGTCACCCGGGCTGTAAACGTTACGCAGGTCAACGACCACATTACCCCGCATCAGGCGGCGCATCCGGCCGGTATCCAGCGCCCGGAACTCGTTCCACTCAGTCAGCAGCGCCACGGCGTCGGCCCCGGTCAGGGCCGCGGCGGCGTCCGGGCACCACTGAACCCCGGGCAGCAGCTTCGCCGCCTCGGTCATGCCCTCGGGGTCGTAGGCCCGAACCGTGGCCCCGGCGGCCAGCAGGGCCGGCACGATGTCGAGGGAGGGGCTGTCCCGCATGTCGTCGGTGTTGGGCTTGA
>PLTC01000108.1 GCA_003165295.1 Rhodospirillales bacterium | reverse complement strand
GGCTGACAGCCTTCCGCCATTGGACGCGGATTGAGACATTGACAGGTTCCCATGGATCATTGCTGCCACGCGGGGCTGACAGCCTTCCGCCATTGGACGCGGATTGAGACTGCAGGGTGCCGGTGCAGCTGGCCGTGTTGTCGCGCAGGGCTGACAGCCTTCCGCCATTGGACGCGGATTGAGACTTGCTCGACGAATCGCCAGAGTAGGCTGCCGTGGCTGACAGCCTTCCGCCTTTGGACGCGGAGTGAGACGTGGTCACCGCGCCGGTCACGACAGGGGCGGCCGGCCGACCAGCCGGAGCTGGGAATAACCACGACCCTCTGCGCGGGACACCGCTCCCTGCTCAGGCCGGACCGCTCTGGCCACGCCGCGGTGCATCCAAGCGGGGCAGGCTGGCAAAGCCGGGCAAACGATGTCATCCTCAGTGCGCAATACCGCCGAAAGCGTGTAAACCATGCAGCATGTCGTCACCGTAGCGGCCCGACAGGCTTCCGCAGAACTGATCCGCCGGGGGTTCAAGCTTCAGCAGGTGGTTCGTCTGGTGGTCGACCGGGACGAAACCGACGAACCACCGGTCACGGCGATCAACGCGGCCGGCGGCGGCTTCGACTGGCTGGCGGACGCACGGGAATCGCTTGAAGCCATCACGGGGCGGTGAGAACCTGGGCGAGGAATTCGTCGCTGATGGCTGCGAGGCCGCGTTTGACGCGGATGCTTTTTTTCTTGGGAGTTTGGGTTCTCTGGAGCATGTTAAGGGCAAGGTGTCGAAAGGTTGCGAAGTTAGCTGGACCGTTTTGGCTGCGGATACGGCAGTCATCCTCACGGAAGACGACGTCCAAGACGTAATGAAGGCCGCTCCCGACACCCCAGTGCTGACGGGCCGCGGTGGCGAATTCATTGGCGTTGGCTCGTAGAGATGCAATGTAATAGCGGGTTTGGCTGGATGTCGGGCCGCCGGGCGTCTGGACAAGAGATTCGACCATGGCGATGCTGGTGAGATCGAGCCATTCTGGGTGGCGTTCCTTGAGCCATTCGATGTCGTCAACGATCCAATGGTTCCGTACCTCGATCCGGCCATGGTCGGCATCGGTGGTCTCCAGGGTCTGCCAGCGTCCGGCGGCGCAGTCGGCGAAGCCGCGGGTGCGCTGTTCCTCCAGGAACTCGATAACGTCGCGGTGCAATGTCTCCTGATTTTGTTTGAGCGCCAATAGGTAATCGGCACCGGCGCTGCGAATGACCTTGGCGATTTTCTTCTGATAGCCGATGGCATCGACAGTCACAATCGCCCCCTTGAGCGAGAGAAGTGCCAACAACTCCGGGATCGCGGTGATCTCATTGGTCTTGGCATCGACGTTCATCTGACCGAGCACGAGGCGTTGCCCGCTCGCCCAAGCCGAAATCATATGGATTGCTCCACGACCGCGCGCCCGATCGAACGAACGCCGCAACGTCTTGCCGTCGATCGCGATAATCTCGCGGATATTCTCCTGAAGCGCGCCCGCCCAGGCGATGAAGGCGGACGCAAATGCCTCGCGATCCAGCGCATTAAACACGTCGGAAAACGTGTAATGGCTCGCAATACCTTGTTCGAAAGGGAGAAAACGACGCAAAAATCCCAGCTTGGCCTCGCAGTACTCTTCGATCTCGACCCAGCCGTTCGCCCCGCATATCACCCCGACCAAGCAGCACAGCAGAGGTTCCGACAGGGGATACAACACCTTCGCTCGCTGTCGCGGCTCCGGCATCCCCTCGAAAAATGTCAGGAAATCAAGAGCGTTGCCAATCTTCGTCGTCACCATGAACCTCCTCAATGTCTGGGATTCATGGTACGTTCATAGGCGGTCGAGGGGAATTCCCTATCGCATCCGGTTCAAGCGATTACCGTGCTGGCGGACGAGCCAAACCTGTACAGTGATGCTGATCTGGTCGAACGCTACCGGCCATCACGATCCCGTTCGGCGCCATCATCCTGATCGGCTTTCCGTTCCCGACCTGTCGGCCGGCACGCGGCGGCCGGCCCTGGTGGTCTCCACCGACAATGAGCGGCGCCGGGATCTCGTGGTCGCCTTCATCACCCCGGTTCCCCGGCCGGAGCCGGACGCGGTGCCGATCGCGCCGACCCCCGGCGACGGCCTGAAGGTTCCCTCCCTGGTCCGCTGCGACAAGCTGGCCACCCTGGACCAGGGCATCATCGCGGGCCGTCTGGGCACCGCGGAGTCCGGCTGGTTGTCCGGAAGCCGCAATGCTTTCTTCGCCGTCTTCGGCTTCGGCTATCCCTGACCAAACGCCGACGCAAGCTCCCCGCTTGTTTCCACTGGATTTCCATGTATACTGACCGGCAGTTCGCTTTGGGGAGGTTCGGATGGCGGCGATATCCCTCTTGGTGGCGGTCAACGATCTGGAGGCGAAGACCATCGCCGAGCTGGCGACGGCCCGGGGATGTCATGTGCCGCCATTGACGCTCGACTGGGGCGAGCGGCTGGACCCGGCGACCATCGCCGCCGGGGACCTCGCCGAAACCGTGATCCTGGTGGAACTGCCGCACCCGGAATTCGAGGCGCGCCTGCGGGCGCTCGGCAAGACGGTGCATGTGGTCGACCACCACCTGACCATCGCGCCCAACGGCGAGAGTCTCGACCGGCGCCACCCGTGGTCATCGCTGGAGCAGGTGGCGGCGTTGCTCCAGGTCAAGACGCTGACCCCCCGTCAGCGACAGATCAGCGCCAATGACCGGGATTTCATTCCGGGCCTGGCCGCCGCCCTGACCGACCGCGACACCGGCGCTCTCGACCATAAGACCCTCCACGACCTGCGCCTGGAGGAGTTGAACCTGCGCCTCGCCGGCCAGGGGCAGGCGCGCCTCGACGCGGCGCTGGCCTGGGTGCGCGGGGCCCAGCAGGCCGGCCGCCTGGCGGTGCTGGAAACCGGGCGGGATGTGGCCGATGATCCGTGCCTGATCCTGGTACGTGCGCCGGTCGAGCACGCCGCCTGCCTGACCGATGCCCTGTACCGGTGGCGTCATGAGCAGGACCCGAAGCGCCACCCCCTGACCCAGCCGCTGGAAGTCCTGGCCCTGTTCGCGGAGGCCGACGATCCGGCCCGGCCGTCCACCGGACT
Source organism: Rhodospirillales bacterium (assembly GCA_003165295.1). Taxonomy (GTDB): domain Bacteria; phylum Pseudomonadota; class Alphaproteobacteria; order Azospirillales; family Azospirillaceae; genus BOG-933. Next base: position 2,096 of record PLTC01000108.1, on the reverse strand, counting down.
GCTATTCTCCGGGCGCGCCGAACGCCTCGACCTGATCCGCCAGGTGCTGGAGGAGCCGGACGGTCCCCGCGCCCGACTGACGCGCTGGGCCGGCGGCGGCGGGGTCGGCAGCTTCTTCGGCGCCCGCGACGATTGGGGCAGCGAGGACCCGGCGGTGGATGAGCTGGCCGACCGGCTGCTCGACGAACTGCTGACCGGCAACCGGCCGCTGGTGTCGTGGCGCAGCCATTTTCTCCAGACCGTGACCCTGAAGACCGCGGTCGAGCCCGGGCAGGTCAAGGCACCCTGGCAGCCGGAGGTGTTGAGCACCGAGCATCGCCGCTACTTCCTGGCCCATTTGCGCGACCTGCTGACGCCGGCCGCGGACGCGCCCGGTTACCGGCCGGGGCCGGGGCCGGAGCCGCGCGACCTGTACCTGCGCAGCTATGTCTGGACAGACCCCGGCCTCGGCCTCGCCGTGACCATCCCGGCCGGCGCCGGGTTCAAGCTCCAGGCGGTGGTACCGGTGCGGACGATCCGGGTCCATCTGCTGCTGGACGATCTCGCCATCGTCGAGTGGGAGTGCCGCGGCGGCCTGTGCAACCACGATGGGACCGACGGGATGCCCATCTTCCGGGAGCCGTCGGGACGGACCTGGCGGCGGATGCTGGCCCTCGACTCGTTCGCGTGCCGGGCTCGTCCCGAAGACCGCGCCCTGTCGACGGTCGCCCAGGTGCTCGACTTCAACTGGGCCGTCCGCTTCTGTTCGTCCCCCTACCTCAATCCCCGTGACAGTGCCCGGGTCGCGCTGTTGAACCCGGCCGGCGCCGTCCTCGGCGAATTGACGCTCGGGGCCGGCGTCGACACCACCGAGATCGCCGGCGCCTTCGCCGCCCTGTTGACTCACATTTCCGAAAGCGGCCTCCCGATCGCGCCCGATGGGCTGGTGTTCGACGAGCGGGCGCGGGTGGTGTCGGGCCTGGTCGCCACCGGCAACCCGCCCCGGAGCGCCGCCGGGCGGGACTTGGCCCGGGTGATCCTAGCCCGGCTGGCCACCGTCGACTCCTACGGGACCGGTCATTGCTATGACCGGGACTTCGCCACCGCCGAACTGGAGCGCAGCAGCTACGATCGTTTTGCCGGATTCGGCTCGCGTTACGCCATCACCGACCAGAGTTTCATCCTGTTCGCCCATGGCGACTTTGCCGCCGAATTGATCCTGCGCCACCATCTGCCGGTCCTCTATCACCGGATGGTGCTGATTGCGCTGTTCTATTCCGCCGCCCTCAACCGCTTTGCCCATGAGGTCGGACGGCTGTCGCGCCAGCAGGACCTGGAGCCGGCCGGAGAGAAAATCCGAACCCTGCGCAAGCGCTTCGTCCGTTTCGCCAACGGCCTGTGGTTCGAGACCGTCACCAGCCAGTTGCAGGGGCGCGACCTGTTCGAGCGCATCCGCAAGGCCCTGCCCATCGCCGCCGACTATGCCGAGCTGAAGGTCGAGATCGAGCGCACCGATGACATGCTGGACGCCATCCAACAGGCCGAAAATCAGCACTTGACCCGACGCTGGCAGATCATCGGCGGCGGCGGTCTGGTGCTGGCGGTGACCAGTGGGCTGCTCGGGATGCATGTGTTCACCATGAAACACCCGGCCGTGACCGGCTGGAACCCGTACGGCCTGTTTGCCTTCGTTCTGGCGGCCGGGGTCGCGCTCCTGCTGATCGCTTGGGCTACCGCATCGGGCTGGCCACGCCGGCTGTCGGGGCTGCGTCGCTGCTTACGGCCGGGAGGGCGGGGAAGTGGCCCGCCGTGAGCCGCCTCCCCGAGCGCGTTCCGAGCCGCCGCTTCTGGGCGCGACGGCGCCGGCGCCCCTTTCCGCGACCGCCGGCCGGACAGAGTCTTGCGACCGCTCGGCCGAACCCGCAACGAATCGCCGCGGAACCCTGTGGAAGAATGGGAATCCCATTGATAAGCCAGTAAAAATCCGTTGCGTCGGCCCACAGTCAGGACAAAAGTCCGAGGCCGCAGAGGCGCGTTCGGTTCACCCCGTGGAAACCGGCCGAAATTTCCCTATTGACACAGGAGGTTCCCAGACCCCAGGCTGCCAGCCTTCCGCC
>PLTC01000307.1 GCA_003165295.1 Rhodospirillales bacterium | reverse complement strand
TCGGCATCAACACCGGCGACCTGACCAAACGGCTGCGCGGCCGGCGGCTCGGTCCGGCCGGACGCAGCCTGGGCGGCTGGCTTGGCCGCCATGTCGCCGCGGTCACCGCCGTCACCCGGTTCGGCCTGGACGCCGCGGCCCTGGTCGGCCGGGTGGTCGGCCGGGAGCGGCTGGAGGCGTTCAGCGGCGCGGTCCGCCGTCTGTCCGGTGACCGTCTGCCCCAATGGCACCGCAGCATGCCGACCGCGGCGCATCGGCCCGCGGCAGGGGCCGGCGGCCCGCCGGCGGCGGCGTCCGGGCGCCCCAGGGTGGTCTATCTGCCCAGTTGCGCCAGCCGGACCATGGGCGCCGGCGCCGACGATCCCGAGGCCGGCTCGCTGCCCGGCCGCACCGTGGCCCTGCTGCGTCTGGCCGGCTACGAGGTGATCTTTCCGCCGGGGCTCGACGGCCTGTGCTGCGGCCAGCCCTTCGACAGCCAGGGCCTGGCCGAGGTCGCGGCAACCAAGGCCGCCGAGGTCGGCGCGGCCTTGCGGATCGCCAGCGAGGACGGAACGCTGCCCATCGTCTGCGACACCAGCCCGTGCTCGCTGCGGCTGAAACAAAGCCTGGAAGAACGGCTGCGGCCCCAGGACTCCATCGAATTCCTGCACGATCACGTTCTCGGCCGTCTGACCCTGAACAAACGGCGGGAAACCGTGGCCATCCACGTCACATGCAGCGCCCAACGCATGGGTCTGGCCGGCAAGCTCGAGGCCATCGCCGCCGCCTGCGCCGAAACCGTGGTCCGGCCGCCCGGCGTCACCTGCTGCGGCTTTGCCGGCGACAAGGGGTTCGTTGCCCCCGAGCTGAACGCCCACGCCTTGCGCGGGCTCAAGGCCACGCTGCCCGAAGGCTGCCATCACGGCTATTCCAACAGCCGGACCTGTGAAATTGGCCTCTCGCGGTATGCCGGGATTCCCTATCGCGCCATCGTCGATCTGGTCGCGGCCTGTGCCGGACCGGCGCGAGGCGGACAAACCGGCGAAGCCCGCCACCCCCAGCCCCCGGATCGTGATCCGGCACCGGGTCCAAAAGTCGCCTTGCCACCATAATAATAAACCGCACGCCTATTGGGAGGACTCATGCAACCCTGGACTCAGATTTACGATCCGCTGGGCAATCTCTGGCTTTCGGCCCTGATCGCGGCGATTCCCATCATCTTTTTCTTTGTCGCGTTGGCACTTCTGCGCATGAAGGGCCATATCGCCGGTACCATTACGGTTTTGCTGGCGCTGGCGGTGGCGATCCTGTTCTACCGGATGCCGGTGGCCTCGGCGTTGATGGCCACCTTGCAGGGCTTCCTGTTCGGCCTGTGGCCGATCGCCTGGATCATCCTGGCCGCGGTCTTCCTGTACAAGATCACCGTCAGGACCGGCCAGTTCGAGATCATCCGCGCCTCGGTAGTCTCGATCACCGCCGACCAGCGGCTCCAGATGCTGATGATCGGGTTTTCGTTCGGCGCCTTCCTCGAAGGCGCCGCCGGTTTCGGCGCCCCGGTGGCCATCACCGCGGCGTTGCTGGTCGGCCTTGGCTTCAATCCGCTGTATGCCGCCGGCCTGTGCCTGATTTCCAACACCGCTCCGGTGGCGTTCGGCGCCATCGGCATCCCGATCATCGTTGCGGGTCAGGTCTCGGGCCTCGACACCTTCAAGATCGGCGCCATGGCCGGACGCCAGTTGCCGCTGCTGGCCATGCTGGTGCCGTTCTGGCTGGTCGGCGTCATGGACGGCTGGAAGGGGATCAAGGAGACCTGGCCTGCGATTCTGGTGGCCGGTGCCAGCTTTGCCATCGGGGTCTTCCTCACCTCCAACCTGATGGGTCCCGAACTGCCCGGCATCGCCGGGGCGATCTTCAGCCTGGTATCGATCACGGTGTTCCTGAAGTTCTGGAAGCCCAAAAACATCTTCCGCTTCAAGGCCGAGACCGAAGAGGAAAAGCAGGCCCACGGCTACACCCCGGGCCAGGTGCTGCGGGCGTGGTCGCCGTTCCTGATCCTGACCATCATGGTCACGATCTGGAGCCTGAAGCCGTTCAAGGCGCTGTTCGCCGCCGGTGGCGCGCTGTCCTTCACCAACATCGACTGGCAGGTGCCCTACCTGCATAATCTGGTGTCAAAGATGCCGCCCATCGTGGCCGCGGCCAAGGCCGTGCCCGCGGTCTATACCCTCAACCTGCTGTCGGCCACCGGCACCGCGATCCTGATCGCCGCCATCATCGCCGTCGTCTTTCTGTCGATGAAGGCCGCGGACGGCGTCAGGACCCTGGGCGAGACCTGCAACGAGTTGAAGCGGCCGATCTATACCATCGGCACCGTGCTGGCCTTCGCCTACATCGCCAACGCCTCGGGTCTGGCCTCGACGCTGGCCCTGCTGCTGGCCGGCGGCGGCGGCGCGTTCCCGTTCTTCTCTCCGGTGCTGGGCTGGATCGGGGTGTTCCTGACCGGCTCGGACACCTCGTCCAACGCCCTGTTCTG
>PLTC01000101.1 GCA_003165295.1 Rhodospirillales bacterium | reverse complement strand
AACCCAGCCAACCAACACCGGGGGCGCTCAGTCCCGACGCAGCACCCGACGCAAGGCATCGGCCATTCGCTTGATCGCATCGTCGTCCCCGGCCAGCGATTTGAGTTGGGTCCGAAACCCCTGGACCGGCGTGGTCCGCCGTGCCTTTTCGATTTCCGCCCGCCGGGTGGTGGGTGGAGATGGCGGCTTTCCGCCCATGGACGACTTTTCGCCTCCGCTCATAACCCCGCTCCCTGGCCACCCACTCCCTGGCGCCGATTTACCCTTACGTCGGGGGGTCGGGCCAGTGGCCCACTCCCGCGACCACGATCCGGTCACTCGGCAGTCGAACCGTAACGGTGGTGCCGACACCGGGAGCACCGACAATTTCCAGGTGGCCGTCGTGGCGTTCGACCAGCGACCGGCACAGCGGCAGACCAAGTCCGGTACCGTCATGGCGACGCGAAAGCGCGTTGTCGATCTGCCCGAAGGGCTCAAGGGCCTTGGCAACGTCGGCCTCGGCGATGCCGATCCCGGTATCAGAGACCGCCAGCGCCAGCAGCCCCTTATCGTCGATGCGCGCCGTCACCGTGATCCGCCCGCCCTCGGGCGTGAACTTCACGGCATTGGACAGAAGATTGATCAGGATGTGTCGCAGCGCGCGATCATCTGCGCGCAACAAGGGCAGATTCGGCATCAACTGGGCTCTCAGCATCAGTTGCCCGGCTTCGGCGCGGCTGCGCACCATCTCCATGGAGGCGAATATCACCTCTTCAATATCCACGAACTCGTCATGCAATTCGAACTTGCCGGCTTCGATTTTTGCCAGATCGAGGAGATCGTTGATCAGACCCAGCAGATGGGTGCCGTTGGAATGGATATGGCGGGCATAATCGCCGACCCGGGCGATGGCTGCGGGGTTACCGAGACCGTCCTTGATCACCTCGGAAAAGCCAAGAATGGCATTGAGCGGAGTCCGCAATTCATGGCTGATGGTGGCCAGAAACTGGGACTTGCTCAGGCTCGCGGCTTCGGCGCGCTCCTTGGCCGCCAGCAACTCCATCTCGGCACGTTTGCGCCGGGTGATGTCCTCCTTGACCGCGACAAAGTGGGTGATCACGCCCTGGTCATCGCGCACCGGCACGATGGAGGCGGATTCCCAATGCAGTTCTCCGTTCTTTATGCGGTTATGGAACTCGCCCTGCCAGACCTGACCCGCGGTGATGGTGTCCCACAGTTGGCGGTAGTCCGCCGGCGTGGTGTAGCCGGACTTGAACAAGCTCGGGTCCTTGCCAAGCACCGATTCGGCGGTATAGCCGGTGGCCGTGACGAAATGCGGATTGACGTAAACAATCCGGCCCCGGCGATCGGTAATCACCACCGACAGCGGGCTTTGCTCGATCGCCCGGGTCAGCAGACGCAGGTTGATTTCCACCCGCTTTCGCGCGGTAACATCACGTTCGAAGACCGCCACACCGACCAGGCGCCCGGTGTGGCTCAATGCCGGCGAAAGATGGGCATCGAAGACGATGGCACCCCGGCTGTATTCGATGCGCAAGGGCTGGCCCGTGACGACCACCTGATCGAGACGGCTTCTCCAGCACTGCCACGACTCGACGGACATCAAGGCACCAAGACCCCGCCCGCAAATGGCCGCGGTGCCAAGACCGAAACTGCGTGCGGCACGCTCATTGGCCACCTGGATGGTGCCGTCGGCAGCAATCAGCATCACCGCGTCTTCCTGAGTGGCGTTGATCACCGACAGCAAGGTGGCGTGGCTTTCTGCCAGCGCGATTTCGACCTGTTTGCGATCCGTGACATCCATCTGGATCGCGAACAGACGGATGATCTCTCCCGCGCCATCCCTTTCGACCCGAACCGTGGTGCTGAGCATCCGCACCGCGCCGTCGGGGCGGGTGATGCGAAACTCCATGGTGCCCATTTCGCTGTCACCGGCGAGGCCCAGGGGAAAAGCCTTGACCCGCTCCCGGTCATCGGCGTGGACCAGGGCGATAAAGCTTCGGTAGCCAGGCCGAACCGTGAGCGGATCGAGGCCCAGGATTCGCCAATGCTCCTCCGACCAATGGTGGGTCCGGGCGCGCCGGTCCCAATCCCAGTAGCCAAGATGGGCGATGCGTTCGGCGTCGGTCAGCAACTCGGTGGTCAATGCCAGTCGCGCTTCCGACTCGACCCGCGCCGTCACGTCGCGAACGGCGACGATTCCCACCGCCCGGCCCGATAACTCGGCCTCGGCGACGGACAGGTCGACAAACAACTCGGTGCCGTCCCGGCGGCGATGCCGGGCCGACCCCGCCGCCACCGTAATTCCGACGCCGGCTGCGGCCAACCGTTCCCAGCCCATGCCCAGCAATTCGCTGCGCTGATAGCCGTAGAGCCTGGTGGCGGCGCCGTTGGCGTCGATCAGCAGACCGGACTCCCGGTCCACCAGAAACAGGGCGTCCTGGGCCGCCTCAAAGGTCTTGCGATAACGCTCCTCGCTCTCGCGCAGGCACGACTCGAAGCGCACCCGCTCGGTCACGTCAAGGATGGTCCCGATCAGCTTGACCGGTTCGCCGGTATCGTCGCGCAGCACCTCGGCCTGAAGCTGAACATGGCGGATCGCGCCGTCTGGATGAATGACGCGGACCCTGACGTCGTAGGGCTTGACCCCGGTCAGGGCCAGCACCCGGGCGGCCCGCTCGGCATCCCGGTCAGCCGGATGAACCACCGACAGCAGGCCCTGGACGTGCGCCACCTCCCGCTCAGGCGCCAACCCGAGAATCTGGTAGGTCTCGGCGGACCAGTGATCCGCCAGCCCGAGCAAATCAAGCTCCCAATGGCCAAGATGGGTCAGTCGCTCGGCCGCCAGCAACCGCTCGGCCGCCCGCCCCTCCTTCAGGGTCCGCTCGCGCACCAGCTGTTCCAACTCCCGGCGTGCCCGGCCAACCCCACGAAGATGAATGACCGCAAGTCCGCCAACCAGCGCCGACAGCCCCAATACGATCGCAATCCCGGCCAGCGTCAGGGCTCGCCATGGACGCAACCCCTGATCTGCTGTAACTGCCGACACCACCACCACCGGATAGCGGCCCAGCCGGTGAAACGCCATCAGCCACTCCGGCCCGCCGGGCACAAGCTGACCGCGTTCGCTGCCTTGGACGGCCCCAGCCAGGCGATCCGGCGGCAGCAACCGGCGAATCGGTTCGATGATCGTGCCGACATCGTGCCCCGGTTGCGGAAACAGGAGATCGCCCCCGGCGGTGACCATCGCCAGAGTATTGCCATCCCCCGCCAGCCCACCGGCCACCAGCCAGCGCAGTTGTTCCGCGCCCAGGGCGCCGACAATGACGGCAAAGGCGCCCTCGCTGCCACTCACCCGCCAGACCAGCAGGATCGGCGGTTCCTCTCCGGGCCGAACCGGGTCAGCAGGAGCCCGGATGACGAACAGCCCCGGTGGCTCGGGCGCCAACGGCCGGCGGAACAGCGCCGGCCGATTCCGTACCACCTGCACCAGCAGCGCCCGAAGCCGATCGTCGGTGGCCGCCACCACCTGACTGCGGGCATCGACAATGCCCGATGCCATCGGCAAACGGCCGACCGGACCGCCCAGCCCCCCCGGACCCTCCCGCAGGAAATCGTCGGCGAGTTCAACCATGGCCTGTTCGGTCCGGCCGAAGAATCGGCCCGCGGACTCATTAAATGCCTGAAGCACACGAATGTTGTGGGCTTCGGCGGACTCCAGGGTGATGCGGTAGCCCTGATCGATGACCCAGCCTGCCGCCGCGACAAACGCCAGCACCACCAGCGCCACCAGCGCCACCAGCGCCCCAAGGGTGGCCACGGGTGCCATGCCGCGCACCGTCGTCGGGACACCACCCTCACCGCCGGCCACGCCTCTCCTTCTGCGTTCGACCACTCCCCCCCCAAACCGGATGCGGGTGCCGAAACCCTGCCCCGCCAGCGGATTCCCTGGGTCGCCAACGCATCGATTTCGACCACCGCCCCGCCGGCAACCGGGCAGCATGATAACAGACTCGGACTTGCCATCAAGTCCGACGCAAGCCCCCAACTCAATAACCTTTAGCTGCAATAGGCCGGATAGCGGTCGCCTTCGCCAGTTACGGGAGGCACCCATTGTCCGTCAACGGGTTATTAATCAACGAGGTGGCCGGGCGGTGGCCGGAAGGCGACCCAACCGGCATTCAACAGGCGCCCCGACCCGAAAGCAGCGCCGGGATGGTCTTGAACAAAATCGCCACATCGTGCCAGAAGGTCCAATTCTTGACATACCAGCAATCCAGCCGCACCCGGGTCGGATAGTCGATGTCATTGCGACCGCTGACCTGCCACAGGCCGGTGATGCCCGGACGAACCTGATAGTAATAGGCGATATCAGCACCGTAACGTTGAATCTCGGCAGGGACGATGGGGCGCGGACCGACCAGACTCATTTCGCCCCGGATCACGTTCAGCAACTGCGGCAACTCGTCAAGACTGGTCTTGCGCAGGAAGCGACCGACGGCGGTGATGCGCGGGTCACGCCGCAGCTTCATGTCGCGCTGCCACTCGGCGGCGGCTTCGGGATTGCGGGCCAGATGGTCCTTCAGAACCTGCTCGGAATGCACGATCATCGAGCGGAATTTGAAACAGGGAAAACGCCTGCCGCCCGAGCCGACTCGTATCTGCCGATAAAGAACCGGGCCGCCATCAGCCTTGATCGCCAGCACGATCACCGCCAGCAACGGCGCCAGGGCCGCCAGCGCCACCATGATGAAGCCCGAGCCGACCAGATCCACCACCCGCTTGAAGGTCTGGGCCATGGGATGGGTCAGGTTGGTGCGCCCCATCAGCATGACCATGTCGTGGCTGAGGACGTACACCGGATTCAGGCTGAACACCGGGATGCCCGCGGTGGCGGGCACCAGGGCAAAGGGCAGCGACTGCCGGGTCAACGCCGCGATCAGTCCGTTGCATTGCGCCGAGTCGTGGGTATCGGGCACCACCAGCACGAAGTCCGCTTCAAACCGCCCATACAGCGCCTCGGTACCGCCGGCACCGTCGTCCAGCGCCAGCGCCAGCGGATCCACCGTGGCCACCACCCGGTAACCAAGGTTGTGTTCCGCTTTGACCATGCGTGCGGCGGCGGCGGCATCGGCCGGAGCCCCGACGATCACCGTGGCCAAATCCCAGGTACCGCGCCGTCTCAGCCAGCGTTTGACCAGATGGCGGGCCGCCATCACCAGGGCAAAGGCGAGCAACCAGCTCTCGGCCAGACAGACCCGCGACACTTGCACCTTCATGAGGTATTGCAAAAAACCGTCAAGGACCGCGGCAAGAGCCAGCGCCACCATAATTTGCTTGGTTTCGGTCCAGAACGGCAGCCGGGTATCGTAATGACCGCGTTCATTGTGCCAGATCAGAACGAACCCCGAGAGCAGAAGAAACTGGAACAGACGCGCCCGCAACTCGGCACCGAGCGCGATCTTCGAGAGATTATGGTAGAGTTCCTCTTCGACCAGCAGCGACAGGACCACCGCCAGCAGGAACGCCAGGGTCAATGCGCAGAGATCGCCCAACAACAGCGCCGCATGATTATTGATCGTAGGGACCACGGCACGGTCAGCACGGGGCAGGCGGACCGACGGCGCGACGAAGGCCGGAATGGGTTGTTCAGAATGATGAAGGGTCATCGAAAGACCACCTGTGCCCAGGCAAGATAGGGTGCACAACCAAAGATCGAACCCGCCACGGTACGCGGCAACCGACAGCCAAGCCAACCGGATGCCTGCCCGGCCACCAGGATTAAGCTGCGACGCATGACGGTGAACCATACCATAACCTTTCTGACCTGTTCCACTTTCTCGGGGGCGGTGCTCAGGGCGATCGGGTGAACGGCGGGGTGATACCGGCGGGCGTTAAGAACGACCCATAGGCCGTCAGGGGCATCGCCCGATATGCGCCATGATGCGACAAATCGCTGAAATGACAGGGATTTTATGGGCTCCGGCCACACCCGCAAAGGNNGCAGAGCCCTGCAAAATCAAGACAATAGCCCTATCCAGGCGCATATGGGGCTTCGCCCCTTAACGGCCTATGGGTCATTATTTGCCCCGAATCCCGAAGGTTTGTATCGTAAGTTCAGATGTAGTTGCGGTCGCGGGCCTCATAAAGCTGGCGCCGCACCCGGTCGGCCGGGTCGGGCGGATTGCGGTGGCCGCGCTTTTCCCGCAGGGCTTCCTCGTAGCGGTACATCGCGCCCGACCGGTCACCCGGCGGCGGCACACCGTCCTTCCAGCCCAGCCAGTCGGCATAGGCGGTGAGCTTGCCGGCGGCGACCACCGCCTGACGGTCAAGGTCGGTCAGGCGGGTCGACAGCAGCGTCACGTAGATTGCGCCGGCCGGGCAATTGATCGCGCACTGGCGGCAACTCTCGCAATCCTGTTCTCGGGCAATCACCGGCGTTTTGCGGCCTTCGGCGACGTCGAAGACATCGCCCGGGCAGACATCAAAGCATTTTTTGCAGCCGATGCAGCGGTCTTCGGCGATGAACTCGATCATGCGACCCCCTTCACTTCACTGGTTGCGGCCACCGCGCCGACCCCGGCCTCGGGGAAGAACCTCTCTTTGCCGGGGAACACGGCGGTCGGATCGACGTCCTGCCTGCGCACCCAGACGGTGTCGACGCCGCCGGTGATCAGGTGATGGGTCTGGGCCAGGTCCAGCGCCGGGAAGTCGGACCGGCGGTGGAGGCCACGGGTCTCCTTGCGTTCGAGGGCGCTGGTGTTGATCCAGCGGGCCGCCGCCACCAGCGCCGCGGTTTCGCGCGCTCGCAGGGTGTTGCGGGCAGAGCTGCGGGCGTCGCCGGCCTCGGCCGCGACGAGGCCTTCGCGCAGGTCCCGCCAATAACCGCCGAAACGCTCCAGAGAGGCCGCCAGCGAAACCCCGTCACGCCAGTAGTTGCGATCCAGCGCAAACATGTGGTCCTGCACGCCGGCTTCGACGTGCCTGAGATCGATGTCGGCGCGCCGGGCACGGGTCGGGCGCAAGCCGGCGCCCCCCGCGGGCCGCAGCGTGCGCCCGGCCGAGGCCGCGCCGACCTGGCGGCGGGCGAAACGCGCGGCCGACTGCCCGGAAAAGAAGCCGGCACCGAGCGCCCAGCCGGCGGCCGGGCCACCCCCCGGAGGGCCGGCGCCGTTAACCTTCTCGCGGCTGGTCACGTCGCCCGACGCGAACAGGCCGGGCACGGTCGACTGAAGTTCGTCGTCGATGGCGATGCCGCCGGTGGCCCGGATCGAGCCTTCGCAAACGAAGTCGGCCCGATGCCGGCCCGTGAACGGATTGATGCCGGTATCGTCGAAGAACTGGGTGGTGCCATAGGACGCCTTCAGGATCAGCTCCTGCAACTCAGGGTCCGTCACCTTCTCGAAACTGTCCCACACCGCACCGGTTTCGAGGATCGCCGCCACGGTCTGGCGGCCGAGCGTCACCGGCTTGCCGTTATTGTCGGTGAGTTGCGCCTCTTCGCCGCGATAGGCGCCCTTGGTCAGCGTCCCGCCGAACGGGCGGATGTGGAACTGACCGGTGAACTCCATGCCGGAAAACACCGCCCCCGCCTCCCCGGCCAGCAGATAGCCGTCGCCGGTGAGGCCCCCGGTGCCGGCCGTGACCGACTTGAAGGCGGTGCCGCCCGTGGCCACCACCGCCGCCCCGGCCCGTACCGCCCAGGTCTCGCCGGTGCGGCGGCGCACGCCGGCGGCACCGGCCGCGACGCCGTCTTCGGCGAGCAACAGTTCCAGCGCCGGACTGTTATCGAGGATGCGCACGCCAAGCCGCTCCGCCTGGCGCCGCAGGAAGGCCAGCACATTGGGCGTGATATGGCCACGGCGCTCGCGGCCATCGTGAATCTTCGGCCACTCGTAACCCCACTTCGCCATCTGATCGAGGTTACGGTAGGCTTGGTCAAGGATGCGCTCGCCCCAGCGCGAATCGGCGAGGCCAAAGGCCAGGGGCATCCGGGCGTTGACCATCGCGTCGCGCTGGATCGGGTCGTCCGGCTTGATGTAATAGGCGCCCACGCTGCCGGCGGCGATGGGTCCCGACGCGCCGGCATAGCCCTTGTCGACCAGGGCCACGTTGGCGCCACTCTGGACCGCCGCGATCGCGGCCCACAACCCGGCGAGACTGCCCCCGATCACCAGCACGTCGGCGGTCAGGTTGATGTCATAGTCACCGTCGGCGATCCGATCGCCGGCACTTCGAAGTCTTGCCATGGTCTCGTCACTCCAACTGTTGCAGGATTGTCAGGCAACGCGCAAGACCGATCGCTCCGACCCGGGGCGTTGCCCCCGGACCCCACCAAAAGACCCGGGGGCCTTTGGAAACCGGGACTTCTTAAAGCGGCGCGGTCAATCTTGCGCGTGCCTATGCCTCGGCGATTTTCCAGGATTCAACCCGACGGCTGATCCAGAACAGGCTGCGGTCGAAGATCACCCCGAAGCTCATGATCACCACCACCAGGACGAACACCACGTCGATCTGGAAGGTGGCTCCAGCATATTGCAGCATGTAGCCGACGCCCTCGGCACCACCGAAGATTTCGGCTGCCACCACCCCCAGCAGGCCGCGGCCCATGGCCAGGCGAAGCCCGGTCAGCAGGAACGGCACCGAAGACGGCAGGGCGATGGTCCAGAACAGTTGCCACTGGGTGGCGCCATAGGCGATCCCGACCTTCCGGTAATCGCCGTCGATGTTCTGCATCGCCACCTGCATGTTGACGATTAACGGGAAGATCGCACTCAGTACCACCAAAGCGATTCTCGCCGCGTCACCGAGTCCGAACCAGATGATGAACAAGGGCATTAACGCAATTCGCGGCATGGTGTAGAAGGCCGAGACCAGCGGCGTAAAAGCGCGGTTCACCCATTTGAACCAGCCCAGCGCCACCCCGATCGGCACGCCGAACAGCACCGCCAAACCGAAGCCGGCCAGAAACACCCGGCCGCTGGCCTTGATGTGCTTCCACAGCGTTCCGTCCGCAATCATCTCGAGCCCGGTCGTCACCACCCGCGAGGGCGAGCTGGAAAACATCGGATCGATGAGGTTAAGGTCGGCACTGACTTCCCACAACACCAGAAGCGCAATAATCACCCCGACACTCATCGCCAGGCCGATCAGGCTCTCCAGTAATTTACGGGTCCTGAAATCATAAAGATCATATTTCATAGCTCCACGTCGCTTTCTTGCTGGCGCTGTGCTGAATTATCCCGCATATTTTCTTTGTTAACAGGTCGAAATCGGAACAATACTTGGCATCCGCGGTGCGCGGACGCGGCAGGTTGATCCTGATCTCCGCCAGAATGCGTCCCGGCCGGCCGGAGAACACCACCACCCGATCCGACAGCAGCACCGCCTCGTCGATCTGGTGGGTGACCATGAGCACGGTCTTGCGGGTCAGATTCCAGATATTGAGCAGTTCGGCCTGCATGTTTTCCCGGGTGATGGCGTCCAGCGCCGCGAAGGGCTCGTCCAGCAACAACAGGTGGGGATCGGTGACCAGCGCCCGCGCCAGGTTGACCCGTTGCTGCATCCCGCCAGAGAGCGCGCCCGGGTAAAAATGCTCGAATCCGCGGAGTTGGACCAGATCCACGTATTTTTCCGCCCTGAGCCGCGCCTCCTTGCGCGGCACACCGCGAAGGTCGAGGCCGTAGGTGATGTTCCCGAGCACCGTCCGCCACGGCAGCAGGGTCGCCTTCTGGAACACCACGGCCCGATCCGGGCCAGGTTTGGTGACGGTCTTTCCGGCCACGGCAATCGAGCCGGCCACCGGCTTGATCAAACCGGCGACGGCGTTGAGGAACGAGGTCTTGCCGCAGCCGCTGAGACCGACCACGGTGACGAACTCGCCATGGCCGATGGTGAGATCGACACCGCTGACCGCCTCGGTCAACTCGCCGGTTTTCTGGTTTTGGTAAGTGATGACCAGACCCTTGACCTCGAGGGTCGGGCGCGTCGGGGCGGCAGCCGACACCGGTTCGGGGGCAGGCGTCGCGCCCCACGGCCCCTCCCGGAGGGGCGCGCCTCCGTCGTCGGCTTTCGGGGGATGGCCGGCGACGCCGGGCGGCGCCACGCCGAACGGCGTACCTCCGAAATCAAAAGCCAGGGTATTGGTCAGGACGTTTGTCATGGTCGGGCGTCCACACTTCGATCGGGAATGGGCAGTCGAAACGACGGCGAGCCGGCCGCTCAGGCGTTGATTTGGGCCGGGCGTGGCTCGAAAATGCTGGAGGTGGGACACACCTCAATACAACTCGCGCATCCGGTGCAGGCCACCGGATCGATCCGGTAGGAGTCCCCCGGCACCACCGCACCGGCCGGGCAAGCCTGATGGCAGCTGCCACAAGCGATGCACGTATCGTCCACAACCACCGGCATGTCCGCAGCTCCTTGAGCAAATCCCGTCACCGGCCGCAGCCGGAGCGTCGGCGCCACGCTCCGGAAGCCGCCGGCGCCATGGGGCGGCGATCAGGCCGCCGCCTCGACCAACGACACATCCCGCGTCTTGCGCGCCTCCTTGGCGCCGATCGCCTGGGCAAAGGTCGCGGCTCCAAGCGCCCCGGTCAGTTGAGGATCGAACACCGGCTCGACGATGCTGACCTTCAGGACTTCTTCCAGCGCCTGGCGCATGCCCTTGTTCTTGGCAACCCCGCCGGAAAAATAGACATCGCTGCGGATGCCGACCCGCGAGAACAGGCCGGCGATGCGATGGGCGATGGCATGGTGAATGCCAGCCTGGATGTTCTGCGGCTTCTCGCCGCGCGCCAGCAACGAAATGGTTTCGGACTCCACGAACACGGTGCAGGTGCTGCTCATCGGCACCACGCCGTCGGCCTTCAGCGCCAGTTCGCCCAGTTCGGCGAGCGGCACCTTGAACACGCCGGCCATAACCTCCAGAAACCGCCCGGTGCCGGCCGCGCACTTGTCGTTCATGGCGAAGTCGGCCACGGAGCCATCGGGATCGACCCGAATCGCCTTGCAGTCCTGGCCGCCGATATCGATGATGGTTCGCACGTTCGGGAAAAGGAAATTCGCGCCTCGCGCGTGGCAAGAGATTTCCGTCACCGTTTTTGTGGCATAAGTAGCGGTGATTCGGCCGTAGCCGGTCGAGACGATGTGATTGACCTGCGCCCGCCCGATGTTGGCGGTGCTGAGGGCGGCATCGAGAGCGGCCAGCCCGCTTTCCTCGGAATTCAACTGACTGGGAATGATCGCCTGCCCGACGATCTCACCGTCCCGAATTACCACCGATTTTGAAGCCAGGGAGCCGACATCGACTCCGACAAAGATACCCTTAACCGTTTCTGTACTCGTCATGTTCCTCTCCTGGACTGACATGCCGTGGCGAGCAGCTTGGGCGACCGCCGAACCAGGCCGACGATCCGCCCTGATCTGACCGAACGGTGGCGACCCGCCGGCGACCCGATCGGCCGAAGGCGGGAGATCGCCACAGCATCCTCACCGGACCATTTGTCTAGTTTGCCGATGGTGTTTATCGATAGCAAGAGGAATGAGACGCGAAACAGTGAAAAGTCTGAAAATTTCACGAATTAAACATTATTTTTTTGTTTTATATGGGATGTTAGGACCTTCCACCGGAGCGACGGCCTGGACCCTCGCGGTCATCGAAATACCCGGCAGCCCGTTCAGAAATCGCGAGATATTACGATATTACAAGATGATAATTTCGATTCGGCGGCCCCGGGGCGGCGATCGGCTGCGCCAATGCCCCATGCCGAATCGGGTCATCCCACGGCGCCCCCGCTGTGAGTCTCGCCCGCCGATTCCCGATTACCGCCGGCAAACCACCGCTTTTGCGCCCGCCAGGCACCCCATTGCGGCCGTTTTCGAGATACAACACTTCTCTCGTGTTATAACAATCTCGCGGATAATCCGACTCCGTGTGATTCCCCATTGACATTGTCTATAACCTCACTCTACAAATAGGCCTATTCAGTTATCGTGAGGGAGCGGGCATCCCAACGGAGCATCGGATACGGAGGGGATTTCGATAATGAGCCGAAATGAGACATTTAAGAGAGCCAGCCACCGCCACCTCCGAAGCGGACGGTGTGGGACGTTGATGAGAGGCGCCGTCCCGGCCATTCTGCTCGGACTGGGAATTTGCCCGGTGGCCGCACAGGCGGACGAAGCCACGGCCGGCGCAGCCCCGCCCGTCTCCACCGCCAGCCGAGCCGACGACCAGATCGAGGAGGTGGTGGTCAGCGCCCGCAAGCGGAGTGAAAAACTCCAGGACGTGCCGGTCGCCGAAACCAGCCTGGGTGCCGCCGAGTTGGAGCGCGATAACCTGTCGAATCTGGGTAACATTCAATATAAGTTGCCGGCATTCTCCTTCGTAACCAGCAACCCGAAGCAAACCAACATCGGTATTCGCGGTATCGGTAACAACGGATCGAATGTCGACGGCATCGACCCCAGCGTTGGCGTGTTCGTAGACGGTGTTTATGCCGGCCGGCTGGGTACCGTCACCACCGATCAGAGCGACCTGGCCTCGGTGGAGTATCTGCGCGGACCGCAGGGAACGCTGTTTGGCAAGAACACCACCGGCGGCGTCATCCAGTTCAACACCCAAAAGCCCAGCTTCAATCCGGAAGGCGACGGCATCATCACCTACGGAAGCTATAATGACCGCGAGATCAAGGCCAATATCTCCGGCCCGATTATCGATCAAACACTCGCTTTACGGGCTTCCGCTTATTATAGTGCCCGCGACGGCTTCGAAAACAACCTGACCGACGATCGCACATTCGGGGCCCGGGGTGGCGAGGGCGCCCGGGTTCAGGCGCTGGCATTGCCCAGCGATACCCTCAGCATCCGGGTCATTGCCTCCGATGACGAGCAATCCTATCGGGTTCCGGTCAATATTGCCGTTGGCAGGCTGCCCAACGCCGGCACCAGTTCGGTCTCGGGCAATGCCACGTCGAACCTGCAAAGCCGGATGGCGGCCGCGGGCTATACCTTGCAGACCGGTCCGTTCGACCGCACCACGAACCTTGATCAAGACCCTCACAGCAACACCTCGACCACGACCACCACCGCGCTGGTCGACTGGGATACCGGTTACGGCACGCTGAGTTCGGTCACCGGGTTCCGGCACTGGTATTTCATTCCATATAATGATCAGGACGCGACCCAGCTCAACGCGATCAGCGATTACGGCACAAACAATGACGTAACCAACCTGTCCCAGGAGTTGCGCTTTGCGACGCCCCAGGGCGACAGGCTGGAATCCGTGGTTGGCGTCTACACCGCGCTTCAGGACCTAGCTGCACAAAACCGCCAGACCCTGGGCCCCTCCTACTGGCTCTATGCTAATAAGACCGCCAGCACGGCGTCCCAGTACAACGGACTCGAGACCGGCGACAATTACACCCTGAACGATGAAACGGTTGCGCTGTTTGGCCATTCCACCTGGCACATCGACAACCAGTGGGCAGTCAACGCCGGCTTGCGCGAGACCTGGGAAGACAAGTCGATGAGGTATGCCGGCTATGTCCTCAACAATCCCGGTCACGCGACCTCGACCGAAATCAGCGGGGTGGTTACGGCGGGCAATATCGGCACCGCTTCGGCCTCGACCAGCGATGCCTCGCTGGGTGGACAGGTCGGAACCAGTTACAAGCTTACCGACGAGATTCTGACCTACCTCGAACTCTCGCGCGGCCAGAAGGCTCAGGGCATCAATCCCAATTTCCTGACCGCCACTCAAATTGCCTACGGCGCCACACAGACCATCAAGGGCGAACAGGCCGACAGTATTGAGGTTGGCGCCAAGACCGAGTGGTTGGATAAACGCCTGATCGTCAACCTCGCCGCCTATGAAACCCTGGTTTCAAATTATCAGAATACCGCATCGTATTATGCGTCCGCCTTGTCGACGACGCCGGCCTCGATCCTGACCAATGTCGGTTTCGTGCGCAGTAAGGGCATCGAGTTGGAGTCGACCGCGGCTCCGTTGCCGGGACTGCGGATCAGTGGCTTTCTTGCCGCCGACCTGGCCACCTACGCCTCGTTTCACAATGCCCCCTGCACCCAGACCCAACTCAACGTCAACCCGACCGCGGTTTGCGACCTGACCGGGGCTCAGGTGCCCTGGACCCCGAAATTGAACGCCGATCTCAATGCCGAGTATTCGCATGAACTTTGGCATGACGTGGTCGGCTATGCCGTTGTCGATTACAATTGGCGTTCGTCCCAGAACCTCTCGTTGACCGACGACCCCCTGACCGAACAGCGCGCTTACGGCATCCTCAACCTGCGGGTTGGTGCCCGCTTATTCGATGAGACGGTCGATGTCTCCTTGTTCGTCAACAATGCTCTCAACCAGAATTACTATGTTGCGATGAGCGGGGGCACCAACGGCCAGGAAATCGTGACCGGCACACCGGGTGACCCGCTGACCGTCGGCGGCACGCTTCATGTGCGGTTCTGACGGCAACCCAGCCGACATCACGAAAGCCGAATGAGGATCGGACGGCCGGCGGGTATCCCCGCCGGCAGCCCACCCGCACCGGCGGGACGGTGCGGGACTCGTCCACGACCAAATGAACACGGGAAGACTGACATGGCACTGAAGACATTGGACATCATCGCGAGAAAACTGGTCGAACGGCCGGCTGTGCTGGCCTCGGAAAGAGCCGCCGGGGCCAAGGTGGTCGGCTTCCAGGGTTATACCCTGCCGGAAGAAGTGATCCTGGCGCTCGGCCTGATTCCGGTCCGGATCGGGCTCGGCGGCAGCGATCGCCTGGTGGAACTCGGCGGGCGCTACATATCGACCAAGAACTGTGTCTATGTCCGCGAGACTGTTGGACTGTTTGCAGATAACACTGACCCGTACATCGTCAACGGCGATCTCTTTGCCTTCGACGCGACCTGCCTGCAAGCCTATCGTACCGCCGAAGTGATTCAATACTATTTCAACAACGGCGTGATCATCCTGGGCGTGCCGCGCAATTTCTACCTCCCCGAAGCCCACACCTATTTCACCGCCGAGCTCAGCAACTTCGTCGGCAAGCTCGAAGCGTTCTCGGGGGTGACCCTCACGCCCGAACGCCTCGCCGACGCGATCAAGGTCTATGACGACATCCGCACCGAGATTCTGGCGATCTACGACTATCAGGCAGTGTTGAACCCGGTGATCTCGTGGGAACAGGTCTACGACGTCATCCAGGCCGGTTTCGTCCTTGATCGGCGGGAATACCTGGACCTTCTCAGGGCCTTGCACGCCGAACTGCGTGCCCTCCAGGGCGAACCGGTGGTCGGCAGGCATGCCGACGAGGCGCGGCTGTTCATTTCGGGCAGCGTGATCCCGCCCGGCGACAAGAAGCTGATCACCATCATTCAGGAACAAGGCGGGCGGATCGTCGGCGACGATCTCTGGACCGGTCTCATTCCCCATCTCGGTGTCGTCATCGCGGAGCCGACGCTGGAAGCGCTGGCCTACGCCTATCTGCACCGCACGCCCCATGGTGCGCTGCCGTACCTGGACCTGGAAACCGACGGCCGGATCAAGCGTCTGAAGAGCCTGATCCAGCACTACCAGGCCAACGGCGTCGTCTACCATACCTTGCGCTATTGCGACCCCTACACCTTCAAAGCCAAGGAAACCAAGGACATCCTGGAGAAATTCGGGGTGCCTTTGTTGGAACTGCATACCGAATACGCCGGGTCGGACATCGAAGCGATCCGCACCCGGATCGAAGCGTTCATTGAAATGATCAAGGTCAAGGCCGAACTGGGAGAAGCCGCATGAATGCCATCGTTTCCCGCCGCATCCTGGGGTCCAGCATCAGCGATACCCCCGAGTACTTCCGTTATCCCGACGAAATTCGTGACCGGTTCGTCGCCACCGACGACATCGAATTCCGCGATGGTTCCCGCGTCACTGCCACCGAAATCTGGGATTATCTGACCACCGTGGGACCGGTCAAGTTCCCGAACCTTTATGACCTGAGCAGCCTCTACGGCAACCGGTTGTCCCAGGACGTGACTCTGCCGACCACGCTCAAGCACAACTACCTCCTCATGACCATGCACGACCGCATGACCAGGGCCCGGGCCCAAGGTCATCCCATCGTGTTCGTCCAGGGCGGGCAGAGCGTCGATCCCTATTACGCGGCGGGCGCCATCGCGCTGCGCCCGGCCAGCACCGGCATCTGGGCGCGCCGGCAGCGGGAAGGTCTGAGCCGCAACCAGGAGGAACTGGAAGGACGGGCCGACAAGCAGAAGGCCTATAACGCCATCAGCTTCGAGGTGTGCAACTCGGCGGGCTACGAGCATATCCAGGAAGGCACCGTGCCGGCGGACATGGTCGCGCCGTTTACCGCCTTGCGCTGCTCGGATGTCTCCTATGGAACCGAGGCCCACCGCCACGGCCCGCGGGCCAAGGAAGTAAAATTGCTGTTGGTCGACTACCCGCTCGACCATCAGAAGGACAAGGACTGGTCGATCCGGTACTTCGCCGACAATCTGCGCCGACTGACCCGTAACATCGACGAACTGACCGGCCGCACCACCACCGAGGATGATCTGGCCCGGGAAATCAAGCTCCACAATGAAGGCCGGCGGTTGTCGATCGAACTCGCCGACCTGTGGTGGTCGGCCGACCAGCCGCCGACCAACGGCAAGGACCGCCGCGACCTGTTCCAGTTGGGCGGCATGGAACTCCACGGCGATCCGGTGGCCAGCCTGTCGATCCTGCGCGAGGCCAGGCGGGTGATCGAACAACGGGTCAAGGACAGGCATCTGGCCAAAGGCGTGCAAAAGGACGCGGCGCGGCTGTTCGTCTGCGGCTCCTGCGTCTTCCCCAACGATTACCGGACCGAGGAAGCAGGCGGCATCATCGTCGGCAACGACAACCACTGGAGCGACATCACCACCCTTGTCGATGAATCCGGCGAGCCCTACCACGAGCTGGCCAGAGCCGTGCTGTCCTACCCCTACGAACAGCCGCTCAAGGACCGCGCGCGCTGGACGGTCGAACAGATCAAGAAATCGCGCACCGATGGCGTCCTGTTTCTCTACAAATGGGGCTGCAACACCCAGTCCGCGATAGCCCGGCTGCTGGTCGATGAGATCAAGGCCCAGACCGGCATCCATACCATCATCATCGAAGATGACATGACCCGGACTCAGACCGAACAGTTGCAGAATCGGGTCAACGCCTTCATCGAAATGGTGTCCTGAGATGGCCGGCCCGGGGTCCGCCCGGCTGGCGCGGGTTCTGGCCGCCATGGCTGTCATCGGCGTCATGCTGGTGTCGGGCTCCGGCGCGGCGCAACCCGATCCGGGTGACGGGACACCGCCACCCGTGGTCACCGTCCGATTTGCCACCCTTGGCGTCGGGGCCAGTTCCGTTACCGACCTGATCGCGGAACTGGCCCAGAACAAGGGCTTTTTTCTCCGGCACGGCATCGATCTCCAGGTCATTCACTTCATCCAGGGCGGAGCGGAGGCCATGGCCGGCGTTGCCTCGGGTGGAATCGATATGGGAACGTTCGGAACCCCGATCCTGATCGGGATTGCCGCCGGACTGCCGATCAAGATCGTCGGGTCGCCACCGCAAAAACGCCAGAGCTTCGAACTGGTGGCGCGTAAGGGGATCAATAGCGTCAAGGAGCTCAAGGGCAAGGTCGTGACCTCGGGCGCCCTGGGTGGCGGCAGCCACGAGTCCCTGCTCAAGATCCTGCATGACAACGGTCTGACCGAGAACGATGTCGGCGTCGTCGCCACCGGCGGAACCGACACCGCCCAAATGGCGTTGCGTTCCGGCAAGGTTGACGCCGTGGTCACCGCCGGTCTGATCCGGATCAAGCTGGTTGACGACGGGGTCGGAACCCTGATCGCCCGTGCCCGTGATTACTACGGTCGCTATCAGCACAGCTTTGTCCTGGCCACCAATGAATTCATAAAGGCGCATCCCGAAGCGATCAGGAACTACTTCCTCGCCGAACGCGAAGCCCTGGAATACGCCAAGACCCACCTGGACGAGGTGGTGGATTATGCGGCCAGGAGGATCAAGCTCAAGAAGGAGCTGATCGCCGACTACTACCGCGAGTTATTCGACGAGTGGGACCTGTCGTTCGCGATCGATGTCGAGGGAACCGCCAACGCCGTCGCGATCCTGAAAGACCTGAAGGAGATCAAGCCGACGGTCAGGTTCAATCCCGACACCTGGCTTGACCCGCGCTTCCTCGACTGACGGCGATCGGATCGCCCGCAGCCGCGGCACTTAACGGCACCCAAAGGCAAGGATGGAAAGACTCATGACGATTCAGGCGATCGACTGGAGGACCGAAACCGACGTGATCGTGGTCGGGGGCGGCGGCGCCGGCCTGGTTTCGGCGATCAACGCCCATGACCACGGCGCCGGCGTGCTGATTCTGGAGAAAATGGACCATGTTGGCGGGATCACGATCCTGGCCGGCGGCGGCGTCAAGGCTGCGCATGACGAAAGTCTGGCGATCCAATACCTGACCCGAACCCAGGGCGGCCGGGTCGGCGACGCCTTGATCGCCACGTTCGCCCGCGGCCTGGTCGAGTTGCCCGACTACGTGCGCGGGCTGGCCCGGGTCAACGGTGCCGAGGTCACGGTGCGCGAAGGCAGCCACGCCGGCGTTTATCCGTTTCCGGGGGCCGAAACGATCTATTCGATCTCCATCGGCGCCCTGCCCGGCTTTGGCGGATACGACTGGGTCGACACCGGCAAAAACCTCAACGGCCAGCGTTTCTTCAAGGTCCTGTTCGACAATGTCCTGAAACGCGATATCCCGGTTCTCACCCGCTCGCCGGTCCGATCCCTGATCACCGACGGCGACGGCGCGGTCATCGGCGTGTGGGCCGACCTGGACGGACAGCGGGCGGCGATCAGGGCACGAAAAGCGGTGATCCTGGCGTCGGGCGGTTTCGAATTCAACGAGAAGCTGAAGCGCGAATATTTCGAGGCAACGCCGGTTTACGCCATGGGCAACCCCGGCAATACCGGGGACGGCATCCTGATGGCGCAAAAGGTCGGTGCGGCGCTGTGGCACATGTGGCACTTCCACGGCGCCTACGGCTTCAAGTTCGACGATTACGAGCCGGCGATCCGCATCGCCCCGGGTGGCGCCCGCAATCCCGAACGGCCGATCCCGTGGATCATCGTCGACCAGGAAGCGAGGCGCTTCATGAACGAGTTGCACCCGGCGGTGCAGGACACCGCGGCCCGGCCGCTTGGCTTTTATGACCCGGATATTCCCGGCACGCCCCGGATTCCCGCCTACCTGATCTTCGACGAAGACGGGCGGAGGCTCGGCCGGATCGCCAATCCCCTGACCGCGCATCCCGAGCACCGCTACGTCTGGAGCGAGGATAACCAGGCCGAGGTCGATCGCGGTTGGATCAGGCAATACCCCTCGACCGCGGCGCTCGCGGACGGCCAGGGCTGGGACCCCGCGGCGCTGACCGCGACCCTCGACCGCTGGAACCGGAACGTGGCGGCCCGGCACGATCCCGACTTCAAGCGGCCACCCGGTACCATTGTGCCGATCGCCACCCCGCCCTTCTACGTCGTCCCGGTCTGGCCCCTGCTGACCAACACCCAGGGAGGACCGGAACACGACGAGCAGCAGCGCGTGCTCGACCCCTACGGCGACCCCATCCCACGCCTCTATGCGGTCGGCGAGTTGGGCTCTTTCTTCGGCCACCTCTATCTGCTCGGGGGCAATCTCAGCGAGCTGGTGATCAGTGGCCGCATTGCCGGTGAGGCCGCCGCGGCCCTGGAGAGCCGGCCATGACCGTCGATCCGGTGGCGTTCGACACTGCGTTGAAAGGGGCGTGAGGGCCGTGACTGCGACCGATACCACGTCCGACCTGCCCGCCGCCGCCTTCGACTGGATCAACCTCTGGGTGAAGCGGTTGCAGGGGCCACTCGGCGACGTCAGGGCGGCCCAGGCCATCGACCTCGTGTCGATGCCGAGGATTCTCGGGCGCATCCTGGCCATCGCCGCCCACCATCCCCGCGCCCTGGTGCTGGCGGTGGGCGCCACCCTGGGCTCGACCCTGTTCAGCATCGCCATGCCGCGCCTGCTCGGGCATGCGGTCGACCAGGCCCATATCCTGTTGAAGGCCGGAGCGGCCAACGCCAAAGATGCGGGCACCGCTCTCGCGGTGACCGCGGCCCTGTTGATCGGCGCAGCCGCACTGCGCGGCCTGTTGCAGATGGTCTCGGGTTTTCAGGGCGAATGGATCGCGCAGAAGGTCAGCTACGAGTTGCGGCTGGCCTTTTTCGACAAGCTCCAGCGGCTTGACTTCGGCTTTCACGACCGGGCGCATTCGGGCGACCTGATCACCCGCGGCATGCTCGACCTGGAAGGCACCCGGGCCTTCATCGAAAACGGTCTCCAGCGCATCGTCGCGCTGACCCTGCTGCTGACCTTCGGCTCCTCGATGCTGATCGCCAGCGACCCGCTGATGGCGGCACTGGCGCTGAGCTTCGTGCCCTTCGTGGTCTGGCGCGCCACCCGCTCCGGCCTGCTGCTGCGCCTGACCTGGACCCGCTTGCAGGAACAGATGTCGCTGCTGACCCGGGCCATGGAGGAAAATCTCCAGGGCATGCGGGTGGTCCGGGCGTTTTCGGCGCGCGCGTTCGAACTGGTCAAGTTCGACCATGCCGGCGATGCCGCCCTGCGCTATGCCAATCACCGCATCTTCCTGCGCTCGGGCTCGATCAGCCTGATGAACGCGGCCTTTCACCTGTCGATGGCAGCGGTGCTTTGGGTCGGCGGGCACCGGGTGCAGCAGGGCCTGATGACCATCGGTCAACTGACCGAGTTCCTCAGTTTCATGATGATTCTGCAACTTCCGGTCCGCCAGATCAACATGATCGTCAACACCAGTGCGCGGGCGACCTCCTCCGGCGTCAGGCTGTTCCATATTCTCGACCAGGAGCCCACGGTGCGGGAGAAGCCGGGAGCCCCCGATCTGCAACCGGTGCGAGGGGTGCTGCGCTTCACCGACGTCCATTTTTCCTACGGCAAGGGCGCCGAGGCCAGGACCGACCTGGCGGGCATCTCGTTCGAGGTGGCGCCGGGGCGGACGCTGGGGATCGTCGGCCCGCCCGGTGCCGGCAAGTCCACCCTGGCTCACCTGATTCCGCGCTATTACGACGTGAGCGGCGGCGCCATCACCATCGACGGCATCGACATC
>PLTC01000180.1:18112-19341 GCA_003165295.1 Rhodospirillales bacterium | reverse complement strand
GGGAACCGGCGGGCATCCAGGCCTCCAGCTGGGGCAGCACCGCCTTGATCCGGTCAATGGTATCGATGACGTTGGCGCCGGCCTGCTTCTGGACGATGACCAGGATGGCATGCTCGCCGTTGAACCAGGCCGCCATCCGGTTGTTCTCGACACCGTCGATCACCGACGCCACCGCGGTCAGACGGACGACGGCGCCGTTGGCGGCATGGATCACCAGCGGTTGGTAATCGGCGGCCGTGACCAACTGGTCGTTGGCGCCAAGGCTCATGGCCCGGTCCGGGCCGTTGAAACCGCCCTTGGGCTGGTCGACATTGGCTTGGGCCAGCGTGGTCCGCACGTCTTCGAGGCTGAGCCCCATCGCCGCCAGCGCCAGCGGATTGACCCGCACCCGCACCGCCGGCTTCTCGGCGCCGCTGACCGTGACCTGGGCCACCCCTTCCATCTGGGACAGGCGTTGGGCAATCACGGTGTCGGAGGCGTCAAAAAGCGCGCCCGGGGTCAGCCGGTCCGAGGAAACCGCCAGGATCAGGATCGGGGCGTCGGCCGGGTTGAGTTTGCGATAGCCGGGTGGCTGCGGCAGGTCGGCCGGCAGATCACCCGCCGCGGCGTTCAGCGCCGCCTGAACGTCGCGGGCGGCGCCGACGGTATCGCGGTCCACGTCGAACTGGATCGCGATGCTGGTGGCGCCGTCGGAACTGGTCGAGGTCAGTTCGCTGACGCCGGCGATGGTCCCGAGCCGTCGCTCCAGCGGTGCCGCCACCGTGGCCGCCATGGTACCGGGATCGGCGCCGGGCAACCGCGCCTGAACCAGGATGGTGGGGAAATCGATGCTGGGCAGGGGCGCCACCGGCAGGAACCCCAGGGCCACGACGCCGGCCAGGAACAGCCCGACCGACAGCATCAGGGTGGCCACCGGCCGCCGGATGAACAGTTCCGAGACGCCCATGGTGCGGGCTACTCCGCCGCCTGGGATGCGGCGGCGCCGGTCAGTGCCCCATCAAGGGCAACGGCGCCTGCGGTGGCGGCGCTGCCTCGCCTTCTGCGACCGGTCAGCCGGGCCTTCAGCCGGTCCATGGCCAGATAGAGGACCGGCGTGGTGTAAAGGGTCAGTGTCTGGCTGATCAGCAGGCCGCCGACGATGGCGACACCCAGCGGCCGGCGCAACTCGGCGCCGGTGCCGTGGTCGAAGGCCAGCGGCAAGGCCCCCAGCAACGCCGCCATGGTGGTCA
>PLTC01000180.1:0-18076 GCA_003165295.1 Rhodospirillales bacterium | reverse complement strand
CCGGCCGAGGGCAGGGTCGACAGGATGGTCAGCGGATGGATGGTGCTTTCGTACAGCACCCCCAGCACCAGATAGATCACCAGCGCCGCGGCCAGGATCAGCCAGGGCTCGTCCCGGAGCGACGAGCGGAACTCCGCGGCGTCGCCGCCATAGGCACCGCTGACCGTGACCGGCAGGCCGAGCGCCCGCTGGACGCCGTCGATGGCGGTCATGGCATCGCCCAGCGACGCCCCAGGGGTCAGGTTGAAACTGACGGTGACGGCCGGGAACTGACCCTGATGGGTGATGGCCAGCGGCACCGGCTCCTGGCTGACGGTGGTGAAGGCCGAGAGCGGCACCAGCGGCGTGCCGGTTGCCGTGGAACGGACATAGATGGCGTTGAGCGCCTCGGGGCCAAGCTGAAAGTCGGGAGCGACCTCGAGGATCACATGGTACTGGTTGACCTGGGTATAGAGGGTTGACACCTGACGCTGGCCAAAGGCGTCGTAAAGGGTGTCGTCGATGGCCTGGGGCAGCACGCCCAGCCGCGACGCCTGATCCCGGTTGATGTGCAGGGTGGCCTGGAGCCCGGTGGACTCCTGGTCGGTGGCGACATCGGCGAGCATTGGCAGTGCCGCCAGCGCCTCTCGCAGCCGGGGCGCCCAGGATGCCAGCTCGTCACCATCCACGTCGGTCAGGGTGTACTGGTATTGGGTCCGGCTGGCGCGGGCGCCGATCTGAATGTCCTGGGCCGCCTGCATGTGGACCGTGATCCCGGGCACCGTCCGCAGCCGCGCCTCGAGCCGGGCGATGATGGCGTCCGCGGTGGCCCGGTGCCCGCGTTGAGGCCGGAGCGCGATGGTGATGTGACCGGTGTTGGGGGTCTGGTTGACCGTGCTCACCCCGAGGAAGGCCGCGGTCGCGGCCACGTCGGGATCCTGGCGCACAATTTCCGCGGCTTCGCGCTGAAGCCCGATCATGGCCCGGAACGAGATGTCGTCCCGGGCATCGAGGGTGGCGCTGATCAGGCCGGTGTCCTCGGTGGGCAGGAAGCCTTTGGGCACCACCAGATAGAGCCAGACCGTGGCCACCAGCGTCGCCAGCGCCACCAGCAGGGTCGCGGTCTGATGGCGCAGCACCCAGTCGAGGCTGCGGCCGTAGGCCCGGCGCAGCCTCTCGAAGGGCTCCGGTGGCGCGTCGCGGCGCCGGGACGGCGCGGCGGCCAGCAACTGACCACACATCATCGGCGTCAGGGTCAGGGAAATGACCAGCGACACCACCACCGCCAGTGTCAGGGTCAACGCGAATTCCCGGAACAGCCGGCCGACGATGCCGCTCATGAACAGCAGCGGAATGAACACCGCGACCAGAGAGACGGTCAGCGAGACGATGGTGAAGCCGATTTCCCGGGCGCCACGGAAGGCGGCGGCCAGCGGTCGTTCGCCGGCCTCGATAAAGCGAACGATGTTTTCGATCATCACGATGGCATCGTCGACGACGAAGCCGGCGGCGACGGTCAGTGCCATCAGCGACAGATTGTCGAGGGTGAAGCCGCACAGGGCCATGGCCCCGAAGGTGCCGATCAGAGACAGGGGCAGGGCGATGCCGGGAATCAAGGTCGCCCGCGCCTTGTGCAGGAACAGGAAGATGACCAGGATCACCAGCCCCACGGTCAGCGCCAGGGTGAACTGGACATCGGTCACCGAGGCGCGAATGGTAATGGTGCGGTCGGCAAGAATCGTCACCGCAACTCCGGCCGGGATCGCCTGGGTCATTTGGGGCAGGCGCGCCCGGATCCGGTCGGCGGTGGCGACGATGTTGGCGCCGGGCTGGCGCTGGATATCGACGATGACCGCCGGCCGGCCGTCACGCCAGCCCGCCACCCGGGCATTTTCCACCCCTTCGACCACCTGGCCCACGTCGCGGACGCGAATCGGCGCGCCGTTGCGGGTGGCGACGATCAGCCGGCGGTACTGTTCGGGGTCTGCCAACTGATCGTTGGCGCCGATGGACGCCGCCAGGGTCCGGCCGTCAAAGCTGCCCTTGGGCAGATCCACGTTGGCGCGGGCCAGCGCCGTCCGCACGTCCTCGAGGCTGATGCCGTAGGCCGACAGCCTCGAGGGGGCGATCTGGATGCGGAACGCCGGCCGCTGTCCGCCCTCCACCAGCACCCGACCGACCCCGCCGATCTGGCTCAGTTTCTGGGCCAGCAGGGTGTCGGCCACGTCGTTGACCCGGGTGATCGGCAGGGTCTCGGAGGTCAGCGCCAGGGTCATGATCGGCGGGTCGGCCGGGTTGACCTTGGCGTAGGTGGGCGGGTAGGGCAGGTTGACCGGCAGCACGCCGCGGGCGCCGTCAATGGCGGCCTGGACGTCCTCTGCGGCCACGTCGATGTTCTTGTTCAGGTCGAACTGGAGCGTAACCGCGCTCATCCCGTCGGAACTGGTGGAGGTCATCGACGAGAGACCGGGAATCAGGCCGAACTGGCGTTCCAGCGGTGTCGTCACCAGCGAGGCGATGGTGTCGGCGCTGGCGCCCGGCAGTTGGGTCGTCACCTGGATGGTCGGGAAATCCACCTGGGGCAGGGCCGAGACCGCCAGCAGCCGGTATCCGAACAGGCCGGTCAGCAACACCGCCAACGCCAGCAGCCAGGTGGCCACCGGTCGGGCGATGAACGGGGCCGAAATGTTCATGGTGCGGTACCGGTGGCACCGGCGCTGCCGGTATCCGGGGTGCCCGGGGGCGTGCCCTCGCGGGCCGCCATCACCAGCACCGGCGAGCCGTTCTGAAGCTTCGCCATGCCGTCGGTGACCACGGTTTCTCCCGCCGCAAGACCGCTGTCAATCAGCGCCTCGTCGTTGACGATCAGCGCCACCACCACCGGCCGCATCGCGACGGTGTCTGTCCCTGGCTCGACCCGGAACACATAGGCGCCCTGGGGACCATGCTGGATCGCGGTGGCCGGCACCACCAGCCCGTCCCGACGGGTGGTCAGCAGCAGGCGGGCCGTGACGAATTCCCCGGGCCAGAGGCGTCGCCGGGCATTGGGACAGACCGCCTTGAGCCGGATGGTCCCGCTGTTCTGGTCGATCTGGTTGTCCACCAGGGCCAACCCGCCCCGGTCAAGCCCGGTCCCGCGGTCGGCGTCGATCACCTCTACCGGCAGCGTGCTCTGGACGTCCAATTGTTCGTTGATGGCCGGCAGGTTCTGTTGGGGCAGGGTGAACACCACCGCAATGGGCTGCATCTGCGTCACCACCACCAGCCCGGTACTGTCGGTCGCACGGACGATATTGCCGGGATCGACCTGACGCAGGCCGGTCCGGCCACTGATCGGCGAGGTGATGGTGGTGTAGCTCAGCATGGTGCGGGCAGTGTCGACCGCAGCCTGATCGACCTTGACCGCGGCCTCAAGTTGCTTGACCAGCGCCCGGGCGGTGTCGACGGTCTGGCCGTTAATCCGGTTGCCGAGACCGAGATAGCGTTGCAGGTCAAGGCGGGCCAGGTCCAGTTGCGCTTCGTCCCTGGCCTTGGTCGCCGCGGCCTGGTCCAACTGCGCCTGATAGGTTCGGGCGTCGATCCTGGCCAGCACATCGCCGGCATGGACCTCCTGCCCCTCGGTGAAGGCGATCCGGGTCAGTTCGCCGTCAACCCGGGTGTGAACCGTGACCGTGTTGTAGCCCTGCACCGTACCCAGGCCGTCCAGATAGACCGGAACATCCTTGCGGTCGACCTTGGCGGTGACCACCGGGACCGGACGGTGGACGTCCGATCCGGGGTCTTCCGGCTGGGCCGGCCCCGGGTTCGGCGCCTGTTGGCGCCAGACCGCGACCGCCACCGCCATGGCAACCAGCATGCCCGTTCCGATATAGACCAACCGACGCATGTTCCATCC
The DNA here is from genome assembly GCA_003165295.1 of Rhodospirillales bacterium. GTDB lineage: Bacteria > Pseudomonadota > Alphaproteobacteria > Azospirillales > Azospirillaceae > BOG-933. Next base: position 14,202 of record PLTC01000180.1, on the reverse strand, counting down.
TAAGCCAGGACCGCTTTGGTTTATACGGCAGTGCGGGAAAAACCTGACGGGCAGTCCGGGCTTTGCCGTGGGAGCAGAGCGAAAAATGCCGCCTCAGCGTTCCCGGGTGATCACCAGGGCGGTCAGGTCGTCGTCGAAGTCACCCAGCACCGTAAGGGCGGTGAGCAGGCGCAGCAACAGTGTCTGGCCATCGGGTTCGGCCATGTGCTGGATCACCAACCGCTCCAGACCGTCCTCGTCGAGGATGCCGCCCGTCACCGGCAATTCCACCGCGGCGTCGCTGTAGAGGAATAAGCGCCCGTTGGGCGCCAGTGGCAGAGAGCGGCTTTCGTATTCGGCGGACACGGTAAGGCCGAGCGGCAGGCCGGCGTTGTCGCCCAAGGTCGGCGCCCTGGCCCCGGCCGCCCAGGTCATCGGCCGGGTGGCGCCGGCCGAGGCATAAAGAAACCGGTCGTGTTCCCGGTCGATGACGCCGGCCAGCATGGTGGCGTACTGGCCGCTGGGCAGCAGCGGGCACAGGCGGCGGTTGACCGTGCCAAGGAAGGCCGCGGGGTCGAAGCCGATAAAGTCAAACTGATTAAGAATGGCATGGAGGCGGAAGGTATTGAGCGCGGCCCCGATGCCGTGGCCGGAAAAATCCACCAGCCAGACCACCAGACGGTCGCGGTTGTCGCAGCACATGCCCCAGAAGTCCCCCCCGAGTTCGGAGGAGGGGGCGAAATGGGCGGCAAGGCCGAGACCGAGCCTCTGGCGGATTTTCTCCAGTTGCGACCACTGGGGCATCAGCCGCTCCTGCATCTTGCGGGCCAGGGTCAGCTCAGCGGCGGTGCGCTGCCGGTACAATTGCAGACTGTTGAGCAGCAGACGATTCTGCAAGTGAATACGGACCCGCGACAGCAGCTCGATGGCATTGATCGGCTTGCTGACGTAATCGGTGGCCCCGGCGGCAAAGGCCCGGGCGCGATCCTCGGAACGATTGAGGCTGCTTTGAACCAGTACCGGCAGATCCGCGTAAGCCGGGTCGGCACGCAACCGCCGGCAGACCTGGAAGCCGTCGAGGTGGGGCATCATCAGGTCGAGAAGAATCAGATCGGGCTTGAACGAACCGGCCCGGGCCAGCGCCTGCTCGCCGTCTTCGGCCAGTTCAACCCGGGTGATGCCGCCCCGCTCGAGGAGTGCGACCAGCAGGTGGCGATTGACCCGGTTATCATCGACCACCATGACCCGCGCCTCCCGCAGGTCGGCGAATTGGTCCCTGGCGTCCTGCCGGTCAGTGCCCATCGCGTCGGCCGCCTTGTTCCAGAGGAGACTCCGCACCATCCAGGGGTGGTGCGCCGCAACGGGCAAGCCAGAGCAGGGTATGATCGTCTTTGGGGGGATTGCCGACCACGGCGTCCAGGCTGTCGACGATGGCCGGAAAGACCGTGCCTTGCCCGCGATTCGACCAGGGCCCCATCACCAGTTCGACCAGCGTCCGGCGGTCGCCGGCGGCGGCACAGTCGTCGAGGGCGTCGAGAATGGCGTTGCTGTGAAGCATGACCGCGGCGCCCGGAGGAAAGGGCAGGTTGTGCTCTTCATAGGTGGCGTCGGCGGTGACGCCCAGCGGCAGGCCCGAGGGGTCACCGAAATAGGCGCCGGTCACCGGGTGCAGGAGCAGTGGCGGGCCGGCGGCGGCGCAGGCGTAGGTGAAGCGGTCGGCAGCGGTGGCAACCACACCGTAGATCATCGCCGCATGTTCGCCCCGATTCATCAGATCGTCGGCACGGCGGTTGAGTTCGCCCAGAAAGCGGGCCGGCGAGTCGCCGAAACCCACCAGTTCCTGGACCAGGGTATGCAGCCGGCAGATGTTCAGCGCGGCCGAAACCCCGCGCCCGGCCATGTCGAGCAGATAGATGCCGAACCGGCCGCCTTCGAGGGGAACGATGCCCCAGAGGTCGCCGCCCAGATCCGACGCGCGCACCATGTGGGAGCGGACCGTGACACCGCTGGCCTGAGCCAGTCGGGCCAGCGCCGTTTCGGTCGGCAGCAGGTGCTCGAAGATACTGCGGGCCACCGCCAGTTCGCCTTCCAGGCGGTCGCGATAGGTTTGCAGGCGCCGGATCAGCGCCCGGTTTTCCAGATGGATGTTGACCCGGGCCAGCAGTTCGGTCCGATCCAACGGCTTCATCACCAGATCGGTGGTCCCGGCGTCGAAGGCCCGGTTACGATCCTCGACCCCGGAAAGAGCGGTCTGGACCAGTACCGGCAGGTCGGCATAGGCATGGTTGGCCCGCAGCCGCCGGCACACCTCGAAGCCATCAAGTCCGGGCATCATGATGTCGAGAATCACCAGATCCGGAGTCGCCTCGGCGATCCTGGCCAGGGCGTCCAGGCCATCGACGGCGTAGCTGATGCGGGTATAGCCGGCCTCTTCCAGCAGCGTGCCGATCAGGGCGCGGTTCCATTCGATGTCGTCAACCACCAAAATAAGACTGTCGGTGACCAACGGCCGCCCCCTGGAGGTGGCGCCGCCGGCCGCGGAAGGAGCCTTGGGGGTCATGCCGCAAACCTCATGCTCAGTCGCCGACCGCCCTCAAGCAGCCGGAAGGACTGGCAACTGGCGCTGATCAGGTCGAAACCGCGTCCGCTGGCCTGGGGCTCGACTCTGGGCCGGGGAGTGAATCCGCCGCCCTGGTCAACCACGTCGATGGTCACGGCGTCGCCGTTCAAGTCGCAGATCACGTCGATTCGCCGGTTGGCAAAGTCGGGATCGGTAATCCGGCGGGTCAGATCGTTGGAAAACCGTTCCAGAGCTTCAATACTGAGTCCCGATAAACTTTCCAACTGTAGGTTACCATGAAGCACGGCGTTGCTTAACGCCTCGTGCAACGCCAGTTCAATATTATCGCGGATGCCCCGGGTTAACCGGTGCCTTTGGCCGATCAGCCCAAGCAGCTCTCCCGCAAGGTCGCGGCGATTGGCGGTGATGGTGGTAAAAGATATGTAAAGGCTGGTATTGCTGGCCCGCCGGATCAACTCGACAATCGACTGGTCGGCGAGCGCCGCGACCTCGATCCAGGCGGTGAAGGGCTGCGCCCAGTAACCGGCCACCTGATCTTCCCAGGCATGACCGAGAAGAACCAGTACCCGCGACGCCGGCACCGTGATGCGACCATTGGGGTTGCCGGCACCGGATTGCCACAGCGGCAATCCCGACACGGCGGCAAGGTCAGCCAACCGTCTGGCCGGAAAGCCCAAACTGTGCAGAGCGGCAACGGGAGGGGGCGCCACGGTTCGCGCCTATTCTTCGATGGTAATGAGTTTGCCGAGTTGGGCTACGGTGAGTACCCGTTTGACCTGACCACCGGCCTTGCGCAGGATGAACTGCTTGTCCAGATTCGACAGCTCTTCGCGGGCGATCAGCAGCATACCAATTCCCGCCGAGTCGACGAACTCAAGGTTCGCAAGATCAAGGATCTGGCGTTTGACCGAGTTCTGTAACATTTCCCGGATCAGTGCGCGCAACTTGGCATGGTCATTGAAGGTCAGGCGGCCCGTCATACGGACGAGAGCCTCTTGTTCCCTGATATCAATGGCGTAGTCCATCTGTCTGGTTATCCTTCAATCTGAAATCTCGTCCAGAGGCCGAACGGCCTCATGCCATTAGAACAGCTCGACGTCGCCAGCGCCACTTTGTGGCGCTTCGGTGCTCACGTCAAGAATACCGTGTTCATCAAGAGCCGTTCCTTCCAGAAGCAGCCGCCGCACGAACCGCTGGCGCATTTCGGTGAGGGTGTAACGGCCAAGAAGCTGGTCGATCCACTCCTTAGGGAAGGGAATCTCGATATGCGCAGGAATCGCGGCGCGGGTCCGCGCCAGCAGATCTTCAAGGCCGCCGCTCATGACCGTCATGCTGTCGGCGACGTGCTCCAGCCGTTGCTTGGTCAGATCCTGGAACTGCATGCCGGTGACCATGCGTCCGATCACGGTCGAAAGCTCTTCCGACGACGCCGCGGTTCCCTCCAGCACGCTCTGGAAGTGGTTGGTCTGTTCAACCAGGCTGTCCATGGTCTTGTCGACCCGCTCCTTGGCCAGCATCTGGGGGGACATGTCGGTGTTGGCAATGGTCCGCAGGATGTCGTGACCCTGGCGGACGCCGTTGACCACCGCCGTCACCTTGTCGCGCATGCGTTTTGCAAGGGCGCTGGTGGTCTTGGAGAGCAGGCGAACCTCGTTGGCCACCACCGCAAAGGTCCGACCGGCCTCTCCGGCCCGGCTGGCCTCGATGGTGGCGTTAAGCGCCAGAAAGTTGGTCTGACGGTTGATACTGTCGATGTCCGAAATACTCTTTTCCAACTCGGTCACGTCCTTTTGGACGTCATCGAGAAGATAGACCATGCTCATGGCCTTCATCGACAGATTGACGATGTTGGCAATCATTTCGCTGATCATCTGCTGCATGTTGATGACCAGCTCGTCGAGCGGGACCTTGGCGCCGTCGATCTCGATGAAGCGCGCCACGGCCACGATTTCGTCGACCCGACGCGACTGTTCCCGGGCGGTCTCCGCCAGTTCGCGGAACCGGCGGCTGAGATCAAGGGTCGCGTCTTCGACCAGCCCCGAGGTCCGCTCGACCTCGCCTCTCAGCACCTCCATGGTGTGGCGCTGGAGATCGGCAAAGCCGATCCAGCGGCCGAGGAGCTCGTAATCCATGCTCGGCGGCGCAACCACCGGGACCACCGTCGGCTCTGGCCGGAACACTGCGGGCGCAACGGCGTTGCCCCGGCCGACGGTTTCGGTTTTCTTGCCCGACCAAGCAAAGACCATGACTCAACCGCCTCCTAGCTCACCCGTGGTCCGTCGCCGATCGCACCAATCGCCCGCAACAGCTCCGCCGCAATTTGCGCCAACGGCAATTCAAGCACAACGCCGCCGGCTTCCTTCGCCGTGCGGGGCATGCCATAAACAACACAGCTAGACTCCTGCTCACCCACGGTGTAGGCACCCGCCGCCCGCATCGCCGCCAGTCCGGCCGCGCCATCGCGGCCCATGCCACTGAGAATCGCGCCCACCGCATTCGGACCGGCGGCCTTGGCAATGGCAAAGAAAAGTACATCAACCGACGGCCGATGGCCATTGACCAGGGCGGTGTCCTGGATCTGACAGACATAGCCGAGGGCGTCGCGGGCCAGCGCCAGATGGCGATCGCCGGGGGCGATGAACACCGTACCCGGTTGCAACCGCGCTCCGGGGGTGGCCAACGTCACCACCGGCTCACACAGCCGGTTAAGACGCTCGGCAAAGCTGGCAAGGTAGCTCTGGCCCATGTGCTGGGCGATGACGATGGGCGGACAGTCGGCGGGCATGACCTGAAGGATGTCGCGAATACGCTCGACACCGCCGGTGGAGGCGCCGATGGCGATCAGGGACCGGTTGTCGGACCGGCGGGGCGCCGGCAGAATCCGGGGTCGGACGGCAAGCCGGCGCAAGGGCGCGACCCGGGCCATTGCCGCCATCTTGATCTTGGCGATCAGTTCATCGGCCACCGCGTGAAAGCCGAATCCTTCGGAACCGGCTGGTTTGCCGACATAGTCCACCGCTCCCAACTCAAGCGCACGGATGGTTGCGTCGGAACCGGCCTGGGTCAGACTTGAAACCATCACCACCGGAGTTGGCCGCAGGGTCATGATTTTTTCCAGAAAGGACAGGCCATCCATTCTGGGCATCTCGATGTCCAGGGTGATCACATCGGGATTGCTCGCCTTGATGATCTCGCGGGCCTCGTAGGGATCACGGGCGGCGCCGACGATCTCGATGGCGTTATCGCGGGACAGCGCCGCCGTCAGAAGCTGCCGCATGAGATTGCTGTCGTCCACGATGACCACGCGGATGGGCCGGGCCATGTCAATCGTCTCCAAACAACTCGACGTCGCCCTCGATCGGTTTGTGACGGAGTGTGGACAGGAAATTGAGTTCCTGGCGAACGGTTTCCGACAGCACCTCGGGCCGCAAGATACGGCGAAGCACGCGCCCGGTGGTGGGAAAATAGTGGATGCGACGCGCCGCCACGCCACCCAGGTCCTGACCGACCAGGCTCAGGCCCTCGCGTCGGATGTAGGACAGGGCGAATTCGGCGTTTTTGGCCCCGATGTCGAGGCTGGTATCGATGACCTTGGCGCCGCCAAAGACCTTGACCTCCAATCGGTTCCGACGTCCGCCCTGGGCCAGGATGTGGTTGATCAGGAGTTCCATGGCCACGCTGCCGTAGCGGGCGGCGGCATTGTCGCCGTCGGCGGTGCCATCGGGAACCTCGGGTAACAGGAAATGGTTCATGCCGCCGATCGCCACCACGGGGTCGCGGATACAGGCCGCGACACAGCTTCCAAGAGTTGTTACCAGCATTTCATCAACCCGGCCACTGATCCGATGCTGGCCGAGCATGACCTTGACGATATGGGCGTCAAAATGCGGGTGATAATAGGTTCCGGCGTTACGCTGGTCGATTGGCCGCTGGGATGAAAGCTCGGTCATCGCGCCGTTCTCCGATAGATGGTCGGACCGACCTGGAGGAAGCTGCCGGAAACGCCATAAAGACTTTCCGAATGTCCCAGATAGAGGAAGCCATCGGGAGCGAGCAGATGGCCAAATTTTTCGATCACCATCATTCGACCGGGCCGATCGAAATAAATCAGGACGTTACGGCAAAAGATGGCGTCGAACGGTCCGCGCATCGGCCAGGATTCGAGCAGGTTGAGCGGTTTGAAGGTGATCAGACGACGCAATTCGTCGGCCATGGAGATCACCCGGTCGCCGCTGGCATCGACGGCCTGGCGGGTAAAACGTTCCCGGAGAGCAGCAGGGATGGTTTTCAGCGACTCCGACGAATAAACGCCCTGCCGTGCGATCGCCACCATATGGGTATCGATATCGGTGGCCAGAATCCGGGCATCCCATCGTTTCACGTCGGAAATCCGGTCGCACAGGACCATGGCCATGGTGTAAGGCTCGGGACCCGAGGAGCATCCGGCCGACCAGATGCGCAGGCGCGGCCGGGTGCTGCCGGTCTGGGACGCACGCACCGCCGGCAGCACCACCTGGCCCAAATGGTCAAAATGGTGCTGTTCGCGGAAGAAACTCGTCAGATTCGTGGTCAGGGCATTGACCAGAAACCCAATTTCCTGCTCCCCGGCTTCGCTGTCAAGACGGGCGCAATAGGCGTCGAAGTCCTTGAGTCCAAGTTCCCGCAGGCGCCGGGCCAGACGCGAATACATCATTTCGATCTTGTGCGGCGCCAGATGAATACCGGCCAGCCGGTACAGCAAGCCGGCAATGAAGTCGAAATGACTTCGATCAAAATGAAACTCCCGCCGGCCTGCCGGTAACGCATCGCGCGGAACGTAACCATTTGAGTCTTTGGGATCAGGCGATGGGTTTTCGGCCATTACTCAACTTTTGGCTGATTCAATGACATCTGGCACTGCTTACGGCTTTATAATGTGCAGGCAACCAGCGGACAGGCAAATCCGCCTCACTGGTCGACCCCCGGCCCGGCCCGGCGTAATGGCCAGCCAGGCGTCGGTCCGGTGGTCAGTGCGGGCGGTCGCCGATCAGCGCGCGCTGGTGAGACTGCTCGTCGTCGCCGGTTTCCACCGCGAACAGCCGGGCCACATCAAGCAACGTCACCATCCGGTTTTCGGCGGTGAAAAGACCACTCAGATATTGGGATTCGACCATGCCGGTTTCCATCGTGGGCGGCGACTTGATCTGGTCCCGGGAGATCGCAAGGATATCGGAAATCGCGTCAACCAGGATGCCGCGGGTCCGTTCACCCACCTGGACCACCACCACCACATGGCGCTTCGTAACCTCGGTGGTGCCGCCGCCGAAGCGTGCGCGCAGGTCGAAGATGGGAATGATGATGCCGCGAAGATTGATAACCCCCCGGACATAGTCGGGCAGGTTGGGCAGGCGGCTTTCCGGGGTCCAGCCCCTGATTTCGCGCACTGACAGAATATTAACGCCGTACTCCTCGTTTCCGACGGTAAACGTAACGTACTGCTCCTCATTGGTGTTGGCTGGGGCGACGACATCGCCGCGAATGCTACCAATAGTGGCAATAGAGCCGGGCTTGCTCATCGATATGGCCTACAGGGCTGGAAGTTGGGTGGAGGCGTCGGCAATCTGCCGCGGCGCCAGGGATCGGGCATGCTGGCTCATTTCCTGCAATCCGGCAACGTCCAGGATCAAGGCGACCCGGCCATCGCCGAGAATGGTGGCGGCCGCCACCCCATCGAGCCGGCGGTAATTGGACTCGAGGCTTTTGATCACCACCTGTTGTTGGCCGAGCACCTCGTCCACGACCAGGCCGAGCCGCCCGCCTTCTTCGGTTTCGACAAGGACCACCAGCCCCTTGGTGGCGTCGCCGACCGCTCCCGGGATGCCGAAGAGCTGGTGCAGATAAACCAGACGGACATATTCCCCGCGCGCCATGATGACATCGCATTTATTGACCAGCCCATGCAGGTCGGAGGGCTTCGGGCGCAGACTTTCGACGATATTGGTCAGCGGCAACACGAACCGCTCGGGGCCGACCGAGATGACCATGCCGTCCAGCACCGCCAGCGTCAGTGGCAAAGACAGCACGAAGCGCGAGCCCTGACCGGGTGCCGAATAGACGCCGATCCGGCCACCAAGGCTGGTGACGTTGCGGCGGACCACATCCATGCCGACGCCACGCCCCGAGATGCTGGACACCTTGTCGGCGGTGGAGAAACCGGGCACGAAGATCAGGTTATCGATTTCGTCGTCGCTGAGGTTGACCCCCGGCTGGATCAATCCGCGCTTGATGGCGGTCTGGAGGACCTTGGGCCGGTCGATGCCCCGGCCATCGTCGGTAACCTCAATCACGATCCGGCCGGAACGGTGCTGCGCCGACAGGTGTACGGTCCCGGTCCGCGGCTTGCCGGCGGCGACGCGATCCTCCGGCGTCTCGAGGCCATGGTCGATGGAGTTGCGGATCATGTGGGTGAGCGGGTCGACCAGATTCTCGACGACGGTCTTGTCCACCTCGGTATTTTCGCCGGCGGTGACCAGGACCACGTCCTTGCCGGTTTCGCCGCTCAATTCCCGCACCAGTCGGGGCATACGGGAAAACACCGAACCAACCGGTTGGGCGCGAATCGACATCACACTTTCCCGCAGCTCCCGGGTGTGTTGCGCCAGTTGTTCCAGACCTTCAAGCAGTTCCTGGAACTCGCCTGGCGGCAGGTCGCGCACATGCTCGGCAACCATCGCCTGGGTAATCACCATTTCGCCGACCATATTGACCAGCCGGTCAATCTTGTCGAGATCGACCCGGATGGTATGGCCGCCCAGGTTCAGATGACCACCTTCGCCTGCCGTCGAGGACTTGCCGGTTCCGGCGGCGGTCGTCGGTGCCGCGGTGCCGGTCGCCGCCGCACCGGTCGCGGCGCTACCGTAAACCGTGAGCTGGCTGGGTGTGAGCCCCGGCCCCGCCGCCTCCAGTCCCGTTCCTCCGACGGGCGCCACCGCGGCACCGGCGGTTCCTCCGGCCCGGGTGTCGGCCCGATGTTCGGTGATCTCCACCAGACTTTCGTCGCTGACGAATTCGAAGACGTCCTCAATTTCCGCCAGGCTGGCGGTGGTGGTCAAGGTCACCAGCCATTGGAGGTAGAGCAATTCCGGCTCAAGATGGGCCAGTGCCGGCAGCCCGCCAACGTCGCACTCGATCTCGGCGGCGCCTAAATGGGTGAGGGCACGCAGCATGAAGGTCGGGTCGTTGCCGGTCATCAACAGATCGGCTTTGGGCTGGAATCGGATGGTTACGATCCTGGCCGGGTCGGCGGCGGTCGTCCCCGTCTCGGTTTCCGTCGGCGTCCCGCCCGGAGCAGATGGAGCGGGGTCGCCGGCAGCAGGGGAGCCGGCGACCAGCGCGTTGCGACGAAGCGCCGCAACCACCGGGTCGGCGAAGCCGGGCGGGGGGGTGGTGCCGTCCCGGGCGTGGGTCAAAAGTTGCCCCAACACGTCGTTGGCCCGAATCAAGGTGTTTACCAGATCATCGGTGACGGCGATGGTACAGCTGCGGACCCCGTCCATGACGGTTTCGAATTCGTGGGCGAAGGTGACCAGCTCGGTAAATCCGAATGCACCCCCGCCGCCCTTGATCGAATGGACCGCCCGGAAGATCCCATTGACCTCATCGAGATCGACGTTGCCGGGGGCAAGTCGCAGCAACCCGGCTTCGGCGCCGGCCAGAAACTCGCCGCTTTCATCGAAATAGGTCTGCTTGAACTGTTGCAGGTCTTCCAAGAGAGCATCCTCCCGTTGCTGGCGGCTTCTGGGCGGCCCAGGGTCAGTCCCGGAGGGACGGGTCAACCGCAAACCTTCTGGACGACCGAAATCAGCTTGCCAGGATCGAAGGGCTTGACGATCCAACCGGTGGCCCCGGCTGCCCGGCCTTCCGCCTTTTTCTTATCGTCCGCTTCGGTGGTTAGCATCAGGATCGGTGTAGTACGATATTGGGCCGTCGCCCGCAGCTTGCGAATCAAGGTCAGGCCATCCATGACCGGCATGTTGAGGTCGGCGATCACCAGATCGACCTTGCTGGTGCCCAACACGTTGAGGGCGTGCTGGCCGTCGTTGGCCTCAACCACCTCGTAGCCGGCGCCTTTCAAGGTAAACGCCACCATCTCGCGCATGGTGCGCGAATCATCAACCGTCAGCACCCGCTTTTTCACGACCGCCTCCACTGATTCAGCCAGTCGGACAAGCCGAGATCAGAACAGGCCTCAACAAAAGCGACCGAAGGACCGACAATGGTAAACACCTGTCGACCTTCGGCGGCGGTACGGGAGGCGACCAATAGTGCTTGAATCGCAGCAGTACTGACTCGCTCGACGCCATCGGCCAGAACTTCAATAACATCGCCGACAGTAAAGGCATGGCGCAAACTGTCGACCAGTGGCTGGGCCATCGGCAAATCAATATCCGAGGGTAGTCCAAGTCGGATATGACCACCCTCCTCGTTCCATTTGATCAGCGCCACCATGCTCTCCCTATCGCTCGGCATTTTTTCCGCTGTTCTTGAGCCACCACATGTCACTAAGGCTGCTAACGGTTGGTCTGGCCCAGCCATTTTTCGTGCAATGCCTTCAGCGACCGCATGACATCGACCGTAAAGCCAGCGTTAATCTTTCAAAAACCAAACTTTGTTCGCGTCGACCCGGGACGTCGGGCAGTTCTAGGGGTGTATTATGCCCCGTCAAACCGGCCCGATCAATGTGAATATCGATGGCCTTCCGGCCATCAGGCGCCTGTGGTGGCCTTCCGGCCATCAGGCGCCTGTGGTGGCCTTGCCCTCGCCGTTACCAGGCGGCACACAGGGTACCACGAAGCTGAAGGTGGCCCCAGAGGCGGGCTGGCTGTCGACCCAGATGCGGCCGCCGAGATGTTCGACGATACGCAGGCAGATGGCCAGACCAAGGCCGGTGCCCTGGGGCTTGCTGGTCATGGTATTGCCGACCTGTCGGAAGCGGTCGAAGATGATCCGGGTGTCCTTGGCTGCGATGCCGGGGCCGTTGTCGCGGACGTCGACGCGGCCAAAACCGGCGTCGGTGCGGACGCCAACCTCGACGCGGCCATCGTTGGGGGTGAACTTGACGGCGTTGGACAGCAGGTTGACCGCGACCTGCATCAACCGGTCGTAGTCACCGCGAACGGCGGGTACCCCGGGGGCGATGGTCATTTTCAGCACCACGTTCTTGTCGCGGAACAACTGACTGGTGGCGGCCACCGCCTGTTCCATCACCTCGCCCAGATCCACCGGTTCGATCACCCAATTGACCTGGCCGGATTCGATCTTGGCGAAATCCAGCACCTGATTGATCAGGCGGGTCAGGCGTTCGCTTTCCTTGATGATCAGCCCCAGAAACTCCTGCCGTTGTTCGAGAGCCAGCTCGGGATCATCGTAAAGGATTTCCGAGAAGGCGCGAATCGAAGTCAGGGGAGTACGCAACTCGTGGGTGACGGTCGAGAGAAAATCATCCTTCATCCGGTCGAGTTCGCGCAGTTGCTCGTTGGCGGCGCGCAATGCCGCAGACGTCCGCTCCAGTTCGGAGGATTTCTGTTCGAGCTGCCGGCTGTATTCGATGACGTGGGAAGTTTCGTCGAGCATCCGCATCAATTCCGGGATGCTGAACTCGCCTTCCTTGACTGCCGAGGCGAGCGCGATCCGGGCCGAGGCGGCGCCGATGGCGCCGGCCAGCAGGCGCTCGGCAAAGCGCACCAGATTGGCGCTGGCCTGGACCTGGGGCAGCAGCGAGTCATTGCTGCGGGCGCCGTATTGGGCGAACGCCTGTTCTGCGCGCTGGGGTCCGACGAAGCGGGCCACCAGCCGTTGCAGGTCCTCGACCGTGGCGCTGCCCCGCCAGCGGCCGGGGACCACCGCGGGGTCGGTCTGCTGGAAAACTTCGACAAAGGCGGTGGCCTGAACCCGTTCGCCCAGCGACGGCCGGTCGAACAGAGAGACTCCGATGTAAAGGCCGACATTGACCAGCATGCTCCAGAACAGCGAATGGCTGGTCGGGTCAAGGCCGGACAGCCCGAACAGGGCGTAAGGGCGCAGCAGTTCCAGATCCCAGGGGCCGCTGTCGACAAAGTCCGCGGGCAGCCAGCCCGAGCGGGCGAAGGAGGGCAGCAGCAGGGTGTAGGTCCAGGTCAGAATTCCCGCCACCATGCCGACGGTGGCGCCCCGCCGGGTGCCGCCGGTCCAGAAGATGCCGCCGAACAACGCCGGCGCAAACTGGGCCACCGCGGCAAAGGAGATCATGCCGATCGAAACCAGGGCATAGGCGCTGCCGGCGAAGCGATAATAGGCATAACCCAGCAGCAGAACGCCGATAATGGTCAGGCGACGGATCAGCAGCAGCAACCGGCTGAGGTCGGCGGTCCCGTGCAGCGCGCCGGCGTGGAGGCGGAGCAGCACCGGCATCACCAGATCGTTGCAGACCATGGTGCTGAGGGCCACGCATTCGACGATGATCATGCTGGTGGCGGCCGACAGACCGCCAATATAGGCCAGCAGCGCCAACCCGTGCCACCCGGCGGCGGCGGGCAGGGCCAGGACGAACATGTCAGGATCGACAGTGTTCCCAGGGAACCGGATCAGGCCGGCGGCGGTCAGGGGCAGCACGAAAATGTTGATCAGCAACAGATAAAGCGGGAACAGCCACATGGCGCGCCCGAGATGGCGCTCGTTGACGTTTTCAATAACCACGATCTGGAACTGGCGCGGCAGGCACAGGAAACTCAAGGCCGCCAGCACGGTGTAGGTTACCCAACTGCCATCGGACAGCGCCGGCTCCTGGGTGAACAGGCGGGCGATGGCCGGGTCGACCATCGCCCGGTCGAACAACGCGCCGAAGCCGTCGTAAAGGCCGAAACAAACGAAGATGCCCACCGCCAGGAACGACACCAGCTTGATCACGGACTCGAACGCGATGGCCGCCACCATGCCGGGATGGTGTTCCGCGGCGTCGATATGACGGGTCCCGAACACGATGGCGAACAGCGCCATTCCCAGCGCCATATAAAGCGCCTTGTCCAGAAGCGGCGGCCGGTAGACGCTGTCGGCGAGACCGGTGGGGTCGACCTCCGAAATCACGTCGAAGGCGACCGCCACCGCCTTGAGCTGGAGCGCGATATAGGGGGTGACGCCGATCACCGCAATCAGGGTGACGAGGCCGCCCAGCAGATGGCTCTTGCCATAGCGGGCGGCGATGAAATCGGCGATCGAAGTGGTGCGCTGACGTTTGGCGATGCGCAAAATCTTGCCGATGACCACGAAGCCCAGGGTCATCACCAGTGTCGGGCCGAGATAAACCGGCAGGAAGCCGATGCCGCTTTCCGCGGCGCGGCCAACGCTGCCGTAAAAGGTCCAGGACGAGCAGTAAACCGCCAGCGACAGCGCGTAGACCACCGGATGGGCGATGACGTTACGTCCCTGATCGGCGCAGCGGTCGGCCCAAAAAGCGATGGCGAACAGGCCGAACAGGTAGGCGAGGGAAACTACGGCAACCAACGAGCCGGCCATCGGTGTCGTACCCCTTAATCCATCCGATCCCCTGTCGCCGCGGGGACATTTTCACGGCGCGAACAGGGTGTCAAGATGGCCGGTGCTGCTGCAGCGGTTCTCACTATGGGTTC
>PLTC01000004.1 GCA_003165295.1 Rhodospirillales bacterium | reverse complement strand
GCCCCGGCCAAGGACGCCCCGGCCACCTGTAACCCGAAGGCGAGCAGCCTGCGCCCGGCCGGCCCGCCCCAGGTGACCTCCAACTCGTTCATGGCCAAGATCAGGGCCCGCGGCTACCTCATGGCGGGGGTCGACCAGAGCACCTATCACTTCGGCTTCCTCAATCCGCTCGACGGGCAGATCGAGGGTTTCGACATCGACATGATCCGGGCGGTGGCCCAGGCCATCTTCGGCAACCCGGACAAGGTCCGGTTCAAGGCGATCTCCGATGCGCAGCGGATACCCGACGTCAGCTCGGGGGTGGTGGATATCGTGGCGCACACGATGACGATCACCTGCGCCCGGCTGCAGCAGGTCGCCTTCTCCACGGTCTACTTCGACGCGGCCCAGCGGGTTCTTGTGCTGAAGAACTCGGTCGCCACTCACCTGGCCGGCCTGGCCGGCCAGAAGGTCTGCGCGACCATCGGATCCGACTCGCTGGCCGTCATCAGCGCGGCCAAGGCGACTGTCGTCGCCGTGCCGTACTGGACCGACTGCCTGGTCTTGCTGCAGCAGGGCGACGTGGCCGCGATCTCGACCGACGACTCGATCCTGACCGGGCTCGCCGCGCAGGACCCGTGGACCAAGCTGATCGGGCCGCGGCTCACCGATGAGCCCTACGGTTTGGCTATTTCCCGGCAGCACCCGGATTTTGTCCGCTTCGTAAACGCGGTCCTGGCGCAGTTGCGTACCAACGGCCGGTGGGCGGCAAGCTACGCTCACTGGATCGGGACCCCAGTTCCCGCCCCGCCGCCCGCGCAGTACGGAGGCTGAACGAACGGTGCCGGCATACCAGACGCTGACGTCAGATCAGGCCCGCGCCGCGGTCAAGGCGGCCGCCGCCGAGCGCGACGCTATCCAGGCGAACCTGGTCGAGCTGGACCGCAGCTTCGGCCACCGGCTGCTGGCCGGGGCCACGCTGACCGGGCAGACCAAGCAACGCTGGGAGGCGGCCGCGTCCGTCCTGGCCACGTTGTGGCAGGTCTACTCGGCGTACTCCGCCGTGGTCGACCAAGCCGCCGAGGCGGTGCGTCGGCATCTGGGTCCCAAAGAGCTGGTGGCGGTCACCGCGTTGCTGGCCGGCCCGTCGGTGTCCCTGGCCGCGGGTCCTGCTCCGCTGGCCGGGCGCGATCTAGCCGACACCGGCCTGGCGGAGCTGACCTTGGCCGCGGCGGTGGCCCGGATGCGGCGGGCCTTCACCGCCGTGACCGAGATGATCTCCGCCGCCGAGCAGGTGTGGAACGAGGCCGCGGGCCGGCTGGACGCGGTCGGCGCCGAGCTCGGCCGGGTGACGCCGCTGGCCGCCTCACTCGCCGATGAGACCCTGACCGGGAGCGTGGTGGCGGCGCAGGCTCAGCTGACTGCGCTGCGTGACACGCTGAACTCCGATCCGCTCGCGCTGTGGCACAGCGGCACGGTGGACACCTCGGCCGCGGACCGGCTGGGTGAGCAGCTCGCGGCCACCGTCACCCAGGTGCAGGAACTGGTCCGGCTCCGGGACGGCGCCCGGCAGCGCATCGCCGAGGTGACGAAAGCGGCCGCGGCGGCGTGCTCGGCGGCCTCCACCCGCTGGTCGGGGTCCGCGGCCTCCGACCGCGCCACCGCTGCCAGCCCGGCCGGGTCCCCGGCGGCGGGCGCCTCGGCCAGCGTCCGGGCCAGCACCGGGTCGGTCCGGCCGCCCGGCAGTTGCGCCAGCAGCCGGTCCAGGTCGGCAGACGCCCCCAGCGCCGCCAGTTTGGCCACGCGCAACGGCGCCAGCAGGTTGCCGGTGTCGTCGCCGGCCGGCGGTGCGGCGGCGGACAGCAGCAGGCGCAGAGTCAACCGGCGCTGGGTCGGCGACGGCGCTGCCACCGGCAGTTCGGCCAGCAGCCGCCGGACCAGTTCGACGGGGGATCCGGCCCACAGCGCAGGCCCCAGTCCTCCCTCGGCCGGCGTCAGCACGCCGGCGGCGTCGGGCACCGGCGGCGCCAGGGTCATTTCCGTGACGGCCGGAGTCGGCGCCTCCGGCGCCCCGGGCGGCGGCGACGCGGCGTCGGCTGCCGGCCCCGGCTCCTGGGCGCAGGTAACTCCCGGGCCGGACCCGACCAGGGTGCCGGCCGCCATCATCACCGCCAGCACCGTCAGCCGGAGCGCGCGACGCCCGGTCTCAGTGCAGGAAACGCTCATCCGGGATGACCTTCTCCAGCGTCTTCAGCGGCGGCGACAGGTCGGTGGTGGCCAGGAAGGCGATGCCCCCGCCCACCAGCACCAGAATCAACAGCGCCAACGCCGAGGTCAGCCGTCTGGACGGCCGGATCGACGGGGCACTGCTCAGGGAATGAGTTCGCAATCGAAACACGGTCAGGTCCGCTCCGGTTGGCAAGGGAGCGCCGGCAACGGGCGGCAGGCACTCCGCCGGCTCCTTTTATCCCCGGCCTTTCGGCAACGCAACCGGCGCCCCGGAATGGCGCCCGTGAATTTCCGGGGCGGCAGGAACGACCCCCGGAGCCGGGGCGATCAAGAGACCCGCGCCCGGCGCCTTACCCCAGGGGTTGCGTTTTCGGCCCGGCTGCCGCACTCTTCTTCGCTGTTCGCCATCCCCGGACGGCGTCATGATCGGGGCGACCGACAGCCATGCGGACCACCATCGAACCCCTCTGGCTGCTGGTCGGCCTGCTGGCGGTTGCCCTGAGCGTCAAGATTCTGGTGGCGTTGTTCCGGCGGCACCGCCTGAGCGCGCGGCAGCGGGCCTATCGGGAGTATCTGCGCACCGACGTCTGGAAGCGGCTGCGGCGGGAGGCGCTGGAGCGCGACGGCCGGCGCTGCCGGCTGTGCAACGGCACCGACACGCTCCAGGTCCACCACCGCTATTACCCCGAGCGCCTGGGCACCGAGACCGCCGACGCCCTGACCACGCTCTGCCGCCGCTGCCACGAGGAGGTCGCCCACCGCGCCGGCCGGTGATAGGCTGTGCCGGTACCGCCCCTGGTTTCCGTTCTCCCGCTCCGGTTCCGCCCGATGACTGAGCCCGCCGTCCCCCGCGCCATCGACCGCCTGCTGGCCCTGATGACCCGGCTGCGTGATCCCGTGGCCGGCTGTCCCTGGGATCTCGAACAGGATTTCCGCAGCGTCGCCCCTCACACCATCGAAGAGGCATACGAGGTTGCCGACGCCATCGAACGGGGCGACCTCGCGGGGCTTCGCGACGAACTGGGCGACCTGCTGTTCCAGGTGGTGTTCCATGCCGAGATTGCCCGGCAGCAGGGCGCCTTCGACTTCGAAGCGGTGGCGGCGGCGATCACCGACAAGATGATCCGGCGCCATCCCCATGTTTTCCCGCCGGCCTTCCCGGCCGGGACCGGCCCGGACCGGGGACCGGTGGTCGATGCCGGGACCCAGGTGGCGCGCTGGGAAGACCACAAGGCCGCCGAGCGTGCCGCCGAGGCGGAGGCCGGCGGCCGGCCGTCCAGCGCCCTTGACGGGGTGATCCGCGGCCTGCCGGCCCTGACCCGGGCGCTCAAGCTGCAACGGCGGGCGGCGCGGGTCGGCTTCGACTGGATCGAGACCGTCGACATCCTGGACAAGGTCGAGGAAGAGGTCGGCGAACTGCGTCAGGAACTGCCCGCCGCCGGCCTCAAGGCCGCCCGGGGACCCGCCCATGACCGCATCGCCGACGAATTGGGGGACCTGCTGTTCGCCCTGGTCAACCTCGCCCGGCGGCTGGAGGTGGACCCGGAAGGCGCGCTTGCCGGCGCCAACGCCAAGTTCGACCGCCGGTTCCGCCGGATCGAGAGCCTGCTGGCGGTCCAGGGCCGGACCCCGGTGGAGGCCACCCTCGACGAGATGGAAGCTCTGTGGCAGCAGGCCAAGCGCGAGGAACGGGCGGCCACCGGCCACGATTTGCATTCGCAGCAGAACCACCAGCAGAACGACCAGGGAGAATCGCCGCCATGACCGCTCATGTTCCGCAAGTGGTGTTCATCACCGGTGCCAGCGGCGGCTTCGGCGCCGCCATCGCCTACCGGTTCGCGGCGCTGGGCTGCCGGCTGGTGCTGGCCGGACGCCGCGCCGAACGCCTTCAGGCGCTGGCCGCCGGACTGCCGCCGGTGCCGACTCATGCCGTGGTGTTCGACATCCGCGACCCCGCCGCGGTCACGCGGGCCTTCGAGTCGCTGCCCGCCGACTTCGCCGGGGTCGAGGTGCTGGTCAACAATGCCGGGCTGGCGCTGGGCAACGGCCCGGCCCAGCAGGCCGCGCTGGCCGACTGGGACCAGATGATCGACACCAACATTCGCGGCCTGGTTACGGCGACCCGGCTGGCGCTGCCCGCCATGATCGCCCGTGGTCGCGGCCACATCATCAATATCGGCTCCACCGCCGGCAACTACCCGTATCCCGGCGGCCATGTTTATTGCGCTTCCAAGGCTTTTGTGAAGCAGTTCTCTCTGGCTTTGCGCGCCGATCTGTTGGGCACGCCGATCCGCGTCACCAACATCGAGCCGGGCCTGGTCGGCGGCACCGGCTTTTCGGCGGTGCGTTTCAAGGGCGATCAGGACCGGGCGGCGCAGGTTTATGCCGGCACCACGCCGCTGTTGCCCGAAGACGTGGCCGAAAGCGTGGTCTGGTGCGCCACCCTGCCGCTCCGCGTCAATATCAACCGGATCGAGCTGATGCCGGTGAGCCAGGCCTCCGGTCCGCTTGCGGTCCACCGGGCGGTTCAGTAACGCCGGCGCCAGGCCCGCCAGGCCAGCCACAGCGGCCGCAGCGGGTGGCGGACCATGACCCGCGGGGCGAAGACATCGTGGTCGGCAGCCGCCAGCCGGTGGAGATACAGGTCGGCGAGCGTCGCCGGCAGCAAGGCCGGCAGCGCCGCCGCCGGAACCCGGTGGGCCAGCCGCCGCGCGGTGTCCAGATGGGCGCGCGCCACCGCGACCACCTCGGCCACGACCGGGGCCAGCACCGGCGGCTCGGGCCGCCGGTCGATCAGCCGCCCGGCCGAAAGGCCCTGGCGGCCGAGCAGGTCGGCGG
>PLTC01000050.1 GCA_003165295.1 Rhodospirillales bacterium | reverse complement strand
GTCTGCTGCGCGGCTGGTCTGCATATTTCTGTCATGGAACGCGACGCAAGGCCCAAAAAGCCGTTGATCATCATGTCCGTGGTCGGGTCAGACACTTCCTCTGTCGGCGGCATAAGGTACCGGGTCGGGGAACACGACAATTTTCCTTCAAGGTGATCTATGGGAAACTTGGCGTGCGGGCTCNNCCACCGCGCCCTTCCTCGACTCTACGGCGCTGCCCACACCCGCAAAGGGCCGGTCGGCCCTTTGAACCCAGGACGTGAATGAGGTCACGGAGGCGAGCCTCCTTCGCGGGTGCAGGGCGGAGCCCCGCAAAATCAAGACACTAAGCCCCGGCTTTGAACCGCGGAAAAGGCATCCACCAAGCCACACAGCGATTCGAAATCCCAGGTGCCGCAGTCATTGAGGCGTAACGCCAGCGGCCGGGGAATCGCGTCCAGCCCAAGATAGGCGCCGCTGATGGCGCCGGTCATGGCGGCGGTGGTGTCGGTGTCGCCACCTCCGGAAACGGCAAGGCATACCGCCCGCCAATAGTCGTCGGGGGCGCGCAGGAAGCTGTAAAGGCTCCACAGCACGCTGGGGACCACATAGGGCGAGATGGTGTCGGTATCGGTCGGCCACCGATGGGTATCGGCCTCGCCCGACTTGCTGCCGGCGCGACTGATCAGCCAGTGGGCGTCGGCGGGGTCGCGGCTCAGCAACGTGTGTAACTGTTCCAGATCGGCGGCGAACAGGGGTTCGATCGGGCGTACCCAGCGAACCAGCGTGTCGATCACCACGTCGCGCTTCAGCCGGCCGTGGCCAGCGCGCAAGGCCAGGGCGACCGCGCCCGCTATAGCCACCGAACCGGCGACGGCCCTGGGATCGGTGTGGGTGATGCGGGCCTGATCCTGGGCGGCCTGGATCAGCGTGGTTTGCCGGTGGGGAAACATCCAGCCGATGGGGGCGGCGCGCATGGCGGCGCCGTTTCCGGCGTAAGGTGCCGGAACCCCCGCCTCGCGCCACGGGACTCCCCGGGCCAGGCGAACCGCCGCCGCTGTGGAAGCACGACCGCGACCGACCACCCGTTGCTCGCTGAAAAGTTCGGCAATGCGGCGGGCGTAGTCACCGGGATTGAAGCCCCGGCAGGCAACATAACTTTCGATCAGAGTCCGCGCCAGTTGCGAGTCATCGGTATATTGGCCGAAAGCGTGGGGCGAGCGTCCGATGGTCCCGGCTTTATCGGTCAGCAGAATTTCATCCACATATTCCTGGCAGATTTCGCGCGAATAGCCCTCAACCACAAAACCCACGGCATCGCCCAGGCACTGGCCGATCAGGCTGCCCGCCAACCGGTCGGTGTCGGGAGGCGGCCGGATCGGCAGAACCAAGGATAGCCAGAGATCGAACCACTCGGCAAACATCGTTCCCCCGGAGGCCGGGACCAGCCTGAGCTGCGACGGAAACACCATGCAGCCATCTGGCAATAACACTGTCACCTCCGCCAAACCTCATTCCCACTCGGATCGTCAGCATCCGAGATTGATTTAATCTAAATTAATAAGTGCGCGAGCGGCGGTCAAGACCGACCCGGGCGGGGCGGGCGCGGCTTGGGAAATAAAAAAGCCCGGCGCACATTTTCGGCCCGCCCCGATCAGGTCGGGCGCCTATGTACCGATGGTTGCCGTCTTTTCCGCGACCTTGTCGAGGAAGCGATCCCAGGTCACTACTGTCCGGGTATGATGGCCTTCGCCGATGACGTCGCGCTCGTCACGGGCGACCACCGCCCAACTGATCTGTCGGCCATCGATCGCTTCGCACGTTACCCGTACCGTAACGTTCATCCCCGGGGGTGTTGGGGCCAGATGCGATACGGAAATGAACGTGCCGAGGCTGCCTTCGCCGGGCTCCAGTTCGGCCCGGAGCGCCTGGACGCAGGCCCATTCGATCAGCCCGACCATGAATCCGGTGGCGAACACCTCGGGCATGGCGGTGAAGTCGGGGGACTCGGGGTAGAGGAACGGAACCGTCTTGTCGCGAGGAATCCGGTAACTGAATTCGTGGACGGTACCGGGCTTGAGGACATGCTTCATCGGAGCGGGCTCCTGGTTTCGGGGACAGCGGGGAAGCGACAGGGCAATTCCACCGGAAACGTTTACAGGAACGGCCTGAAGGGCGACAATCCCGTCATCGGGTGTTCGTGGTGCGAGACGCCCCGGGTGGGAGCGTCTTTGACAGGGAGGCGGTGGGATGTCGTCTGTTGTGCTGGTGACCGGTGCCGGCCGTGGCCTGGGTCTGGAATTTGTCCGTCAGTATGCAACCGATGGCTGGACCGTGCTGGCGACCGTTCGTGATCCCGATCGGGCGGGGGCGTTGCGGGCCGTGGCGGGCAAGGTCAGCGTGCTGTCCCTGGACGTGACCGACCCGCAGCGGGTTGTGGAGTTGACCCGAGGACTGGCCGGCCGGCCCATCGATCTGCTGATCAACAACGCCGGAGTTTACGGCACGGCCAGCAACCGGCTGGGCGAACTCGACTATCACGCCTGGGAACAGGTGCTGGCGGCCAATACCCTGGGGCCGGTCCGGGTGACCGAGGCGTTGCTCGACTGTTTGCGGGCCGGAACCCGGCGCAAGGTCGTATCGATCACCAGTTTGATGGGCAGCATCGGCGAGAACAACGCCGGTGGCAGCCTGTACTACCGCTCGTCCAAGGCCGCCCTGAACGCAGCCATGAGGACCCTGGCCATCGACCTTGGGCACGAGAACTTTTGCGTCGCGGTCCTCCATCCGGGCTGGGTGCGAACCGACATGGGGGGCGCCAATGCGCCCCTGGAGTCGTCACACAGCGTTGCCGCCATGCGTCAGATCATTGAGCGGCTGACTCCGGGCGATACCGGCCGTTTTTTCAACTATGACGGCCGCGAGCTGCCCTGGTGATACGTGGTCTCCGATGATGCGTTGGGTAATGGACACCGATGGTCCGGTGGGTCAAACTGACGGGGCAGAGCCGAAACAGGGCGCATCCGGCGGCGCGAGGCGGGGAAGGGGAGCCATGAGGCAGGGATTGATCGCGGCGGCGGTGGCCGTTCTGATTCTGGCCGTGACCGGCGATGGGGCGAACGCCGGTCCGACCTTCGATGCCGTCAAGGCACGGGGATTCGTCCAGTGCGGAACCAATGTCGGACTTGCCGGCTTTTCCAGCCCCGACAGTAACGGCCGCTGGACCGGCCTTGATGTCGACCTGTGCCGGGCGGTAGCCGCAGCGATGTTCGGCGATGCCGAAAAGGTCAAGTTTACGCCGCTCAGCACTCAGCAGCGTTTCACGGCGCTCCAATCGGGAGAGATCGATCTGCTGTCGCGCAACACCACCTGGACCTTGACCCGGGACACGGCGAACGGCCTGCACTTCGCGCCGGTGACCTTCTATGACGGCCAGGGCTTCATGGTCGCGAAAAAGCTGGGTGTGAAGAGCGCCCGGGAACTGGATGGCGCCACCATCTGCGTTCAGACCGGGACCACCACCGAACTCAACCTGTCGGACTATTTCCGCAGCCATAACATGACCTACCAGGCGGTGGTGATCGAGGCTCTTTCAGAAGTCAATCACGCCTTCTTCTCCGGCCGTTGTGACGTGCTGACCTCGGACACCTCGCAACTGGCCTCGATTCGCGCCGCCGACGCGCCCAACCCCGATGACTACATCATTCTGCCCGAGCTGATTTCCAAAGAACCGTTGGCCCCGGCAGTACGTCACGGCGACGACCGGTGGTTCGATCTGGTCCGCTGGGTGGTTTTCGCCACCCTGGAAGCCGAGGAAAAGGGGATCAGTTCGAAAACCGTCGACGCGGCCCGGGCCAGCCCCGACCCGACCGTGCAGCGACTGCTCGGGGTCCAGCCGGGAATGGGGCAGGCGCTCGGCGTCGATGATGGATGGGTTTACGCCATCGTCAAACAGGTTGGCAATTATGGCGAAATCTTCCAGCGTAATGTCGGCAAGGACAGCCCGCTGAAGCTCGAGCGCGGTCTCAACGCCCTGTGGACTCAGGGTGGCCTGATGTATTCGCCGCCGATTCGCTGAGAACACAGGGGGGCGAGGGTACCGGATGAACGCGCGGCAACAGGGTGTGGTCCGGTTGTTCCGGCCGTGGCCTCTGGGATTGGCTGCGTCGTGGTGGGGCGATCCGCGGCTGCGTGGGGTGCTGATCCAGGTGCTGCTGGGGGCGGCGGTGCTCTGGCTGG
Organism: Rhodospirillales bacterium; assembly: GCA_003165295.1. Taxonomy (GTDB): domain Bacteria; phylum Pseudomonadota; class Alphaproteobacteria; order Azospirillales; family Azospirillaceae; genus BOG-933. The sequence continues at coordinate 20,404 of PLTC01000050.1, read as the reverse complement.
TCGGCTGGCTGGCCGGCAACGCCATCGACAATCTGGCGCGGGGTTCGATCACCACCGGCTTCGGCTTCCTGTCCCGGCCCGCGAATTTCGAGATCGGCGAGTGCTTGGTCCCGTGTTCCGCTGCCGACAGTTATGCCCGGGCGTTCCTGGTCGGGCTGCTCAATACCCTTAAGGTCGGGGTGGCCGGGCTGGTGCTGGCAACGGTGTTGGGGACCGTGATTGGCGTTGCCCGGCTGTCGGGCAACTGGCTCGCTGCCCGGCTGGCCGCGGTCTATATTGAGGCGGTGCGCAACGTGCCGCTGCTGCTGCAACTGTTCCTGTGGTATGCGGTGATTACCGAGAGCCTGCCGGGACCCCGTCAGGCGCTGGCGCCGCTGCCCGGGGTGTTTTTGAGCAATCGCGGGCTGATGCTGCCGGTTCCGGCGTCCGATCCGGCTTGGCTCGCGGCGGGAGTGGCGCTGGTGGCGGCATTGGTGGTGGCGGTGGTGCTGACCCGGTACCGGACGCGCCGGGGTGAACCCGCCGCCGGCCGGCGGTTCCGGCTCTGGTTCCCGGCGCCGGCAGCCGTCGGGCTGGTTTTTGGTCTGCCGGTAGTGGTCTGGCTGGCCTTCGGTGCCCCGACTGCAATCAATGTTCCTCATCTCGCCGGGTTCAACTTTCGCGGTGGCGTCACCCTCAGTCCCGAGTTGCTGACATTGCTCCTGGGGCTCGTCATCTATACTGCCGCCTTCATCGCCGAAATCGTGCGCAGCGGCATTCTGGCGGTTGATCGGGGGCAGACCGAGGCGGCCCGGGCACTGGGCCTGTCCCCGGGGCTGATCTTGCGCCTGGTGGTGTTGCCCCAGGCGTTGCGGTTGATCGTGCCGCCGCTGACCAGCCAGTATCTCAACCTGCTCAAGAACAGTTCCCTGGCGGTGGCCATCGGCTACCCCGACGTGGTCTCGGTGCTCGACACCACCATCAACCAGACCGGCCAGGCCATCGAGGGCGTGACGATGATCATGGGGGTGTTCCTGGTGATCAGCCTCAGCCTGTCGGCGCTGATGAACTGGTACAACGCCCGCATCCGGCTTCGGTGACCGGCGGCGGGGCGGAACCTCATGGGACGCCGGACCTAATGGGTGGCGGGCAGGGCGTGCAGGATCAGGGTGGTGGCGCCGGCAAGCACGCCGCCAAGGGACAGAACCGCGGCAATCCCGGTGCCGACCACCCAGCGCACCATACGGGCGTCCGACTCGGCACCCCGTCGGTCGATCCGCTCTTCCAGCCTGGCGGCGGTCAGATCGACCTTGGTGTTGAGGGCCACCAGTTGAGTGGCCATTTTGGCTTCGAGGGCGGCCAACTGATCCTTGCCAGCCAGGTTGGACAGGTCGAGGGTGGTTGAATCCTGAATTGCCGTGGTCACGGCTTCGGCCTGATCCTCGGTGAAACCGGCGCCGCGCAGGCGCTTCACGATCCGGTAGCTGTCAAAGGCAACGGCAGTCATGGCGGAACCTCCGATATCCATGTTACCGTAACTTCGCGGGGTTGGCGAGTCGGGTCTTGGCGCCTGGCCGCGAAGGGCATTGGCCGCAAGGCTGCCGGGTGTCCGAATGCTGCGGGGAGGTCGATGACGTCGAGTCCGGTCCATTCATTGCAAGACCGGCCGCCAGTGCCCGGCGTGGGGCCGCTTGGCTGGCTGCGGGCCAACCTGTTCAACGGTTGGGGCAATGCCCTGCTGACGCTGGCGATTCTGTGGGGACTGGTTTCAGTGGTGCCGCCGCTGCTGCGCTGGGGCGTGTTCGACAGCGTGGTCACCGGTGACGCCGCGGCCTGCCGTGCCGGCGACGGCGCCTGCTGGGCCTTCATTCACGAAAAGCTGCTGTTCATCCTGTTCGGTACCTACCCCCACGACCAGCTTTGGCGGCCCGGTTTGGTGGTGCTGTTGTTCATCGGGCTGTTTACCGCAAGCTGTGATCGTCGGCTGTGGCGGCGCTGGTTGGCGCCGCTGTGGCTGGCCGGCATTGTGGCCATGGGCGTACTGATGTGGGGCGGGGTGTTCGGGTTGTCCGCGGTCGAGGACGGGCTGTGGGGCGGGTTGCCGTTGACCCTTGGTCTTGCGACCGTGGGGCTGGTGGTGGCGTTTCCGCTGTCGATCCTGCTGGCGCTGGGGCGGCGCTCGACCTTGCCGCTGGTGCGCGGCCTGTCGGTGGCGTGGATTGAGTTGATTCGCGGCGTGCCCCTGATCAGCCTGCTGTTCATGGCCTCGGTGATGCTGCCGCTGTTTCTGCCGGCCGGGGTCACCGTGGACAAGTTGTTGCGCGCCCAGGTGGCGTTCATCCTGTTTGCCTCGGCTTATCTGGCCGAGGTGGTGCGGGGCGGTCTTCAGGCGATTGCCAAGGGCCAGGAAGAAGCCGCCGATGCCCTTGGCCTCGGCTACTGGCAGAAGATGGGCCGGATCATCCTGCCCCAGGCGCTGGCGCTGGTGATCCCGCCGCTGGTCAATACCTTCATCGGGTTCTTCAAGGATACCTCTCTGGTGCTGGTGATTGGCCTGTTCGACCTGCTGCGCACCGCCAAAACCTCGCTCAGCGATCCGCTGTGGCACGGGTTCTATCGGGAAGCCTATCTGTTCATTGCCCTGATCTATTTTGCCTTCTGCTTCTTCTTTTCGAGGTACAGTCGATGGCTGGAAGCCGACCTCAACCGCAGCCGGAATCATTGATGTCCGAACCCGCGGCGCCAATCATCCGCATCGAGGGTCTGCATAAATGGTATGGCGACTACCATGTGCTGTGCGGCATTGATCTGGAGGTGGCCAAGGGAGAGCGGATCGTGATTTGCGGTCCCTCCGGGTCGGGCAAGTCTACGCTGATTCGCTGCCTCAACCGGCTGGAGGAACACCAGCGGGGGCGGATCGTGGTGGACGGCATCGAGCTTACCGGCAATCTGCGCCACATCGAAGCGGTGCGGCGCGAAGTCGGCATGGTCTTCCAGCATTTCAACCTGTTTCCCCATCTGACGGTACTGGAGAACTGCACCCTGGCTCCGATCCGGGTCCGCCGGCAACCGGTGGCCGAGGCCAAGGCGGCAGCACGGGTACTGCTGGAGCGGGTAAGGATTGCCGAACAGGCCGACAAGTTTCCGGGCCAGCTTTCTGGCGGACAGCAGCAGCGGGTGGCCATCGCCCGGGCGTTGGCCATGAAGCCGAAGGTGATGCTGTTCGACGAGCCGACCTCGGCCCTCGACCCCGAGATGGTCAACGAGGTGCTCGAGGTGATGATCGGCCTGGCCCGCGACGGCATGACCATGCTGGTGGTGACCCACGAAATGGGCTTTGCCAAGAGCGTCGCCGATCGGGTGTTGTTCATGGACCGGGGCGAGGTGGTCGAGCAGGCACCGCCCGCCAGCTTCTTCACCAACCCGCGGTCAGAACGGACCAAGTTGTTCCTGAGCCAGATTCTCAGTCATACCGGGGTACCGAAGAACCATGGTTAACCGGGACTTGAGGCGGGTATGCCGCTTGTCCCCGGGGGTCACCACGCCAACGGAATATGCGGCGCCGCGTTCAGCGGCAGCAGTCCTGAGAGCCGCGGGTCCGGGGTTCGGCGCATCACCGAGCGGGTGATGACAAAGCCCATACGCTGATACAGGCCAAGGGCGGCCGGATGATCGAAGGTGCAGGTGTTGACCAGCAGTCGGCGGGTGTTGCCCTGCCACGCCTCATGGATGGCATGGCCAAGCAACCAAGGGCCAAGGCCGTGGCCGATATAGGCGGGAAGCAGGCCAAAATAGGCCAGCCGGACGTCGGGCGTGTCCCGACGGTCAAGCTCGGCGAAGCCGGCAATCCGGCGATCTTCACTCAACACCAGAAATTCGAGACGCGGATCCTGGACGATGACAGCCAGCGCCGCGTCGCTCAAGGCGCGGCGTTCATGCCACAGCCAGGGCTCACCGACGCCGTCGTAGAGGAAGCGGTAGGCGGCGACACTGGGCCGTTGGATGCGGCCGGTCCGGGCACCGGGATAGGGCGGCGGCCCCGGCGAGGTGTCCGGAGCCGCGCGCATCTCAAGATAGGTGACGATAACGTGCAACAGCCCTTGGGCCTGATCGGGGGCCTGGGAGGCCATCATAATAACAAACCGTCAGGCCCGGTGTGCGGGCTCAGGTGCCCTGAGCGATCGGCAGATCCGGGCGCAGACCCCACTCGGCCCATGAGCCGTCATAGACCGCCACATGCTCGGCCCCGATCAGATGAAGTCCGAAGGCCAGCACGCAGGCGGTGACGCCGCTGCCGCACGTGGTGGTAATCGGCTTTTGAAGGTTGATGCCGGCGGCGTCGAAACGTTGGCGCAGCCGTTCGGCGGGCAGGACCGTTCGGGTCTCGGGGTCGAGCAGATCCGTGTAGGGCACATTCACTGCGCCGGGAATGTGGCCACGGCGGCGACCCGGCCAGAGATCGTCAACGCTGCCCGCGAATCGTTCGGCGGCGCGCGCATCGACGATTTGTTCGCGATGGGTTTCGAGGTTTTGTTGAACCTGTTCGATGTCGCGAACCAGAGTATGGTCGTAGGTGGCATTGAAGTGCCGCTGGCGGGGCACCGGCGGCAGGTCTTCCACCGGCCGATTCTCGGCCAGCCATTTGGGCAGGCCGCCGTCCAGTACAGCGGTATCGTGATGACCGAACACCCTCATCGTCCACCACACCCGCGCCGCCGACATCAGGCCGTGGGCATCATAAATGATGATGCGGTTGCCATCGCCCAATCCCATGTTGCGCATCCGGCTGGAGAATTTTTCCGGGGGCGGCAGCATGTGCGGCAGGTCCGAGCCGGCATCGGCAATCTCGTCGATATTAAAGAACACGGCGCCGGGGATGTGGCATGCCTGATATTCAGCCCGGGCGTTGCGACCGGTTGCCGCCGGGAAATACGTTCCGTCGACCACTCTGACATCGGGGGCATGCAGATGACTGGCCAGCCAGTCGGTACTGACCAGAGCGTCGGGGCGAGCATAGGGCATCTGGTGGGGTCCTCCTGAGGGTCCTTAAATCGACCTGATTTCTTTGGGCAATAACACCGGGGCGCGAGGCGTGCGGTACCCGGCGGCTGCCTGCGCCGTTGCCGGTCCATAATCGGGATGGGGCAGTCTTAATGGGCGACGTCATGGCCTGCAAGATGACAGAGTCTCGTGCCGTGTCCGATCCCGCGATAGGCGCGAGGCTCCCGATGCCGGCCCTCTTACACCCGGCCCTGATCCGGCATCAATGCTCTTGTCACCGCGTCGATGCCGCGGCGTCCGAAGATGGATCGCCGAACGGGTTTTCCTTATTGCAAATGAGAACCAGTCGCGTTATCACCGCCCCGGTACGGCGTGGCCGGTCTCTCGATCAAGGAGCCTTGAGGCGATGCGTGTTGTTCCCGATTCTGCCATTCCGGTGATCGCGTTGGTGTTCGGTCTGACGTTGGCATCGCCGGCGGCACGGGCGGACGAAGACGTGTACACGCTGGTCCTCAAGGACCATCGCTTCGAGCCCTCGCAGGTCGAGGTTCCGGCGGGCCGGAAGGTGCGACTGGTGATCCGCAACCTGGATACCACCACCGAGGAATTCGATAGCCACGACCTCCATGTCGAAAAGCTGATTCCCGGGGGTAAGGAGGGGAGTACCAGCATCGGGCCGCTGGACGCCGGCGGTTATGACTTCATCGGCGAGTTTCATTCGGAAACCGCTCGTGGCCGGATCGTAGCGAAATGAGCGCCCCGATGCAGCAGCCGGCGCAGTGGCGCGGCGTCCTGGCCGCGGTGGCCAAGGGAATCGAGGGCTTCTTCTTCCGCCATCGGCGGCGGATCGTGCTGGTTCATGGGGCCATGTTTGTGGCTTTCGTGGGGTTGCTGGCGGTGCCTCTGTTCTTCGGGCCGCCGCCGGAGCACGCCGGGCCATTGGACCATGTGGCCACCTTTGCCAATTATGTGATCTGGGGACTGTGGTTTCCGCTGGTGTTCCTTTCGGTGATCGCCACCGGGCGGAGCTGGTGCGGTCTGTTGTGCCCGATGGGGGCGGCGGCCGAATGGACCAACCGGGTGGGCTTGCAGCGGCCGATTCCGGCCTGGCTGCAATGGCCTGGGACGCCGGTGGTGAGCTTTGTCATCGTGACCATCTGGGGGCAGACCCTGGGGGTGCGCGACCACGCCCTGGCCCTCGCCATTCTGTTCGGGACGGTGATGGCGGCGGCGCTGGTGATCGGCTTTCTTTACGGCCGGCGCAAGCGGGCATGGTGTCGTCACGCCTGTCCCATCGGTCTGATGCTTGGCGTGTACGGCCGGTTGGGTGCGGTGGACTTCTCTCCCAAGCGACCCCAACCCGGGGCGGTGACGTGGACCGAAAAAACAGTCTGTCCGACCATGATCGATCTCGACCGCAAGGTTGAATGCCGCCACTGCATCGAGTGTTTCCGTTGCGTCAGCCCCAAGGCGCCGGGGGGGCTAACTCTCAGGTTCCGGCGCCCGGGCGCCGAAATCGAGGCGATCGCCGAGCATCACGCCAATCTCGCCGAAGTGCTGTTCCTCTTTACCGGGACCGGCGCGGCGCTGGGTGGTTTCCTGTGGCTGGTGCTCGACTCCTACCAGCGCCTGCGCCAAGCCGTGGGCGATTGGGCCATCGACCACGAGTGGTATTGGCTGGGCGAGCCTGGGCCGGTCTGGTTGATGGCGGTCTATCCCGATCAGCGCGAGGTTTTTCGTTGGCTCGACTTCTTCCTGATTGGCGGCTACATGCTGGGGTGGCTGGTGCTGATCACCGCGGTCTTGAGTGCCACCACCCTGGCCGCGGCCTGGCTGGCCGGCCGCGTCGGCGGCGTCGGGACCCTGTCCCGCCGTTTCGTCGAACTGGGCTACCAGTATGCACCGGTGGCCATGGTCTCGCTGCTGGTCGGGCTGGCCGGCGGACTGTTTCGCAACCTTCATTACCTCGGTCTCGACGACGGTGGCATCGCTCTGGTCAAGGCGGCGCTGTTTGCCGCCGGCGCCCTGTGGAGTCTGTATCTGGGTTGGCGCCTGCTTGCGGCGCAAGGAATACCGGGACGGTGGCGTTGGCTGCCGCTGCTGCCCGGGGCGACCGGCAGCCTGGCGGTCGGGGCCGCTTGGTATCCGGCCATCTTCTGAGGCCAGTCTCGAAATATCAGTAAAAAAACCAGGAGTATTCCCATGAGAGTCATGATTCTTGCCGCCGGCATGCTGCTCGCGGTCACCGGCGGCACGGCCACGGCCGGCGAACAGCCGATTGGCGAAGCAATTCACCAAGGCGGCATGGAAATCGGGGCGGTGTACCTGCAACCGGTGGAAATGGAGCCGGCTATGGCCGATCAGGACGCCGCGACCACCGACGTCCATCTGGAAACCGACATTCACGCCGACAAGGAAAACAAAAACGGCTTTGCCGTGGATAACTGGATACCCTATCTCATTGTCGACTACCGGCTGACCAAGAAAGGCAGCAACTGGACGCGATCGGGGATCCTGGAACCGATGGTTGCCAATGACGGTCCCCATTACGGGGCCAACGTCAAACTCGACGGTCCGGGCGCCTATCATCTGACGGTGCAGGTCAAGCCGCCGGCGGGCCATTCGTTCATGCGCCACGTCGACAAGGAAACCGGGGTCGGCCCGTGGTTCGCTCCGATCGACTTCCAGGGTGACTTCAAGTTCGTCGGCACCGGCAAGAAGGGCGGATACTGACGGGCCGAAACCGAGAACGACTTTGTGCACCACACGGGCCAACAAAGGAGACCGACCATGGTCGAAAATGCCTACGATAAAGTTGCGGTTATTGCTCAGTTGAATAAGATCATGGAAATTGAGCTGGCCGGAGTGGTTCGATATACGCACTATTCCCTGATGGTCTTCGGCTATGCGCGGATTCCCATCGTCGGCTGGCTGCGCGATCAGGCCAGCGAATCGCTGACTCACGCGGTTCAAGCGGGGGAACTGGTGACCCAACTGGAGGGGCATCCGTCACTGGCCATTGGACCGTTGCTGGAGACTCACAAGCATGAAATCGGCGACATTCTCAAGGAGTCGCTGGATCATGAGCAGCGGGCATTGGCCCTGTACCATGAACTTTTTCACCTTGTCGAGGGGGAATCAATCATGTTGGAAGAATATTCCAGACAAATGATCGCCAAAGAGGAGGCGCATCTCGGCGAGGTGACCAAGATGTTGCGGGCTCCTGGCTGAGTCCGGGCGGTTCCGGTTGTCCCGGGGGGCCGTGACTGTGGGGGGGGCATCCCGGCGCCGGCGGCGACCGGGGATAATATCTCTGGTTGTCGGGGGCCGCCGGTGATGGGCGGGTCTCCGCGAATTGTCATCGTTGGGGGGGGGCCGGCCGGATTGATGGCGGCCGAAGTGATTGCCGCCGCCGGGGGGCCGGTCACGGTGTACGATCACATGCCCACAATGGGCCGCAAGCTGCTGATGGCCGGACGCGGTGGCTTGAACCTGACTCACAGCGAGCCACTGGATCGGCTGACCGGGCGCTACGGCCCGGCGGCATCCCGACTTGGGCCGATGATCGGGGCGTTTCCGCCCGCGGCGCTGCGGGACTGGTGCGAATCCCTGGGTCAGCCAACCTTTGTCGGTACCAGCGGCCGGGTGTTTCCAGTGGGTTTCAAGGCTTCGCCGTTGTTGCGGGCCTGGCTCCATCGCCTGAACCGGCTTGGGGTCAGTTTCGTCGTCCGTCACCGCTGGCTCGGTTGGGATGACGCCGGGCGGTTGATCTTTCAAGGACCGGACCGGCGTCTGGACTATGTCAAGGCCGACGCCACCGTGCTGGCGCTGGGGGGCGCCTCCTGGCCACGTTTGGGCTCCGACGGCCTTTGGGTTCCGATCCTGACCGGGCACGGGATTCCGGTGACGCCGCTCCGTCCGGCCAATTGCGGGTTTGTGGTTCCGTGGTCGGACGTCTTTCGGCGGCGCTTTGCGGGGCAGCCGCTGAAGCCCGTCACCCTGTCGTTCCGGGGAGCAACGCTTCACGGCGAGGCGATGGTTACGGCGCGAGGACTCGAAGGCGGTGCCCTCTATGCCTTGTCGGCGGCTCTGCGTGAGGCGATTGCCGTCGACGGTGGGGCCACCCTGACCCTTGATCTGCGGCCGGGGCTGTCGGCCGGGGAACTCGGGCGCCGCCTCCAGGCGCCGCGCGGGAGCCAATCGCTGTCGACGGCTTTGCGCAAGGCCGGAGGACTGGCTCCGGTGGCCATCGGGCTGATCCGGGAGGTTGCGGGGGCCGATATCGGGTCGGCGCGGGTTGGGGCCGACGCGCTGGCGGCATTGATCAAGGCACTGCCGCTTGCCCTGACCGCGACCGGCCCCATCGAACGGGCGATCTCCACCGCCGGCGGGTTGGCGCTGGACGGGCTCGACGAGTGCCTCATGCTGCGCGGGAAGCCGGGCGTTTTTGCCGCCGGCGAAATGCTGGATTGGGAGGCGCCAACCGGCGGCTACTTGTTGCAGGGGACCTTCAGTACCGCCGTCGCGGCGGCGCGGGGGGTGCTGGCCTGGCTGGAATCCGGGTCACGGTAGCACTCTGTCCGAGATGTCGCCGCCGGGGCCTGCAAATGTACGTTACACGAGTCGCAAGGTCGATATCGCCAGCGTCAAAATGTCGTCGGCTCCTTTGCTTGCGCTTGCCGGAGTGGCTGTGCCACAACCGAATCACGGAGCAGGTCAAGGCTGATCACTGGCCTCCGGTGACGTCGGGCACTCCGTTTTTCACACTGCGAAGGGGAGAAGCGCGGTATGTCCAATACGTTTCGGGTCGGCCTCGTTCTGGCCGGAACCATTTCTGCCGGAGCGTACAGCGCCGGCGTGATCGATTTTTTGTTGGAAGCTCTCGAAGAGTGGGAAAAGCGGCGGTCTCCCCATGAACCCGACGACCGGCGACCGGTTCCCCGCCATCGGGTCCTGCTGAACAGCGTATCGGGAGCCTCCGGCGGTGCCATGACCGCGGCGATGCTGCTGCGCGCTCTGGTTTCCGAGATCAAACCCGCCAATGATCCGTTCACGCTGCCCGACCCGGACATCAGTGATCCGAGAAAGGCCCATCTCCCGCTCGCCAATCCGTTTTCGGCCAGTTGGGTTCAATCCATTGACCTCGTTCACTTGCTTGACACCCGCGACCTCGAAGAGAAGCGGGCGAAGGTCGTGTCTTTGCTCGATTCCACGGTATTGGGGGACATTGGAAACAATGTTCTGGCGGTGGCCAATTCCAGCCGTCAGACGACGCCGCCACCTTATGTGGAGAACCCCTTCCACGCTTACTTTACCACCACCAATTTGCGGGGTGTCCCCTACGGCTTTCAGTTCACGTCGAGTACCGGGGCCTACAGTCACCAGATGACGGCGTATTCCGATCACCGGCACTTCATGCTGACCTGGCCGGCGCCACCAACTTCGCCGGGCAATGTTGATCGGTTTCCCTGGGAACTCCCTCCCGAAGTCCTTCAGGCGACCAGTGCCGCACCCTCGGGCAATTGGGACGTCATGATGTGCTCGTCCCTGGCCAGCGGCGCGTTCCCCGGAGGCCTCGCCCCGGTCAAGCTGGAACGCCCCGCCACCGTCTATAATCAGGCCGAGTGGGACGTTGCCATGCCGCTTGAGCGGGAGTTTGTGCCGGCCACGCCGGCGCCCCGCCGCCCGACCCACTGGACCTACGAGTCGCCGCTGACCGCGTGGCCGCCGGAAATTCGGGGCAACAGCGCCTATGTTTACCGGTACTGGAACGTCGACGGCGGCACCATGAACAACGAGCCACTGGCGCTGGTGCATAACCGCCTGGCTCAGGGTGAATTCCAGCGGCGTAAGGGTGACGAGGCGACCAGTGCCATCATCATGGTCGATCCGTTTCCCAACAAGTCGAACGTTGACGCCGTCTATGATGACGCCAAGCCGGATGTCGTCACCGTCTTCATGAAACTTTTCGGCGCGTTGATCGAGCAGACCCGATTCAAGCCCGATGAACTGTTGCTGGCTCGGCGGGAGGATGTCTACAGCCGGTTCGTCATCGCGCCGTGCTATCAGGAGCGAGACAAGGATCGGGTCGAACCGGCGATTACCGCGGCGTTGCTGGGCGGCTTTGGCGGCTTCATCTCGCAAAAGATGCGGTTGCATGACTTCAAGCTGGGCCGCCGCAACTGTCAGCGATTCCTTCAGAAAACATTCTGTCTGCTCGAAACGAATCCCCTGGTTGACGAGATGGCCGGGGCCAAGGCCGGCACGCCCGAGTGGGAGGCGTTTGTCCAGGAATGGGCGGTAAAGGACGACACCACCGGCAAGCCGCTGACGTCCTCGAATCTTCGGGTTCTGCCGCTGATTCCGTTGTTCGGGAAGGCCGCGATCGAAGTTCCGCTGCCGCTGCGTCCGAAGGCCAAAGACATCAGCCTGAAAGAGATTCGTAAGGCATTGATCGCCCGCTACGATGTGCTGGTGCCGCGGCTGTGCGATCAGGTCCCGATCAAGATACTGGGGGTTCTCTTGAAAGCGGGACTTTCCAGCTGGTGGGTGGTCGGCCATCGCAAGGAAGTGATCAATATTATCATGGGCTTGATTCAGAAAGAGGTGGATAAACTCGGGTAGCCGGAAGCCCGTTCCGGATTCCAGGGGCGATCGGCCCCTGGGTCTGGGGTGCCCGGGGAGCGGCGCTCCCCCGGAAAACCGCCCCGCCTACGCCCGTCCGAGCCAGCGCCGCCGCAGCGAGTCCCGTTGACGCCCGAGCCAGGCCAGGGCGATGATGGTGGTGGCGTTGTCGATGGCGTTGGCGTCGAGCAGAGCCAGGGCCTCGTCGGTGGGCATGACCCGAACCCGGATGTCTTCGTGCTCGTGGGCAAGGCCGTGGATGCCGCCGGCGCCCTCGGACGCGACCCGGCCGCAAAACAGCGTGATCGATTCGCTGGTACCGCCTGGGCTGACCAGGAAGTCGCAGGCCCTGACCAGATCGGTGACGACGCAGCCGGCCTCTTCGAGAGTCTCGCGCCGCGCCACCTCCTCATCGGTTTCGCCATGGTCGATAATGCCGGCCACCACCTCCACCAGCCAGGCCGGCCGGCCGGCGGCAGCGGCCCCGATCCGAAACTGGTCGATCAGCACCACCGCATCGCGGTCGGGATCGTAGAGCAGGACCCCGACGGCGTGTCCCCTCTCGAACACCTCCCGCACCATCGGATCGGTCCAGCCGCCGTCGAACTTTCGATGGCGCAGGCGGTAGCGGTCAATTCGGAAATAACCCTGGTAGACCGTCTGATGTTCGAGAATATCGATATCGGAGGCGGGATCAGTCACGGGCGCGGCACTTTCAAGGCTACGATCGGCTCACAGTGATCTACCCCATGGGAGACCGATCTGCCAGCCCCGGCGCAGGCCGGGACGCCCTTGCGTCAGCCAAAGCTTCGGATTATACGCAAACCCGGAAGCGGCGTCTCAGGGACCCGATTTCCGGACACCGGCCCGCGAGGTTGTGTCTCCACGACACATAGTTCCTAGGTTTTGGTTGTTTCCCAGGCCACCCGTGCAATGCGAGTTGACCGATGTTGCTGCCCAGACCCTTTGATGTCAGAGAGTGTCAGCACAAGGGGCGCGGCATCTATGCCGTCGTGCCGATCGAGGCCGGGGCGCTGATCGAATCTGCGCCGGTTTTGGTGTTAAGCGCCCAAGATCGAGCCATGGTCGCGGAAACCCGCCTGCGCCATTACTATTTTCACTGGAGCGGCGACGAGGATGGGGAGTGGAGCGCGGCGCTGGCGCTGGGTCATATCAGCCTGTGCAACCATGCCCGTGAGCCCAACGCCGCCTTTGTGGTCCGACGCGACGAAGAGCGCATCGACCTGCTGGCGCGCAGCGACATCGCACCCGGGGAAGAGATTACCATCGATTACGATTGTGACCTGTGGTTTGATATCCACGAGTAATCGTTTGCCGTCGGTCCGGCGGCTTCCGTCGTTATCGGGCATCGTCCGCCGGGGATTTAAGGCCAATACCGACAGCTTTTAGCACAGGATGACCCGACCCGTGACGGCACGACGTACCGATACCTGCTACTTCTGCAAGTTCTGGATGGGTCAGGGCGTCCGAGAGCGCGGACCCAAAGGTTCGTGCCAGCGGTTGCCGCCGGTGCCGACCAGCCGCCAGCCTGAAGGCAGCTTTCCGATCACCCTGTCCACCGATTGGTGTGGTGAGTGGCAGCGGGAGACCGGCGGTGGCGAACGTTCGGCGGAAGCGGCCGTCTGACCGAACTCACCGCGTGTAAGTCTGCCGGGCCGCGGCGCGGAAGCTGGAGCCCCTGGGATCAGCAAACGGAGGCCATATGCGCCTTACCCGCCTTCTTCCTGTTTTTATGCTTGCTCTGTTGCTGCCCGGTTGGGGACACCCCGCCCGGGCTGAGCTTCGGTTGGCACTGGTGATTGCCAACACCGCCTATCCCGATGGGCGGTTGACCGCGCCGACGGCCGACTCCCATGCCATGGCCAAGGCGCTGCGGGGAGAGGGATTCGAGGTGGTCCTTCGCGAGAGTCTGACCAAGGCCCAGATGGAGGCGGCGGTTGACGAGTTCACCGGCCGTCTTACGCCCGGCGCCGTCGCGATGGTCTATTATTCAGGCCGTGGCCTTCAGCTGGATGGCAAGAACTACCTGCTTCCGGTTGACGCGGACATTACCACCAGGGGTACGATTCCGGTGAATGGCGTCGACGTCGGGACGGTTATTGACCAGATTGCCGCAACCAAAAGCCGGATCAGACTGGTGGTTCTGGACGCCTGCCGTGACGATCCGATCCAGCGGCGACTTTCCGGGCTTGCCCCTGGCCTCGCGTCAATGGTCGCACCCCCGGCCACGGTGATTGCCCTGTCGGTCGCGCCCGGCGGGATCGCCGCCGATAACGGGCGCTATGCCGCCGAACTGGCAAAGGCATTGAAAATCCGCGGTCTGCCGGTGGGCGAGGTGTTTCAGCGGACTCAGGCGGCGGTATCCGCTGCGACCGACCAGACACAGGTGCCGTGGTCGGTGTCCTCCGTGACCGACTCCTTTGCGTTTGACGACGCACCGCGGGCGGACGCCACGGCAACTCCTCCTGCGACTGTACCGGTGCGGCCACCGCCGCCGCCGCTGATCAGTGGGGCCGAAGCGACTGAGCTCGCGCTGTGGCTGTCGATCAAGGACAGCAAGGATGCGGCGGCCTTTGAAAACTATCTTGCACGCTATCCGACCGGCCGCTACGTCGTTCTGGCGCGGAACAGCTTGCGCGTTCTCCAGCAAAAGACGGCGCTGCTGGTGCAGGTGCCGGTGCAACCGGTTCCAACTTTCCAACCACCTTCGGCGGTCCAGGAGCCTTACAACGCCGCGAGTCCGGTCGAGCAACAGCAGTACGATCAGGCCCGCATGCTGTTGCGTCATGGCAATGCGGTTCCTGCCGAAACTGCCTTTCGCCGGTTCCTCGCCGATCACCCGGGCAGTCCGTTGGCCGCCAATGCGCAATACTGGCTGAGCGAAAGTCACTATGTAAGGGGCAACTTTGCTGAGGCGGCGACGGCATTCAGCCAAGCCTTGGCGGCTTACCCGAAGAATGCACGAACGCCGGAAATTTTGCTGAAGCTTGGCCTGTCGCAAAAGGCATTGGCCCGTTTGGATGCCAGTGGCCGGATGGATCCCGGCCGCAAGGCGGAGGCCTGTAAAACGCTGGCCGCGGTCGTGGCGCGGTTTCCCGACGCCCCCGAAGCGGTGCGGGCCAAGTCGCAGCGTACCCAGATGAACTGTCCTCCGGGCTGAGGCTGTGCGAAAAAAAGGGCGCGATCGGTGGTCCATCGCCACCTGGAGGCCGGGACATCGGGAAAGGACGACCGGCGGGTCGATCATCGCGCCGGTCGGACGGCGTTTTTGCCCGAAAGATCGAGACCGATGGAAACGTCCCCGCACGCAAAGCCCGGAAAGGGGAATGATGGCGTGAGAATCCCGGTCATTTCCTTTGGCCGTGACAAGGACGGCTGGGAAGGGGGTGTTTCCGCAGCCTTCGGCCCAGAGCCGGGATGGAGCGAATGTGGCAGTTGCGGTGTCCGGTTTGAACGTGCGATAAAAGGTGGTTTCAGTGCGTCGTGGTCCGCAGTTGCGGTAGCCTGACGCCCGGAAACAGTGTGTCGGTACCGGGTGATGCGTTCGTCGTCGATGATTTCCGGGCCGGCCGCCGATTGGGTGGGGTTGCACGCGGCGGGGCTCGGATGTAGTTTGTTGGGTGGTATCATGTCCTGCCAACACCGTCGCTGCCGAAGACACTGGGGCGGGCGGCGCCGCGGTGCAGAATGTGCCGTCGAGAGGTAAGTAGAAGTTATGGACATTGAAGAATCCTTTAATCTCGCCATTCGGCGGATGCTGCGCGCCTCCGGCACGCATTACGTGCTTCATGTTGCCCTTAGCAGTTTTGGATTTATTCGTGGCAATCCCGAATTGATGTTATTTTTGCAGAACAGCATTAAGGATTTGGCCCAACCTTTGGCCGGCATCGTTTATCCGATGCGTCGCGGCGATCAGTTCGTGGTGCTGAACGGCGATGCCGGCCCCAAGATCGGGGAGATAACCGATTACATCATGGCGGCGGCGCTTCCCGAGCGGGACCCGAAGAGCAGCGAAGATCAGGCGCTGGTCCGGGTATTCCTGATCCCGCGGGACTATACGGCGCTACGGGAAGTTGCTAACGCCTGCATGGAAGTTCCCGCAGCCAAGCCGGGCGAGGCGGCGGCCGGTGCCGGCGCGATCAGACCGATTGAGGAGGACCTTGATGGGTTGCTCAATGCCTGGGCGCTCAACCGGCTCGAAATCGCCCTGGGGGAGATCGACCTTTCGCCTTACCTGCGGGCGCAGACGGTCTACGAGACCGACCATCAGGGACACTGGACGCCGCTGTTCGAGGAATGTTTCACCAGCCTCAACGATCTGCGCCGGGACAAGTTCCCCAAGCTGACGCTCCAGATTGAGGACCGGATGTTTGCCGAGTTGTGCCGGGCCCTTGATCGGCGCAGCGTTCCCGAGATTCTGCGCCGCCATCGCGCCAAGCCCGGGCATCGCCACAGCCTGAATGTCGGCCTCGCCACCTGCCATGCGGCGTTCTTCGAAAAATTCGTTCGGGAGTCGAGCGAGCTGGAGCGGCGGACATTGGTCCTGGAGATCAACCGTTCGGACCTGCTTCATCGACCGCGCGAAGTTGTTAAAACCCTGGCGAGCATGCGCGAAGCCGGCTTCGCTACCGCGCTTGACGGTATCACCCTGGACCTGTTGCCGTTTGTTAACCTGCATCGTCTTGATGTGGACTACTTTAAGATTGCACTGGCGCCGGGGCAGATGTCACTGTTGAAGGATCCCGACTGTGTCGCGTCTTTAAAACGGTTGCCGCGGAGCAAGATCATTTTATGCCGTTGCGAGAAGGAATCGGCGCTGCCGGTCGGACAGGCCTTTGGTCTGACCAAGTTCCAGGGCTGGGTGATCGATCGCCTGGCGTCGGGGGCCGGGGGCAGTCACGGCAGCTAGGGCGCCTTGTGCCCTTTCGGCCACACGGCGGGCCGCCGGTGACGAGGGCCTGGGCCGGGTTCATTGACAGACCGTGGTGGCGACGCACAGTCTCTCAGTATGACGATCACCCTTTCCCATATTTACCGCTACCCGGTCAAGGGCTTGAGTGCTCAGGCGATGCCCTGCGTCGAACTTGCGGCAGGCTGCGGTCTGCCCGAGGACCGACGTTTCGCGATCATGCATGGCGCTTCCACCTTCAATCCCAACGAACCATCCTGGCAACCCAAGACCAGTTTCCTGGGTCTTGCGCGCAACGAACGGTTGGGCACGCTGGAGACCGAGTATGACGACGTCACCACCCTGCTTACGGTGCGCCGCGGCGGCCGGCAGGTGGCGCGGGGACGGATCGGCACCCTGGTTGGGCGCGGTCTGATCGAACAGTTCCTGGCGGCCTACCTCAAGGACGAAGTTCCCGGCGTGCCGCGACTGGTCGAAGCCCCGGGGGTGATGTTCGGTGATACCCCGGAAAAGTGGGTTTCCATTGTCGGCGCGGCCAGTCTCCATGACCTGGAGCGGGTGGTTCACGAACCGGTCAACCCTTTACGTTTCCGCCCGAATTTCATCATTGCGGGCGCTGCGCCGTGGGAAGAGAGTCATTGGGTCGGCCGCACGCTGATGCTGGGTCCGGCCCGATTGAACGTCACCGTTCCGATCACGCGGTACAGTGCCATCAACGTCGAACCGGGCACCGGCGCACAGACGCTCAACCTGTTGTTGGCACTGGCCCGCGGCTTTGGGCATCAGCAGTGCGGTGTTTACGCCCAGGTGCTCACCGGTGGCGCGGTGGCAGTCGGCGATACTGCGGTGCTCGAGCCGACCTGAAGTCCCATCCGGTCAGACCGGCGGTCCGCGAAGTCGACCTGCAACCGACTCCGCCGGACCTCGCCATCACGGGGCTCAGGCGTTCAGGGATGCCCGGGTGTCCGTGATCGTGTCGTCATCTTCATCGTCTTCGTCGTCCTGCCCGTTACCCGGGGCGCCGCCGTCGCTGCGGCCATTGCGGCCCCGCTGCTGGTTGTTCTCTCCAGACGCCTCGTTGATCTGATTGATGATCCTGAAATAGTGCTCCGCGTGCTGGAGATAGTTTTCGGCGGCGATACGATCGCCGCTGGCGGCCGCGTCGCGGGCCAATGCCAGATACTTCTCGTGAACCTGGAAGGCATTGCCGCGAATGCGGACATCCGGGCCATTGCTGTCGAAGGTCTGGTGGCGCAGCGGCACATTCTGCCGGCGGCCGTTTCCCCGGCTGCGCGAGCGCCTGGTGTTTGGTCCCTGTCTCATTCGGCTTCAGCGGAGCCCCGTGTTGGAGGGTCGAAGATTGGTTGACCGGGTCACAAGACGACCGGCCCCGGCGGGTACCGGAACCGACCGGTACCGCACCTCTCAAGGAAACCGCGAGTCCTGAAACCCCCTAAAAACCATGGTCCTGGGGGCCTACGGCGACCGGCTGGACTCGGAAGTCCGTTCGTGCCCCGGCGAGGTGGCGGGTCTGCGCCCAACTTAACCCGCGTCCACCCGACATTGGCGGTGCCCTGTCGCGGCCAACCATCGAAACGACCCTAATCGCGAAGAGGTCTGGTTCCAATCAAATTTTGCCGCGATTTCCAAATTTATCGGCGGGTGCGGACGATGACACAACGCTCAACTCCACCGAGGTCGGCTCGGATGCCGTCGATCGTAAGCCCGGCGGCGGTGAACATTCCAGCCACATCCGCCGCTTGCCCGGCCCCCACCTCGAAGACCGCGACTCCGTCGGGGGTGAGCAGCGCCGACAGTTGCGGCGCCAGCCGGCGATACGCCTCAAGCCCGTCAGGTCCGCCGGCCAGCGCCAGCACCGGGTCGAAACGCGAGACTTCCGGTTCGAGGCCGGCAATCGCTCCGTCAGGAATATAGGGCGGATTGGCCAGAATGAGATCGAAGCGCGGCGGCGTCAGACGTCCGGCGAGGCTCCCGCACCAGTCCAGTTGGGCGAAACGGGCACGGGCGCCAAGCCCCAGCCGGGCTGCGTTGGCCGTGGCGGTGGCGATGGCCGGTGCGCTGGCATCAATGCCAAGGCCCCGGGCTTCCGGTCGCTCGCTGAGCAACGCCAGCAGCAGGCAGCCGCTGCCAGTGCCGAGGTCAAGCACCGCATGTGGGGCAGGGCCGGCAGCGGCCAGTGCCGCTTCGATCACCGTTTCCGAGTCGGGACGGGGATCGAGGGTCTCTGGGGAGAGATCGAAGCTGAGACTCCAGAATTCGCGCCGCCCCAGGATTCGCGATACCGGTTCGCGGGCGAGTCGACGGCGAAGCAGTTCCTCGAGGCGCGCCGCGGCCGTGGCCGACACCGCCCGGTCGGCGTGGATCAGCAACTGGTCACGATTGAGGTCGAGAGCGAACCCCACCAGGATGCGGGCATCAAGAGCCGGTTGTTCGATCCCGGCTGCGGCCAGCCGGGCCGCGGTCCGACGTCGGACGTCGCCGATGGTCGGTTGTCCGCGCTGCCACCGGTCTTGTTCCTGAGCCGGGCCGGGGGTATGGTCATGGCGCTCCATCTTTTCCTTCATGCCTTGGGGGCCCCTTATCCATGTCGATTCTCGCCTCGCGTCTTGCGCGTATCAAGCCCTCGCCAACCATCGCCGTCACCCAGAAAGCCCGGGACCTGAAGGCGGCGGGCCGGGACGTTCTCAGTCTCGGTGCCGGCGAACCCGACTTCGACACCCCCGATACCATCAAGGAGGCGGCGATTGCCGCCATTCGTGCCGGCGACACCAAGTATACTCCAGTGGACGGGACGCCGGCGCTGAAGAAGGCCATCGTTGCCAAGTTCAAGCGGGAGAACGGTCTGGACTACAGTGTCGACCAGATCAATGTCGGGGTCGGCGGCAAGCAGGTTTTATACAATGCGCTGGTCGCCACCCTCAATCCCGGTGACGAGGTGGTGATTCCAGCGCCGTACTGGGTCTCCTACCCGGACATGGTGGAACTGGCCGAGGGAACCCCGGTGCCGGTCGGTTGTCCGCCGGAAAAGGGGTTCAAGCTCCAGCCCGCCGATCTCGAGCGTGTGATCACCCCCAAGACCAAGTGGGTGATCCTGAACTCGCCGAGCAATCCCAGTGGCGCCGCCTATACCCGGGATGAACTCAAAGCACTGACCGATGTCCTGTTGCGCCATCCCCAGGTCTGGGTGATGACCGACGACATTTACGAGCATCTCGTCTATGACGGCTTTGTCTTCACCACCCCGGCCCAGGTCGAGCCGGCGCTGAAGGAGCGCACGCTGACGGTCAACGGCGTGTCGAAGGCCTACGCCATGACCGGCTGGCGCATCGGCTACGCCGCCGGCCCGATCCAGTTGATCAAGGCGATGGACATGGTCCAGGGCCAGCAGACTTCGGGCGCCTGCACCATCGCCCAATGGGCGGCGGTCGAGGCGCTCACCGGTCCGCAGGACTTCATCCCGAAATGCCGCAGGGCGTTCGAAGAGCGCCGCGACCTCGTCGTTTCGATGCTCGGCCAGGCGAAGCTGTTGAAGTGCCCGAAGCCAGAGGGCGCGTTCTATGTCTATCCCTCTTGCGAGGAAGCCATCGGCCTCGAGGCGCCGTCGGGCAAGGTGATCGAGAGCGACGAGGACTTTGTCTCCGAAGTTTTGGAGACCGAGGGCGTGGCGGCGGTCCACGGCGCGGCGTTCGGCCAAGGGCCGAATTTTCGCGTGTCCTACGCGACCTCGCTGAAGACGCTGGAAGAGGCGTGCAGGAAGATCCAGCGCTTCACGGCGGCGCTGAGGTGAGGAGAATCTGTAGCCGCGGTCGCCGACCGCGGCCGCCGAGGTCAGCGACCCATAGGCGCTAG
>PLTC01000217.1 GCA_003165295.1 Rhodospirillales bacterium | reverse complement strand
AGTGCAACTGTAGTACTACGCAGCCTGTGAGCGCGCAGTGCAAACACAGTCGCCTTCGCGGCGCGTCTCATTAAAAAAATCTGCCAATCCGATCAAAATCTAAAATAAAATAAAATAACTTTAACAAGAATAACATGACGGTTGTAGACCATCCATCACGCGAATCTCACTCAAATATGCCAGCCCGTTTACCGAACAGGGCGCGACCCCTGAATGAGGATGTCCACCAATCTCCTGGCGCTGTTCTGCCAGTCAGGGGTAGTTGCGATGTTGGCGACACCGATCAAGGCCCGAAGCAGGTCGATGGCATCGAGGTCTTCCCGGATATCGCCACTTTCGACGGCGTGCCTGACCAGGGTGCGGACCGCCTCCCAGATCCGGGCATAGGTCGCCTCGAATAACTTCTTCGGGTCGCCGACAAGCTCGTTGAGAGCGGGGGCGATCATCTGCTTTTCGGCAATGTGGTCGACAAACAGCATCATCCATGCGCGCAAGGCGTCAACCGGAGGCAGGGCTTCCGCAAACGCCTTTCCGGCGTCGGCCAGCTTTTCTGCGCTCTCTTGATACACCGCCTTTAACAACTCCTCCCGTGCGGGAAAATGCCGATAGAGCGTTCCCGGCCCCACCCCGGCCTGCTTTGCGATGTCATCGAGGCTGGCACTGGCCCCCGATTTCTTGAAGGCTTCCTTGGCGGCTTCCAGAATGCGCACGCGGTTTTGCTGCGCATCGGAACGCGGCTTGCGTGGACCTGGTCGCGGGCGTTTATCGGCCACCTGAACCCCCCTTGAAAACGGAGACTGTCTCCGATATATCTGTGAGCGAACGGAGACTGTCTCCGCTTTAGCGGGCGCTTGACGGTTCCGCAAGGCTACGATGGCACAAATCGTCGCGCCAAGCGGAAAACACATAAAGGAGGTCGCATGAAAATCGCACTCGTCACCGGCGGAAACCGTGGCGTCGGCAAAAGCACGGCGCTGACTTTAGCCAAACGCGGCGTTGGCATCATTCTGACCTACAACAGCCATTCCGAAGAGGCCGAAGCGGTCGTCTCGGAAATCGAGAGCGCCGGCGGGAAGGCCGTGGCGCTCAGGCTCGACGTGACCAAGGTTGTGTCCTTCGACGGTTTTGCGGCGCAGGTATCCCAGGCTCTCGAAAAACAATGGGGCCAGAAAACATTTGACTATCTCGTCAACAATGCGGGCACAGCGCAGCGCACACCGATCAAAGACGTCAGCGAGGAGCAATTCGATGCGCTGGTGGATGTGCATTTCAAGGGTGTGTTCTTTCTCACTCAGAGACTCTTGCCCCTGATGGCCGATGGCGGGCACGTCATCTTCGTGTCGTCCGCCCTGACCCGCCTCACCTACCCCGCCGGCGTTGCGGTCTATGCCGCGGTGAAGGGAGCGATCGAAGTGCTCACGCGGTATGTGGCGGCGGAATTCGCACACCGTAAAATCCGCGCGAATTGTGTCGCACCCGGCGCCTTGGACACCGATTTTGCCGGCGGACGGACCGACGAACAAAGAAAAATGATCGGCGAGCACACTTTGCTCGGACGAATTGGCCAGGCCGAGGACATCGGGCCGCTGATTGCGGCACTTCTTTCCGAGGACAGCCGGTGGGTCAACGCCCAGAGGCTCGAGGCCACCGGCGGACTGACGATCTGACCATCGACGGAGGAGAAAACAATGCGTGTATTCGTAACCGGTGCCACCGGATTCATCGGCGTCCCCGTCGTCAGGGCGCTGATCGCCGCCGGACACGGCGTCCTTGGCCTGGCGCGGTCCGAGGAAGGCGCAAACGCCCTGAAGGCGCTCGGCGCGGAGGTTCAACGCGGTTCGCTCCAAGACCTCGACACCTTGCGGTCCGGCGCCGCCGCAGCCGATGGCGTCATTCATCTGGCCTTTATTCACGACTTCTCGAAATTCGTGGAGAACTGCCAGACAGACAAATGCGCCATCGAAGCTCTGGGGTCCGGTCTCGCCGGCTCCGGCAAGCCATTGATTGTCACCGCAGGGGTGGCGGGATTGGGAGCGCCAGGGCAGCTTGCCACCGAAGACATGGCTGTACCGCCGAATTTCCCGTTCCCCCGGGTTTCGGAACAAACGGCCTTGGCATTGGCGGGCGTCAGCGCAGCGGTGATGCGCCTGCCGCAAGTTCACGATACCATCAAACAGGGACTGGTCAGCCTCCTCATTGCCGCGGCGCGCGAAAAGAGCGTGTCCGCCTATGTGGGCGACGGAACCAATCGTTGGGCCGCGGCGCATGTCAGTGATGTGGCGCGCCTCTACAGGTTGGCGCTGGAGACGCACGAAGCGGGCGCAAGATATCACGCGGTGGCCGAGGAAGGCGTATCTCTGCGGGAAATCGCCGAAGTGATCGGGCGCAGCCTGAAAATTCCGGTGAAATCGATATCGCCTGAAGAGGCTCCCGCCCATTTTGGCTGGCTGAGTCCGTTCGCCACCCACGACCTCGCGGCATCCAGCGTCATCACCCGCAGAAAACTGGGCTGGAACCCGACCGGGCCGGGGTTGATCGCCGATCTCGAACGACTGCACGTCTCCTGATCCCTGGCGCCCTCGCCCATCTCCGGGAAAGGCGGGGCCATGGCCGACATGGCCCCCGCCATTCTCGACACGGCACCGCCGGTCTTGGGGGTGCGATGAAATCTGATCGGCCGTTGCTGATGACTCTGAAGCGGACACATCTGGACGCCAAAAAATAAGTTCGCCGACGATGCAATAATTTGCTGGCCCGGGCCGTCATGGTTGGCAGCGAGCCCCGAGGCCCCCGCCTTTTCGCAGGGATCCGCCGACGGGCTTCCCCCTGGCCGCCAGACGGCCCTTGGCTAAGGATATGACCCATGGTTCACGCCTGTTGCTCTTCCGATCGCTGGTCGAAGCTGCCCAAATCGGCGCGCTGCGCTCTCTTCGCGGTCAAGGCGGTGGTGCTGCTCACCGGCTTCGTGCTGCTGTTCGGCTACGTGACGATGCGCGTGTGGAACGCCGTGCTGCCCGACATCTCGTCGCTGCCGCCCCTGACCTTCTGGCAGGCGGTCGGCCTGCTGGTGCTGGCCCGGCTGTTCACCGGCCGCTTCTCGCACGGTCGCCACCACCATCGTCCCCATTTCGGCCACGGCTTCGGGCACCGTCCCTTGGCCGCCTCGCCCGACCTTTACGCCGAATGGTGGGCAGCGGAAGGCGAGGCCGCTTTCCTGGCCTATGGCCGCCGTCGGGACCAGACTCCCCCCGCCGACGCGCATGAGTGACCCGCTGACCGATCAGCGGAGCCGGTTGGTCGAGGCCTTCGGCCGCGACCGCCGGCGACTGACCCGCTTCGTCGAGCGGCGGCTGTTCGGCGACGGCGGCGGCGATGCCGACGATATCGTCGCCGACGTGGTGCTGCGGCTGTTCGAGCGGGCCGACCTGCTGGCCCAGGTCGAGGACGTGAGCGCCTATCTGTACCGCTCGTTGACCCACGCCGTGATCGACTTCTTCCGCCGCCGGCGTCCCACCGAGGACCTGGCGGCGGTCGATCCGCCCGATGGCGGCCCGGATCCGGAAGAGGCGCTGGCGGCCAGCGAGCGGCGCGGTCAGTTGTGCCGGGCGCTGGCCGGGTTGAGCCCGGCCGAACGCGCGGTGTGGCTTGCGGTCGAAGTCGACGGCTGGAGCTTCCGGGCCCTGTCCGAACGCTGGGGCGAACCGCTTGGGACGCTGCTCGCCCGCAAGGCTCGCGCCACCAGGCGGCTGCGGGCCGCCCTGGACGGACTCGCCTCAGGTTTGCATCAACGAACGTTGCCGCAGCTTTAGGCTTTCTCGAAGAGCGGCCGCGTCCCACGGAGTGGTGTAAGAGCCGGCCCGCACGTTCAGGAGAAGATATGGAAACGATCGCAGCCTGAGCGTGCGGGCCGGCTAACAGGAGGCGGGCGGCCATCGCGGGTTTCCGCTAGGTTCCGGTTGCAAGACACAGCAACCAACCGGAGACAGCACGATGACCGATTCGAGAGTGGCACTTGCCGAGTTGATTGAGAAGGGCGGCGACGCCGATTTCCTGAAGGACGTTCTGGCCTTCTCATTGCAGCGCCTGATGGACATGGAGGCGGCGTGCGGCGTGCGGCGCCGGTCTCCACGCCCGCTCGGCCGAGCGGGTCAACAGCCGAAACGGCTACCGCGACCGGCCGTTGGACACGCGAGTCGGCCGGATCGACGTGCAGGTGCCAAAGTTGCGCAAGGGCAGTTACTTTCCTTCTTTCCTAGAACCCAGGCGCACTGCCGAGAAGGGCCTGACCGCGGTCATTCAGGAAGCGTAT
>PLTC01000241.1 GCA_003165295.1 Rhodospirillales bacterium | reverse complement strand
GGGCCGACCGGCCCTTTGCGGGTGTGGGCAGAGCCCACAAAACCCTTTCGCTTCAACGACTCATCGTAACCTGGCGCCTATCGGGCAAAGCCCCTTGGCTTTTTCCTGCGCCGCCATCACCCCACCAGTTCCAGAATTGTCCGTATGGCGTTATCCGCTCCATCGGCAATCTGCGCCACGGTCGACTCGAGCATGTAGCAGGGCGTGGTCACGATCCGCTTTTCCCGGTCCACCACCACCTCGCCCTGAAGGGATTTTTTGTGGCGGGCGCCCAAGGCTTCCAGGGCGGCGGCGGTGCCGGCATCCTGGCCGATGGTCAGTTCCACCCCGCCCAGCACCTTTGCCAGCACCGCCGGAGCGATGCAAAGAGCGCCGACCGGCTTGCCGGCGGCGACCATGGCGTTGATGGCCGCCGCGACCTGGGGATTGACGGTGCAGCCGGCCCCTTCGAAGGCGAAGCTGGACAGGTTCTTGGCGGCGCCGAAGCCGCCCGGGAACACCAGGGCATCGACCTCGGCCACGTCGAACTGAGCCAGATCGTGAATACTGCCGCGGGCGATCCGTGCCGACTCCACCAGCACGTTGCGGGTCTCCCCGGTTTCCACGCCGGTCAGGTGGTTGATCACATGATGCTGGGGGATGTTCGGGGCATAGCACACCGCCTCGGCGCCATGCCGGCTGATGGCCAGTAGCGTCAGCACCGATTCATGGATTTCGGCGCCGTCATAAACACCGCAGCCGGACAGGACCACACCGATCTTTACCGTTTTGCCGCTCATCAAGCATCTCCCGGTGGTATGAGCCGCCTTGCCTCAGCAGGCGGTCTTGCGCTCTTTCAGGAACTGGAAGAACTCAACTCCTTCGCGCAGCCGCCGCTTCATCATCTCCGGGCTTCGCACCATCTCTCCAACGATCGAGGCGATCTTGCCGGTTCTGAAGTAAAACCGCTTGTAGAAGGTCTCAACCGAGTCGAAAATTTCGGTGTGCGACAGATGCGGATAGTGCAGAGGGGCGATCTGAACCCCGCGCTCGTCGATCAACTCAGCATGAGCGGTGTCCAGCCAGCCGTTCTCCACGGCTTCCTGATACAGCCTGGTGCCGGGATAGGGCGCGGCCAGTGACACCTGCACGGTATGCGGATTGATCTCGGCGGCGTAGCGAATGGTTTCCTCGATGGTCTCTTTGGTCTCTCCGGGCAGCCCGAGGATGAAGGTGCCGTGAATGGTGATGCCCAGGTCATGACAGTCCCTGGTGAATTTCTTCGCCACCTCGATGCGCAGGCCCTTGCGGATATTGTGGAGAATTTGCTGGTTGCCGGATTCGTAGCCGACCAGCAACAGCCGCAGGCCGTTGTCTTTCAGCACCTTCAGGGTCTCGCGGGGCACGTTGGCCTTGGCGTTGCAGGACCACATCACGCCCATCCGGCCCAGCTCGCGGGCAATCGCCTCGGCGCGGGGCAGGTTGTCGGTGAAGGTGTCGTCGTCGAAGAAAAACTCCCGGACCTGGGGGAAAGCCTGCCGGGCGTAGGCGATCTCGGCAGCGACGTGCGCGGCACTGCGCACCCGATACCGATGACCGCCGACGGTTTGGGGCCACAGGCAAAAGGTACAGTGGGACTTGCAACCACGGCCGGTATAGAACGAGATGTAGGGATGCTTGAGGTAGCCGATGAAGTAGTCTTCGATCCGCAGGTCGCGCTTGTAGACCTCGGTCACGAACGGCAGCTCGTCCATGTTCTCGAGGGGGGTGCGCTCGGGATTGTGGACGATGGCACCTTCGCCATTGCGGTAACTGAGACCGTCGATGTCCTTGAAGTCCCGGCCCTCGGCGACTTCGCGGATGGTGAAGTCGAACTCGTTGCGGCCGACGAAGTCGACCACCGGCGCCGTCTCCAGGCTGCCCGCCGGGTCCACCGCGACCTTGGCGCCGACCAGCCCGACCAGCAGTTTGGGATTCTGCTCCTTCAGCGCCGCGGCGACCTTGACGTCGTTGGGGAACGAGGGCTGGGAGGTGTGCATCACCACCAGTTCATAGTCCCTGGCCAGCGGCAGCACCCGGTCGAGGCCGATTCGGGCCGGCGGGGCGTCGATCAACCTGCTGCCCGGCACCAGCGCCGCCGGCTGGGCCAGCCAGGTGGGGTACCAGAACGACCGGATCTCCCGCCGTGCCTGATAGCGCGAACCGGCGCCGCCGTCGAAGCCCTCAAAGGATGGCGGCTGGAGAAACAGGGTCTTCATCATGGGCGCAGGTCTCCGTCGAGGGTCAGTTGGCCGTCCGCGGCGACGCGAAATTTTTGTTCGCGCCACGTCACGCTCGTCCCGCAGAAGCTGGCGATCAGCACCGCCACCGACACCAGGTCGCGGAGCGGCATCAGCCAGGACGCGGACGGGGGCACCGCGAGCGCCGAATCGGTAACAGTGTTGTAGACCATCCGGCAAGCCAGAACCGCGGCAAAAATCGCAACCGTGCAGGGCGTCGGACCGCTGGCGGCAAGCAGCAGAAGCGCCGTCGGTAACGGATGGGTGACGATCGAGGCGCCGTAACCGAGGGGCTCGATGGAGCGCAGGGTGCGGGCCCAGCGCAGCTCGTGGCGGAAGAGGGTGGCGAAGTCCGGCTCGCATACCTGAGTATCGACGATGTGCGGCGACAGCACCACCCGCTGACCCAGGCCGCGGACCGCCGCACCCAGCGCGTAGTCGTCGGCCAGCCGGTCGCGGAACGCCTCGAAGCCGCCGACCTGTTCCAGAGTCTGGCGCCTGAGCGCCATGGTTGCGCCAAAGCAGCCATCGCCGGCGCCGACCAGCCGGCCGACCAGAACCTGAGCGAGAAAGCCGTGGTTGATGAACATGGCGCCAAGTTGCGACCATAGGCCGCCCACCGGCCGTCCGCGATAAAGGCACGTTACCAGCCCGACGCCGGGATCAAGCAAGGGGCCGATCACCCCGTCAAGATAATCCGGACCGGCGCGCATATCGCTGTCGGCCACCACCAGCAGGTCGTGTTTCGCCCTGGCCACCATGTTGATCAGATTGCTGATCTTGAAATTGTTGCCGTAGACCCGGGCGTCCACCACCAGTTCGATATCGACCTCGGGCAGATCCACCCGAAGCCGCTCCACCACCGCCGCTGCCGGATCGGTCCCATTGCGCACGCCGAACACAACCTGAATGCCGGGATAGGACTGGACGCAAAAAGAGCGTAGATTCTCGTAAAGGTTTGGTTCGTCGCCATGGAGTGGCTTCAGGACCGTCACCGGGGGACGATGAAGCGGGCGTGGTTGTGGCAATGCGACGAAGCGTCGCACCACCCAGGCCGCCACTGCCAGATAAAACGCCCCGATCAGGCAACAGCCGACCAGTGCGCCAGACAATAAATCGAAAACAGTCATCATCACGACGCACTCTCGTGGGGTCGCTTCATCGCTCAGACCGGATCACCATGACGCACCGGACTCGGTCGGTCAAGCAAGCCCGGGGATGAAATTGCGAAATTGACCGGCACGGCAGCCATGATCGCTGTCCGGTTACAGGCGCTCATCTCCGTTGTCAGCGATGGCACCGGTATCGTCTGGTCGTGATTTTCCACGGCTTTTTCGGTGGCTGGAGGCTTGTCGGGCCGGGAGAGTCCCGAGCCACCCTGGGCAGTAAGGGCAAAGATCAGGATGCGCCGTCCGCGCACCGCCGGCACCGTCTTTGACCGGCGGACTCGTGGAAAAGGGGCGTTATATGTACGAAACAGTTGCAACTGGCATCCTCGCCGTTGCCTTCGCCAGGTCCTGGCGATTATCTGGCGATTATCTGGCGATTATGAGGAATGCTTTTTTCTGAAATATTCAAACAGGGCGCGGTCAAAATTTTCCGCGTGAATTCGAAAAATGACGCGCAATTTTCCGGCGACCTGACCCGCCATCGGCTCATGATCACCGGTTCCGGTCATGGCATGAATCATGGTCGAAACAATTCGATTGTGCTCGCTGGTATGAAGGTCGCTTAAAGGGTATTTCGAGGTCTCCATAAGGTATTCCTCATATTGGAACAATTGGTAAATCGTGGTTATCAGCTCGCTGAAATGGTAATTGATCGACCCGGCATCGGCGGTTACGTCAGCATTAAATCTGTCGATAGCGGCCATCAAGTCACTGTGCTCGTGGCCCGGGGCGACCATGTCGGTAAAGCCGTGGTCCGTTTCTTGATCTTTTATTTCCATCGCCTGTCACTCCGGGGCCGACCCTTGCGACGGAGCATTACCCGTGGCGGCGGAACGGGTCAAGCTTCGGGATGGCCGGGATCGGGGCGCTCGGGGCAGGCCATGCCGCCGGCGTTTCGAGGCGGCGCCGTTGCCGCCGGCGGGACTGCCGCAGGACGGGCCTGCGTCTCGGCAGCCTCGAAGGCGCCCTCGGCGTCCCCTGACGCTGTCCCGGCGGTCTCGGACGGGTCCGCGCCTGCCCGGGAGTCGGCCGCCCGGAACCCGCAACCGGCTCCGGGAGGTTTGTTCTTTCGGAGGCCGCGCGCGCGGGCGGCCCGAACGGCGTTACGCCATTGGTCTGGCTTTCCGAAGGGATGTCGCGCGCCATTCTCACTCATCATAACCGGGGGCCGGATAACCGGGGGACCAGGCAGATGGAATGGTTGATGATCGGCTTGGCGGCGGCTGGCGTGGCCGGGTTCGCGGCCTTGTCCACCTACGCGGTTGCCCGCATCAGGTTCCTGCAGCGGGGGCTCAGGAACGCCGAAGGCAAGACCACGGCGATTCTTGATGCCGCCGTCGACGGTATCGTGACCATTGACGAGCGGGGCGTAATCGAAAGCTTCAACCGGGCGGCGGAGCGTATCTTCGGATACCGGGCCGAGGATGTGATCGGCCACAACGTCAGGATACTCATGCCGGAGCCTTATCACTCCGAGCATGACCAGTATCTGGCCAACTACAACCGCACCGGCCACGCCCGGATCATCGGCTCGGGGCGGGAGGTGGTGGGCCGGCGCAAGGACGGCTCCACCTTTCCCATGGACCTGGCGGTTGGCGAAAGCGGCCTCGGCGGCCGGCGGCTGTTCGCCGGCATCGTTCGGGACATTACCGAGCGCAAGCGCCTGGACGAGGCCCTGCGGGCGGCCAAAGAAGCCGCCGAGCGTGCCAATCTGTCCCAGTCCAAGTTTCTGGCCGCGGCCAGTCACGATCTCCGGCAACCGGTTCAGGCGCTGGTGCTGTTCGCCTCGGCGCTGGAAACCAAAATCTTCGGCTCACCCGCGGCCTCGTTGCTGGGCGACATGAAGGGTTCGCTCGAAGCCCTCAACATGCTGCTGGACGCACTGCTGGACGTCTCCCGGCTGGATGCCGGGACCATCGCCCCGAGAGAGACCAATTTTGCCCTGTCCACCCTCACCGAACGGCTGCTGGCCGAATTCGGGCCACTGGCCGGGGACAGGAACATCACGCTCAAGGTCGTCCACAGTTCGGCGATCGTCAGAACCGATCCGACCCTGCTGTGCCGGATCATCGGCAATTTCCTGTCCAATGCGATTCGCTATACCCAACAGGGCAGGATTTTGCTGGGCTGCCGGCGTCGCGGCCGGAAGTTGCGCATCCAGGTGCTGGACAGCGGCATCGGCATTCCCGATCACCTCCAGGGCGAAATCTTCAAGGAGTTCTTTCAGATCGACAATGCCGAGCGCGACCGCGACAAGGGTTTGGGTCTCGGTCTGGCCATCGTCGACCGGCTGTCGCGGCTGCTCCGGTGTCCGGTCACGGTGCGGTCGAAGCCAGGCCGGGGTTCGGTGTTTTCGGTGGATGTGCCGCTGATCAGCTTCAACAAATGCAGCAACGTCGTCTACCTCAAGCCAGAGTATCCGCGGGAGATAATTCAGGAAAAAGGTGTCGTATTTGTCATTGACGACGAGGCTGCGGTGTTGAAGGGCTTGAAGTTGGTTATCGAAGATTGGGGTTATACCGTTAAAACCGCCAGAACAGAGCTGGAGGCGTTGGATATTCTGTCCGGCGGCGGCTATGCTCCCGATATCGTCATTGCCGATTATCGCTTGCGCGGTGTCTGTACCGGCGCCGATGTCATCCGCCACATCCGGGAGGTGTTCAACCGGCCGATTCCGGGCATCCTGATTACCGGCGACACCGCGCCCGAGCGGATCAGGGAGGCCAACGCCCACGGCTTGATCCTGCTGCACAAGCCCATCCATCCGGCCGAACTGCATTTGGCCATCTCCGACATTCTGATGCGAAGCCTCCTTGAGGGCGGCGGACGCCAGGAAGGCGAGGGCGGCGGGTGAGCAATCCGTTGGTTCTGTTTGCCTTCAGCGATCGGGGGCTTTGCCCCAGAGGCGCCAGCGGGCGCGGTCGCCTGATTTGAAAGAGGCTCTTCCTGCGTTCCGAGGCGGTGAGAGTCCAGCGAAAAGTAAGGGTTTGGTCATCGAGTACAGTATTCTGACCTTGATCCCGGCGACCTGTTCGGCGAAGGCCGGCATCGCTCTTTTGAACAGATTGCCGAGGGCGCCTTCGCTGATCTCCAGGCCGAACACCTCCCCGAACAAGCCGGAGAGGCGCTTGTAACTGATCGCCTGGTTGTTGCGCAACGCCACCGCCTGGCTCACCACCGAAGACTCGGAAAACCGGAGACCTTCACATTCCTGGGCTTTACCTTCATCTGCGGCAAAACGCGAGCGGGCAAGTTTTTGCTCAAGCGGAAGACCCGCAGCGACCGCATGCAGGCAAAGCTCGCGGAGATCAAGGAGGAGTTACGGCGGCGAATGCACTTGCCGATCCCCGAACAGGGGAAATGGCTGAGGCAAGTCGTCACCGGCTTCTTTAATTACCACGCCGTGCCGACAAATTTCTCGGCACTGGCGGCAATCCGTGCCCATGTCATGGACTTATGGCGACGCGCGCTCCGGCGGCGAAGCCAGAAGGACCGGACCACCTGGGACCGGATACGGAAACTGGCCGGCGATTGCCTCCCCAAACCTCGAATCCTTCACCCCTGGCCGCGGGATCGCTTCGCCGTCAAACACCCAAGGTGGGAGCCGTATGCGGGAATCCCGCCCGTGCGGATCTGTGCGGGGGGTGCTCAGTAATGGGCGTCCCTACCGCGATCAACCGGAGAGCCG
The DNA here is from genome assembly GCA_003165295.1 of Rhodospirillales bacterium. Classification (GTDB taxonomy): domain Bacteria; phylum Pseudomonadota; class Alphaproteobacteria; order Azospirillales; family Azospirillaceae; genus BOG-933. The sequence continues at coordinate 297 of PLTC01000241.1, read as the reverse complement.
GATGCGGGAGATCTGCCAGTCCGGTTCGGAGGGAGGGGGGACCGAAACCAATCGTTTCTCCCTACCGCTATCCAGGACGCCATGGCTAACGCTTTGTTTTCACAAAAAACACCACCACCCCGAAACCCAGGAAAAGCCTCAGTGATTTTGTCCGGTTCACCCCCGCGCAGGCGGGGAACACCTCCGTCCGTGGATGGACCTATGGAAGGGCAACGGTTCATCCCCGCGCAGGCGGGGAACACGCTCCTGCGTCGGGTTACCCTTTGCCATCAGCCGGTTCATCCCCGCGCAGGCGGG
>PLTC01000093.1 GCA_003165295.1 Rhodospirillales bacterium | reverse complement strand
CGTCGATGTGGGGAATGACGTTGAACGCGATCTGCTTGGTAAATTTCCGGCGCTCGATCGGGTCGTTCACGTAGATCGCCCGGGTCTGATTGAACAACTCGTCCATGCCCTCGCGCCCGGCCCCCGACACCGACTGATAGGTGGCCACCACCACCCGGCGGATGGTGGCCAGATCGTGCAACGGCTTCAACGCCACCACCATCTGGATGGTCGAACAATTGGGATTGGCGATGATGTTGCGCTTGCGGAAATCGGCGATGGCCTGGGGATTGACCTCGGGCACCACCAGCGGCACATCCGGGTCCATGCGGAAATGGGAGGTGTTGTCGATGACCACGCAGCCGGCCGCGGCCGCGCGGGGCGCATGGACCGCCGAAACCTTGGCTCCGGGGGAGGACAGGGCGAGATCGACGCCGCGGAAATCGAAGTCGCCCAGGTCCCGGACCTTGAGCACCTGATCCTCGCCATAGGAAACTTCGGTACCCACCGAGCGTTCCGAGGCCAGGGCGATGACCTCGGTCGCCGGGAAATCGCGGCTGGCGAGGGTGGAGAGCATCTCGCGCCCGACATTGCCGGTGGCGCCGATCACGGCAACTCTGTAGCCCATGGCGACGGTGGTTCCTTGACTGGACGAAAAAGGACTCTTGACGTAAACCCATCTTGATGATTTTGCAACAGCGCCGAAATCGGTTGGGGGGATGGAGGCGGACCATGAGCAGGGCGGCGCGGCAGGACAGGCCCGGCTATGCCGGGTTCTGGGCGGCGTATCTGGCGGACCACCGGCGGCGGGGCACCCGGGCCTTGCATATCGCCGGGACGGTGGGCGCGGTGGCGATGCTGGCGGCGGCGGTGGCCGGCGGCTGGCCCTGGCTGGCCGTGGCGGCGGTGGTCACCGGCTACGGCTGTGCCTGGCTCGGGCATGCGCTGTTCGAGCACAACCGTCCGGCCAGCTTCCGCCATCCGCTGTGGTCGCTGGTCAGCGACTTCCGGCTGTGTGCCTTGTTTCTGAGCGGGCGGCTTGGTGCCGCGCTGCGTCGGGCCGGCCTCGGGCCGGGGGAGAAGAATGGCTGATCTTAAGGAACTCATCGCCGTGGCCATCAAGAAGGCCGATCGCTCGATGTTCAATGAAGATTACGGCAAGCAGGCGGCGGCGGTGATCCAGGCGGTGCAAAAGGCCGGCTATGAAATCGTGCCGGTGCGACCGCCCGAGGGACTGTTGCCGTTCGTCCACGACAACATGCCGTTCGGACGGTTACGGCCGAGCGAGCTGGTCACTCAGCTTTATACGCTGATGGTCACCAATGTTCGCCGTTTTGACAGGTGACCGCCGGTCCGGGCCGGCGGTCACGGCCCGGCGCCGGCCGGCTTCCCGGCGGTTACGGCGGCCAGCAGCGCGGTCAGGCCATGGTCGACGATGCCGAGCCGGTTCAGATGGTCGATGGTATTGATCAGATAGTCGACATTGGGACCGCGACCGCCGATCCCCCGGCGGATCAGCGCGGCGGACTGCTCGAGATCCAGGTCGCGGCAATATTGCGGGTGCCCGCGATCGACCACGAAGGCGCAGGCCGAAACCCGGACACCGCTTTCCAGGCGCACCGGCAGCAGCTTCGGCCGGTAGACCTTGGAAGACATCTCGCGGGCCCAGAGATACTCCAGGACCCGGGGAACCTCGGCGGCGGCCACCCGGAACACCATGCCGCGGCAGGACCCGCCATGATCCAGACCAAAGACCAGACCCGGGCACTCGGGGGTGCCGCGGTGGCGCATGGAATAAATGCAGAAACGGCGATGATAGCCGCGCAGGATGCCGGTTTCCTGGGCCACGAAGGGAAAACCAGGGTCCCACATCAGCGAGCCATAGCCGAACACCCAAAGATCGCTTTCGGGGGCCAGGGTCAGCGCCAGGGCTCCCGGGGAAATGGGGGCAGGAACGGCGGGCGCAGGAACGGGGGGGGTGGACATGGCACGGGCGCCGGGTGACGGATCGGAATCGGGGCAAGGCTGCCGGCCTTGCCGCAAGGGTCGGGTTTCGTAGCATTTCGGACGGCGTCCGGCTACGGTTCTGCCGGGCAATCCAGGGAGTGTTGTTATGCGTGGCCTCCGCATTTCGTTTCGGATGCTGTTGGTACCGCTTTTGGTTGTGGTACTGGTGGCGGCCTGGGCCGCCTGGTGGTGGTTGTCGGGGACGCTGTTCCGGCAGTTCCTGGACTCGTTTGTTGCGGCCGAACGCGCTCGGGGCACCGAGATTCACTTTACCGGGCCGCGGCTCGGGGGCTTTCCCCTGGGGGTTCACGCGACCTTTACCGACGTGGCGTTCAGCCGGCCCGACGGCCTGTCGTGGCAGGCGCCGGAGGTGGATGTCGGGGTGCCGCTGTGGCAGCCGGGCGCGTTGCACCTGCGGGTGGTCGGGCATCAGGAACTGCGGCTGCCGGCCGGGCAGCAACCGGCGGCGGTGACGGCCGACGGCGCAGAAGGCCGGCTGATTCTGGGCGGTGCCCAGGGCTTTACCGAGGCCCGGCTGGTGCTGTCGGGCCTTGGCCTGCCCCAGGCCACCGCGGTCCGGGTCAAACTCGGCTTCGACGCGCCGGCCGCCGCGGTGACCGCCCATACCGACGCCGGCCTGGTGGTGACGGTGACCGCGGAGGGGATTCAGGCGCCGGCGGCAGGCTCTCTCTCCTTGGGGCCGGCCATCGAGTCGCTGGCCGTGACCGCCCGGGTGATGGGGGCGCCGCCGCGCCTGGACCCGGACAGTCTTTCGGCCTGGAGCCGCAATGGCGGCACCCTGGAACTGGATACCGCGAGCCTGCATTGGGGACCGCTGGCGCTGGGTGCCGAAGGCTCGCTGTCACTCGACCAGGAGCTTCAGCCGGTCGGGTCCATAACCGCAGAAGTTGCAGGCTTCAAGCCGGCCATCGAGGCGCTGGTGGCGGCCGGCTGGATCAAGGCCAAGGCCGGTCAGACCGTCAGCGCGGTGCTGACCGGTCTGGTCGAGCGCCCGGAAGGCGCGCCGCCGCCGCCCAACCCGACCGCGAGAATACCGATTTCGCTGCACGACCGCTTTGTCCATATCGGGCCGTTCCGGCTGGCACCCTTGCCACCGGTGGTCTGGCAGCGGCCGGCGGCCGGTTGAAGCGGGGCAGGAAGAGAGCGACGGTCCGACACCTGCGGTTCGTCCGCGGACTGTCCCCTGCGGACTGGAGCCGCGCCCGCGGTTCGGGCATAGTTGTGAACAGGACACCGTCGAAAACCATCTCGGGAGAAGAGCGCGATGCTGAATCCACGGCTGTTGGCCCCCTGGTTACTGACCCTGTGCCTCGCGGGCGGAGCGGTCGTTCCCGCCCTGGCGCAAACGGCGACGACGACCCCCGAGGTGGCGCCGGTCTGCGCCCCCGATGTCAAGAAGTTCTGCGCCGGCCTCCGCGCCGGAGAGGGCAGGATCGCCGAGTGCCTGAAAAAGAATCTCGACGCCCTGACCCCGGAGTGCAAGGTCACGGTGGCCGAAGGCCGGCCGGCCATCCCGCCCTCGCCCTGCAAGGCGGACATCGAAAAGCTGTGTCCGACCGTGGAGCCGGGTGAGGGGCGCCTTGCCGGCTGTCTGCGGGCCAACGCGGTCATGCTTTCGGCCCAGTGCCGGGTCTATCAGCTCCGCATCAAGGATTGACACCGTCAGGCGTGGCGCCGTGACCCGTGGACGACGTCTCCCGACCCGGCCGGCGGCGGGGTCGGGAGGCCATAGTGTTCTTTGCCGGGGAAGCCCCTGCTTTCCCTGGCGCTTCGGGTCGTGTATGAGTGACCGCATGAGTTTGATCACCACCACCGAGTCGTTAACGGCGTTTTGTGCCCGGCAGGCGGCGGCGGAATTCGTCACCGTCGATACCGAGNNTGATGCCGTAATGGTCGCGCAGATCGATGAACAACAGGCCGCCGTGATCGCGCTTGGCATGCACCCAGCCGGACAGGCGAGCGGTCTGGCCGGCGTCGGCGGCGCGCAGCGCGCCGCAGGTGTGGGAGCGGTAGGGGTGCATACGGAACATCCTGACGATCGATGGACGGCGCTCTGGGCCGCCGGAGCGCGGGAGAAAAGACAGGGGGGAAGCGCCAGGTCAAGCACGCAGGCCCGATGTCAGGGTCTGGGCTTACGCGGCGCTGGTCACCGCCCGGTCCCGCGATTGGCGTGGTTCGCCTTGTGGTTCCAGTCGGCGAGTTGGAGTGCCTCCGCTCGAGCGTCCGTGGGTCTGGGCCACGCAAGCAAGGGAAGCAAGGATTCACCACGGAGAACACTGAGAACCACGGAGAAGAAGAAAATATGGCGCTTCGCGCGGTGTTTGGTCACGCACCCGCGCGAAGCGCTGAATTCCTTTCTTCTCCGTGGCCCTCCGTGGTTCTCAGTGTTCTCCGTGGTAAAATCTTACTTTTCTGACTTGATCCCAAGCCAATTGGCCGAATTCGAGCGAGCCGCCTCCGGCCTCGGAAACCCCTGAGCGTTGGCCCGCCTGATCCGTACAGCCAAGGCTCGTGGCGGCGGCAACGCCCACCGATCGGGCGTGATTGGCTCGATTGCCCCGGCCTTTCCATGCCTGTACGGTTACGCGCGGGGTCTGGCGGCCAGGACGCGCCACCCGTCCCGCTGGCCATCGGCGCATACCCGTGTAAAAACCGCTGAATGCCCCGCCATTCCATACCCGAATACCCGCCGCCGACCATCATCACCGACACCAGCGCGCTGGCCGCGCTCTGCGAACGTCTGGCGCGGGAGGAATTCGTCACCGTCGATACCGAGTTCATGCGCGAAAAGACCTATTGGCCGCAACTGTGTCTGGTCCAGGTGGCCGGGCCGGGGGAGGCGGTGGCCATCGATCCCCTGGCCGCCGGTCTCGATTTGCAGCCGCTTTACGAGCTGATGGCCAACCCGTCGGTGCTCAAGGTGTTCCACGCCGCCCGGCAGGACATCGAGATTTTCTTCCATCTGGCCGGGCGGGTGCCCGCGCCGCTGTTCGATACCCAGGTGGCGGCGATGGTCTGCGGCTTTGGCGACAGCGTCAGCTACGAGACGCTGGTGTCGAAACTGGCCGGGGTGCGCGTCGACAAGTCCAGCCGCTTTACCGACTGGTCGCTGCGACCGCTGACCGAGCGTCAACTGGCCTATGCCCTGTCCGACGTGATCCATCTGCGTCCGGTCTACGACAAGCTGCGCAGGCGCCTGACCAAGACCGGGCGGGCCAACTGGCTGGACCAGGAGTTGGGGGTGTTGACCGACGTGGCCACCTACACCGTTGATCCCGAAAGTTCGTGGCTGCGGTTCAAGATGCGCTCGGCCAAGCCGCGGTTCCGGGCGATCCTGCGCGAGATCGCGGCATGGCGCGAGCGCGAGGCCCAGGCCCGGGATTTGCCCCGCGGCCGGGTGCTGCGCGACGAGGCGGCCCTGGAAATCGCCGCCCACGCGCCGGCCAGCATCGACGATCTGGCCCGGGTGCGGGGTCTTGGCCGCAGCTTTGCCGAGGGCCGGATGGGCGTCGACCTGCTGGCGGCGGTGGCGCGCGGCGTGGCGTTGCCCGATCACCAGTGCCCGCAGGAGGATGGCGCCGGCGAGCCGCCGTCCGGCGCGGCGTCGGTGGTCGAACTGCTGCGGGTGCTGCTCAAGATGAAGTGCGAGGATCACCATGTCGCCAGCAAGCTGGTGGCCTCGGCCGGCGACCTGGACGCCATTGCCGCCGACGACCACGCCGAGGTCCCGGCCCTCGGCGGCTGGCGCCGGGAACTGTTCGGCCAGGACGCCCTGGCCCTCAAGCACGGACGGCTGGCCCTGTCGATTTCGGGGAGCCGGATCAAGGTGGTTCCGCTCGATCGTCCGATCGGAGAGTGATCCCGGCGCGCGGAACGATTTTGCAGGGCTCTGCCCTGCACCCGCCTCCGTGACCCCATGACGTCATGGGTTCAAAGGGCCGACCGGCCCTTTGCGGGTGTGGGCAGAGCCCACAAAATCTTTTTTATGTCAACGCTCTACGGTATTCCAGCGCCTATGGCGCCCCGCCCCGGTCCGAGTCGAGCCAGGCCACCAGCCCCTGGGCGTTCAGGTCGAGATCGATCTGGAGCACTGCCCGCAGCTCGGGCTCGGGAGGAGTGCAGCCGAAGGCGCGCAACTCGTCCAGGATCAGGCGGCTGATGCCGTCCAGGATGCGCCGCCCGCGATCCGGGCCGGCTCCGGCTCCGGCTTCGGCGCGGGCCACGGCGACGTGGCCCTCGAGCAACCGGCGCAACCCGGCGATGGTGTCCGCGGCCGGCAGTATCCGGCTGTAATGGGTGAGATAAAGCGCCTCGGGGTTCAGAGACAGCACCAGATCGATGGAGCGGACCATCTCCTCCGGCTCGAACTGGGACGGCGACGTGGTCGGAAACAGGAACGGCCGGTGGTCGACATCCAGCTCCCGATAGGACAGCCCGAGGACATCTCCGGTGAACATGGCCCGGCTGGGGTGGTCGAACAGGCAGAGATGGTGCCGGGCGTGGCCCGGGGTGTGGAAAACCTCCAACTCCCGGTCGCCCAGCGGCAGACGCTGCCGGTGGTCGGCGGCCAGAATCCGTGCCGACGGCACCGGGATCAGCGTGCCGTACAGGCTCCGGGCATGGTCGGCGCCATAGACCGCTTCGACCGCGGCAAAAAGCTTGCCGGGGTCGGCCATGTGCCGGGCGCCGCGGGGATGCACCACCAGCCGGGCCTGGGGAAACGTCGCCATCATGGCCCCGGCGCCGCCGGCGTGGTCCAGGTGNNCCAGACCCAGCGCCGCCAGCGCCGCCAGGGTCGGCGCCAGCGTGGCATTGGTGCCGGTATCGATCACCGCCACCCGACCGCAGCCGACCACCAGATGGATGGCGGCCATCAGCGGGCGGATATAGCCGGCGTCAAAGGCGTAGATGCCGTTGCGATCGTCGCGCAGGACAGGCGGGGCGGGCGGGGGACTCATGAGCGATCCTCAGGTTCGGCCAAGCCGGGCTTCAAGAAAGTCATGGCAGACCTTGAAATCGTGCTCAAGATCGGGCGGCAGCGAAACCTTCTGTTTCCGGGCCAGATCGCGGGCAAAGGCCAGCATGCGGGGCGACGGCGGCCGGCGGGCCGGCGGGCCCGCGGGCTGCGGCAGGGCGGGCGTGACAACGGCCGGCCGGGCATCATCGGTCGGCACCGGCGCGTCGGATTTCCGGCGCCGGCCCCGTCGCGGCTTCGGCCCGGAGCC
>PLTC01000035.1 GCA_003165295.1 Rhodospirillales bacterium | reverse complement strand
GCTGCATCCCGACCAAGGCGCTGTTGCGCTCGGCGGAAATCAACCGGTTGCTCCAGCATCTCGACGCCTACGGCCTGTCGGCCGGGCAAACCGGGGTCGACATCGCCAAGGTGGTCAAACGTTCGCGCGCGGTGGCCCAACAACTGGCCGGCGGGGTCAAGCACCTGCTCAAGAAGAACAAGGTCGAGGTCTTTGACGGCCATGCCCGGCTTGCCGGACCGGGCCGGCTGCGGGTCGAGGCGGTACCGCCGGCCAAGAGCGGGACGGCCGGGGGAACGGCGCTGACGGCGCGGCACATCATTCTCGCCACCGGCGCCCGCGCCCGGACCCTGCCCGGACTGGCGCCCGACGGCCGGCTGATCTGGACCTACAAGGAGGCGATGGTGCCGGCGGCGCTGCCGAAGTCGCTGCTGGTGGTCGGGTCGGGGGCCATCGGCATTGAATTCGCCAGCTTCTACAACGCCATGGGCAGTCAGGTGACGGTGGCCGAGGTGGTCGACCGCATCCTGCCCTACGAAGACGAGGAAATTTCGGCGCTGGCCCGCAAGGCGTTCGAAAAGCAGGGCATGCGGATCATCACCGGCGCCAGGGTCGGGCCGCTGGCCGCCGGCGCCGACAGCGTCGCGGCGACCATCGAGGCCGGCGGCGCCAGCCAGATCCTGACCGTGGATCGGGTGATCCTGGCCCTGGGGATCACCGGCAATGTGGAAAACCTCGGCCTCGAGACCACCCGGGCGCGGGTCGATCGCGGCCATATTCTGGTCAACCCCTGGTTGGAAACCGACGAGCCCGGCCTTTACGCCATCGGCGATGTTGCCGGCCCGCCCTGGCTTGCCCACAAGGCCAGCCACGAGGGCGTGATCTGCGTCGAGCGCATTGCCGGCCTGCCCGACGTTCATCCCCTGGAGGCCCGCAACATTCCGGGCTGCACCTATTCTCACCCGCAGGTGGCCAGCGTCGGGCTGAGCGAGGCGCGGGCCAGGGCCGCCGGCCATCAGGTCAGGGTCGGGCGATTTCCGTTCCTGGGCAATGGCAAGGCCATTGCGCTGGGCGAGCCCGAGGGGCTGGTCAAGACGGTATTCGATGCCGTCACCGGCGAATTGCTGGGGGCGCACATGATCGGGACCGAGGTGACCGAACTGATCCAGGGCTACACCGTGGCCCGAACCCTGGAAACCACCGAGGCCGAACTGATGCAGACGGTGTTTCCACATCCGACGCTTTCTGAGATGATGCACGAGTCGGTTCTGGCCGCTTACGGGCGGGCGATTCACATCTGATGGGCAGGGCTCTGCCCTCTGCACCCGCGAAGGAGGCTCGCCTCCCCGACCTCAAAACGTTACGGGTTCAAAGGGCCGACCGGCCTTTTGCGGGCGTGGGCAGAGCCCACAAGGTTACGGTGACGGGAGACGGCGATTGATGAGTGATCAGGCGGCGCGGGTCCGGCATCCTGAGAAGGTGAACCGACCGGACAATCCGGTCGCGCGCAAGCCGGCGTGGATTCGCGTCAAGGCGCCGGTGTCGCGCGAGTATCACGACACGCTGACGCTCATGCGCGGACTGAAGCTGCATACGGTGTGCGAGGAAGCCGCCTGTCCCAATATCGGCGAGTGCTGGAAGCACCGCCACGCCACCTTCATGATCCTGGGGGCGATCTGCACCCGGGCCTGCGCCTTTTGCAACGTGGCCACCGGGCGGCCGGACGGTGTCGACCCTGACGAGCCCGAACATGTGGCCGAGGCCACGGCGGCGTTGGGGCTGCTGCATGTGGTCGTAACCTCGGTGGACCGGGACGATTTGCCCGACGGCGGCGCCGGGCAGTTCGCCCGCACCATCCGACGATTGCGCGAGGTCTCGCCCGGCACCACCATCGAGGTGCTGACCCCCGACTTCATGCGCAAACCCGGCGCCCTGGAAGTCGTGATCGAGGCCGGCCCGGACGTGTTCAATCACAATCTCGAAACCGTGCCCCGGCTCTATCCGGGCATCCGTCCCGGTGCGCGCTACTTTACCTCGCTCGCCCTGCTGGCGCGGGCCAGGGAACTGGCGCCGACGGTGTTCACCAAGTCCGGCCTGATGGTCGGGCTGGGCGAGAGCCGGGAAGAAATCGGTCAGGTGATGGATGATTTGCGCGCTGCCGATGTCGACTTCCTGACCATCGGCCAGTATCTTCAACCGACGCCCAAGCATGCCGCGGTCGATCGTTTCGTGACCCCGGAGGAGTTCTCCGGTTACGCGACGCAGGCCCGGGGCAAGGGGTTCCACATGGTCTCGGCCTCGCCGTTGACCCGCTCGTCCTACCACGCCGGCGACGACTTCGTGCGGCTGCGGGCGGCCCGGGATGGTAAGGTTGTCAGGTAGACAGGCGGTCCCCGGGCACCCGATATAACCGAATCTGTTCCGCCGGCCGGGCATGCGCGGGGGCGCGGCGGCGGGTGGTGCCAGGGAAGAGCCATGCCGACACACGCCGAGAAGAAGTTCCTGCCTTACAGCGCCGACCAGATGTACCGGCTGGTCGCCGATATCGAGCGTTATCCCGAATTTCTGCCCTGGTGCGTGGGCGCGCGCATCCGGCGGCGGGTCGGCAACATCGTTTATGCCGATCTGATGATCGGCTTCAAGATGGTCCGCGAACGCTTTGTGTCCACCGTGCTGATGGCGCCGAACCGGATCGACGTGACCTACGCCGAGGGACCGTTCCAGTACCTCAACAACCACTGGATCTTCGAAACCGTGCCGGGCGGCTGCCGGATCGACTTCTTTGTCGATTTCGAGTTCAAGTCGAAGATGCTGCAAAAGATCATCTCAGTTCTGTTCGGCGAGGCGGTCAAGCGGATGGTTCTGGCCTTTGAACAGCGTGCCGAGGTTCTTTACGGCCACCCTAAGGTTGACTCGTCGCTGGTCAGCCCGGCTTGATCGGATAGGCGTCAGGGTAATGCCCGCGGTTTGATTTTGCAGGGCTCTGCCCTGCACCCGCAAGGAGGCTCGCCTCCTTGACCTCGTGATGTCACGGGATCAAAGGGCCGACCGGCCCTTTGCGGGCGTGGGCAGAGCCCACAACTTTGCGGGCGTTGGCAGAGCCCACAACTATTCGCCGCTCCCTCGCGGTCAGACCCTGGCCAGTGCCTGGTCAAGATCGGCCAGGATGTCGTCGATGT
>PLTC01000052.1:7093-19276 GCA_003165295.1 Rhodospirillales bacterium | reverse complement strand
GACGGCGGAGCCGCGCATCGTCGAGCGCAATCACATAACCTATGCCGTCATCGATCTGTCGAAGAATGACTTTGAGGAATATTACAACGGGCTGGCGAACCGGGTTCTGTGGCCCATCCTGCACTATCGCGTTGATCTGCAGGAGTATTCGCGCGCCGACCATTCAGGCTATATGCGCGTCAATCGCCTGTTCGCCGACAAGCTCAGCGCCTTCATCAGAGAGGACGACGTCATTTGGGTGCATGACTACCATCTGATGCCGTTGGCGCGCGAACTGCGCGCTCGAGGACATCTGAATCCGATCGGTTTCTTCCTGCACATCCCCTGCGCTCCGTTGGACATTCTGCGCACCTTGCCGCACCACGAAGAGATTCTCGGCACCCTCACTTCCTACGACCTTGTCGGCTTTCAGACCGAGAACGACCGCGACAATTTCGCCGCCTACCTCTCGACGACGCCGGGCGCCAAACAGGGACGCGGCCTGACTTTCGAAGTGGAGGGCCGCCAGACCCGTATCGGCGCTTTTCCAGTCAGCATCGAGACCGCCGCCTACGCGCGGCTCGCGCGCAACGCCGCGCGCTCGCCATTCGCCAAGGAAATCGGGGAGAGCCTCACTGGCCTCCGCCTGGTGCTCGGCGTCGACCGACTCGATTATTCGAAGGGCATCATCGAGCGCATCAACGCGTTCGATCGTTTTCTCGATGTCAATCCGAAGTGGCGATCGCGCGTCACCCTGTTGCAGATCACGCCGAGGAGCCGGTCCGACATCAAGGACTACGCCGCGATCGAAAGTGAAGTGACGACGCTGATCAGCAGAGTCAACGGCCGTTATGGCGAGGCGTCCTGGACGCCGATACGCTATATCAATCGTTCCCATTCGCGCACCGCGCTTTCGGGCATTTATCGCGCGGCCGATGTGGCGCTGGTCACCCCGCTTCGCGACGGCATGAACCTCGTCGCGAAGGAATATGTCGCGGCGCAGGACCNNTGTCGCAATTTGCCGGGGCGGCGGCCGAACTCACCAGTGCGCTGATCGTCAATCCACACGAGAGCGACGCTGTGGCCGCGGCGCTGAAACGCGCGTTGGAAATGCCGTTGTCCGAGCGACGCGAACGCCACGGCCCGATGCTGGAATATCTCCTCGTCCACGACATCGAAGGCTGGGCGGAAGACTATCTTGCCGCGCTCGCGGAGACGCGGCAGCGCCCGAGCTTGATGGGCGAGCTGCGCGCACTCCTCAGCCCTTCGAAGCCGTCGACCGATCGGCGCCCAACCGCAGACGTGCGTAGACAAGCCTGAAAGAGGTTTGCCCAGGAACTGCAATGCGCTCCTAGAGATCGAAATTGGTCGGCATCATGATCACGTCGCGAATCGTCATGCCGCGCGGCCTCGTCAACATGAACGTGATCACGTTGGCGACTTCGCTGGCTTCCAGCAGGCTTCCCGCCTCCCGCAATTCCTTCAACTTCTCCTGCGGCCAGTCTGCGAGCAGCGCGGTGATGACCGGACCGGGCGAGATCGCGCCGACCCGGATGCCGTGCTTGAACACCTGACGGCGCACCGTCTGGACAAAGCAGTTGATCGCCCATTTCGACGACGCATAGACCGGCTCCCAGGGCGTGGGAAAATGGGCGGCCAATGAACTCGTGACGATGATGTCGCCCGTCCGGCGCTCGATCATGTGCGGCAGCACATCGTGAACGTTCTTCATCACGACGTTGACGTTCAAGTTCAGCATGCGGTCGATGGCGGCGGTGTCGGCGTCGATCAGGTCGCCGCCGACGTAGGTGCCCGCATTGGCGTGGAAAATATCGATCTGGCCCGCCTTTTCCAGGACTCTCGGCAGCAGCGAAGCGCAATCCTTCGGGTCGAGGAGGTCGACGACCAGCGGCGTCGCCGCATCGCCATGCTTCTTGCCGAGCGCCTTCAGCGCCGTTTCGTCGCGGTCGACCATCACCACGCGCGCGCCCAGCGCCATCATCGCCTCGGCGCTGGCCAGGCCGATGCCGGACGCGGCCCCGGTGACGACGGCGAGCTTGCCTTCCAATTCTCTTGCCACGATCTTTCTCCTGGTTGGGCGGCTTGAAGCAGCAGCGCCTACATCGTTTGCCATGTCGAGGTCCATGGCGTTGTGGATTCGGCGCCGCGCGGGGTGATCCGCGCCGAGGTCGACAAGGCCGCTTCGGCGAAGGCGGATCGGACGGCGCCGCTGTTTTTCGCCCGGCGCGTCGTCGTCGGCCTGCGACCAAATGCAGCGGCCCGCAGGACGATGGACGCCTGCCGCCCCGCTAGCGCCGGCGGCCGTTGAGCAGCGCCAGCAGCGCTTTCAGCAGCGTCGCGGGTCGCGGCGGACAGCCGGGCGCGTAGAGATCGACCGGCACGACGTCGCCGACGCCGCCGACGATCGCGTAACTGCCGGCGAAGACGCCGCCGTCTTTGGCGCAGGCGCCGCAGGCGACCACCCACTTCGGCGCCGGAGTCGCCATGTAGGTCCGCTCCAGCGCCTCGCGCATGTTGCGCGTNNGGCGAAGCGACGAAGCGCAGGCCGAAGCGTTCGAGATCGTAATAGGCGTTGCCGAGCGCGTGAATCTCGAGCTCGCAGCCGTTGCACGAGCCGGCGTCGACGTGACGGATCGACAGGCTGCGGCCGAGGCTCTGCGCGGCGGCGCGCTCGACCTCTTGGGCAAGCGCCGCGAGTTCGAGATCGTCGGCGCCCGGCGCCGCTTCGGTCAGCGGACCGTTCAGCAGCCCCTCGATCAGCGTTCGACGCATCGCTTCCTCGCCTTCCCTCAGAGGTCGTGCCCGGAATAGGAACAATTGAACGACTTGTTGCACAGCGGGAAGTCGGCGACGATGTTGCCCTCGATCGCCGCCTCGAGCAGCGGCCACTGGAACCACGACGGGTCGCGCAGATGGCAACGGCCGATGGTGCCGTCGGGTCTCAGCCGCAGCCAGACCAGCACGTCGCCGCGAAAGCCTTCGACCAGGGCCACGCCTTCGTGCCGACCGTCAGCCACGGCCGCGACCGGCACCCGGACCGGACCGGCCGGCAACTGCCGGATCACCTGCTCGACCAGGCGCAGACTTTCCCGGACCTCCAGAATGCGGATCATCACCCGGGCGTTGACGTCGCCTTCTTCCAGCACCGGAACCGTGAGTTCCAACTGCGGATAGGGCTCGTAGCCGGGATTGAGGCGGGCGTCGAAGTTCCGGCCGGCGGCGCGGCCGACGAAACCGCCGGCGCCCCACTGGCGCACCAGTTCCGGCCGGACCGTACCCGAACCCAGCATGCGACTCTGGAGCGACGGCGTACCGTCGTAGAGTTCAACCAGCTCCTGAAAGCGTGGGCGCAGGTCTCGAACCAGGGTCAGCAACCGCCGGCCGCCGGCGTCGTCCAGGTCTATGGCGACTCCGCCCGGCACCACCCGGTCCATCATCAGGCGATGGCCGAAACAGGCGCCGGCCGCCTGAAGCACCCGCTCGCGCAGCACCCCGCAATGGGCATGCATCAGACCGAATGCCACATCGTTGCATACGGCGCCGATGTCGCCAAGATGATTGGCGATTCGCTCCAACTCGGCCATCAGGGCGCGCAGCCAGTGGGCGCGGGGCGGCGGCACGGTCCCGGTGGCGGCCTCCACCGCCCGGGCAAAGGCCAGTCCATAGGCCACGGTGCTGTCGCCCGAAGCCCGGCCGGCCAGCCGCGCCCCCCGCTCGATATCGGCACCGGTCATCAGCGCCTCGATCCCCCGGTGGGTGTAACCGAGCCGATCCTCGAGCCGGACCACCGCCTCGCCAAAGCAGGTGAAGCGGAAATGGCCGGGCTCGATGATGCCGGCGTGGACCGGCCCCACCGGAATCTGGTGCAGCCCTTCACCTTCAGCCGGCAGGAAGGTGTAGGGCAGGGGCAGCGGTCCCGGCTGGCGGGGGGCGGCGGTGCCCAGCGGCTGCGCCACCGGCCAGGTGCCGTGATCGAGCCAGAGCCGGGTATCGACCAGGGTCTCGGCGGCCATCCCCGTGAGGTCGGCGATGGCCCGCTCCAACCGGATCGCCGCCGGCCGGCTGTGGGACAGGGACGGAAAGCGGTTGCCCTGGGTGACGAGACTGAGCACCGCCGCCGCGCCGTCGGTCTCGTCCAGGACCGCGGCCAGCACCGTGTCGCCATCGGTCCATTCCCCGAGCAGAACCCAGGGGAGGGTGGCGAGCCGGTTGATCAGCGCCATCCAGGTATCGGTGACCAGGCTGACCCGCGGCCAGGGGGCGTGGCCGTCCATCTGGCGGTTGCGGCCAAGGTAGTCTTTGAGGCTCGGAAGGCTGGCGGCGGTCATGGCCTCACCCCAACTGTGCGGCAACGTGCTGGAACCACGCCACCAGCGGCGGCGGCAGGCAGAGGCCGGCGGCCAGCACCAACAGCAGGTGCAGCACCAGCGGCAGGTAACTGCCGTCGCGCCGCAGGCTGGCGCCGCCGGCCTCGCCGAACACCACCTCGTTCAGGCGCAGCAGCAGCGCCCCCAACGCCACGATCAGCCCGGCGATCAGGACCAGAGTCAACAACGGCGCCCTGGCGAAGCAGGCGCTGACCACCAGGAACTCGCTCATGAACACCCCGAACGGCGGCATGCCGGCAATGGCCAGCACCCCCAGCGCCAGCCCCCAGCCCAGCACCGGGTGGCTCTCGCCCAGGCCGCGGATGGCCGGCAACTGCTGGGTGCCCTTGACCTGGACAATATGGCCGACCGCAAAGAAGATCGCCGATTTGGTCAGGCTGTGCATCACCATATGCAACAGGCCGGCGAAGTTGGCCAGCGGCCCGCCGATACCGAACGCGAAGGCGGCGATGCCCATGTGCTCGATGGAGGAATAGGCAAACAACCGTTTGATGTCGCGCTGGCGGTAGAGCATCAGGATCGCAAAGAGCATCGACAACAGACCCAACCCGACCATCAGCGGCCCGGGCGGCAGCACATGGGGGTTGGCGGCCAGCACCATCTTGAAACGCAGGATCAGGTAAAGCGAGACATTGATCAGCAGGCCCGACAGCACCGCGGTAATCGGCGTCGGCCCCTCGGCGTGGGCGTCAGGCAGCCAGGCGTGCATCGGCACCAGACCGGCCTTGGTGCCGTAGCCCAGCAGCAGAAACACGAAGGCGATGTCGAGCAGGGTCGGGTCGAACCAGCCGGCATGGGTGATCAGCACGGTCCAGGCCATGGCCTCCATGCCATCGCCCACCGCCGAGGCCGCCGCGAAATAGACCAGGATGGTGCCGAACAGGGCCAGCGCGACCCCGACGCTGCCCAGGATAAAGTATTTCCAGGCGGCCTCGAGGGCCGCTGGCGTCCGGTAGATGCCGACCATCAGCACCGCGGTCAGAGTCGCCAGTTCGATGGCCACCCACATGAGACCGATGTTGTTGGCCAGCAGCGCCAGATTGAGGGCGAACATCAGGCTCTGATACATCGCATGGTAAAACTGCCCGGTGCGCCGGTTGATACGCCCGGTCCGCCGCTCGTGCTCGACATAGCCGCCGCTGAACAGACTGCTGGTAAAGGAAATAAAGGTCGTCAACGCAATCATTGCGACGTTCAGGTCGTCAACATGCAGATAGATGTTGAGCGGCGGCCGGTCCCACAGCAGCACCAGCGCCGCCAGGAACGACACCAGGGTCGACCCGGCATTGAGCGCCGCCGCGACCCGATGGGCCGGCACCAGCAGCATCGCGGTGGCGGTGACCAGCGGCCCGGCCAGCAGCACCGTTACCGCAGCGGTGCCGAAGTCGCCGGTAAAGGCCCGGAACAGCGCCTCGAGGGCGGTCATGGCTGGTCCCCCCGGAAGCGGTCGAGGGTGTGGACGTCAACCGAATCGAAGTGCTTGAAGATGTGGCTGAGGAAGATGCCGAACACGATCAGCGCCACCAGCGCCGAGAAGGCGATGCTGAGGTCGATCAAAAACGGCATGCCGTGGGCGCCTGCCGCCGCCAGCATCATGCCGTTGTCCACCGAAAGGAAGCCGATGATCTGGCCCACGGCGTTGCGCCGGGTGATCATGATCAGCAGCCCGAGCATGACCACGGCCAGCGCAAAGGACAGGTCTTCCCACATCAGCGGTGACTTGGCCGCGAGCGGCAGCATCACCACCACCGCGAGCCCGACCAGGCAGATGCCGAACAGCATGGTCATGCCGGCGCCCACCACCGTTTCCACCGCGCGCTCGATCCTGAGCCGTCGGACCAGCCGGTGCAGCACCCACGGAATCAGCGTTGCCTTGAACACCAGCGCCAGCGCCGCCGCGGCATAAAGGTGCTCGGCGTCCTGGAGCCAGGCCTGCCAGCCCAGCGCCAGGGTCAGCACCAGCGCGTGCAGGGCAATGAACTGGATCAGGGCGAACAGGCGATCCTGGAACAGCAGCATGAAGCTGACCGTGACCATGCCGCCGGCCAGCATGTGCGCAACGTCAAAGGCCAGACCATGGGCGACCGGCATCAGATACTCCGCGACACGAACAGCAGCAGGGCCGCGAGCAGGCCCAGCATCAGGGCGAAATTGAGGAAATCCACCACCCGGAACACCCGCATCTTGGCCACCGTCACCTCAAGCAGCGCCAGTGCGGCGCCGCCCGCCGCGATCTTGGCCGGATACAACACCACCCCGACCAGCAGCGCCAGCGGTCCGGCATCGGTCAGGGCCATGCCCCAGGGCACGAACACGCAGACCAGCATCGAGAGATACAATGTGAGCTTGAGCGCCGAGGCCAGCTCGATCAGGGCCAGATGGCGGCCGGAATATTCGAGGATCATCGCCTCGTGGACCATGGTCAGTTCCAGATGGGTCGCCGGATTGTCCACCGGCACCCGCCCGTTCTCGGCGATGGCCACCATCACCAGCCCCATCAGTGCCAGTCCGCACGACACCCGCAGGCCGACCTGCACCGTCATCATGTAGTGGGCGATCGAGGACAACTGGGTGCTTTGGGCCAGCAGCGACAGGGTGAACACGATCATCAGCATCGCCGGCTCGGCCAGCGACGCGATCATCATCTCGCGGCTGGTGCCGATGCCGCCGAAAGCGGTGCCGACATCCAACCCGGCCAGCGCCTGAAAGAACCGCGCCAGCGCCAGCAGGCCGACGATCACGATGATGTCGGCCGACCAGGAAAAGATCAGCCCCAGGGCATAGGTCGGCACCAGCGCCGCCGCCACCCAGATGGCGGCGAACACGATGTACGGCGTAACCAGGAACAGCCACGAGGCATTGTGGGCGACCACCACATCCTTCCGCGCAAGGCGGATCAGGTCGCGGTAGGGCTGGAACACCGATGGCCCGATCCGCCTGAGCAGCCGGGCCTTGACCCGGCGGACGATGCCGATCAGCAGCGGCGCCACCGCCAGCACCAGCAGCATCTGAAAACCCTGCAACAGCAGGTATTGGATTATTGCCATAGCGCCAGCACCACCAGCAGCAGGATCAGCACGGCATAGACCAGACTGAGGTGCTGGCGGATCGACAGGGTCCGCGCCCGGCTGACCATCCCGGCGGCGGTGTCGACCGTCTCGACCACCGGCCGGTAGAGCACCGCCCACACCGGGTCCCGAAGCGTGAGGGTCAGCCGCGCCGGCCGCAGGTCCCCGGGGACCGGCATGTCGACGGACTCGCGTGCCGAAAATACCACGGAGGCGAACACCCGACGGATTGGCTGGGCAAAACTGGCGGCGGTATACTGGGTGGCCGGGCTGGTCTCGGGGTAGCCGCAGTCCCAGGCCCCGGCCCGCCGCCGCCGGCGAGAGGCCAGCCCGTGAATGCCATAGACCGCCACCAGCGCCGATACGGCGATAAACACCATCAGCACCAGGCCGTTGTACGAGCTGCGTTCGGGGGTGGTGGCCACCAGGGTCAGCCAGGGCTCGCTGCTTTGGGTGGGCATGTGAAAGCCGACCAGCAGGGTCACCACCGGCGCCAGCGCGTCCACCACCATGCCGGGCAGCACCCCGGCCAGCACGCAGGCCGCCACCAGCGCCAGCATGGCGGCCTGCGAGCAGCGGTCGGTCTCGCGGGCACGCTCGGCGGCGACGGTGCGCGCCCGGCCCAGAAAGGCGATGCCGAACGCCTTGACGAAGCAGGCGGCGGCCAGTGCCGCCGACAGCGCAAGGCCGGCTCCCACCATCGGCACCAGGAACTTGAGCACCCATTGGGGCAGTTCCGGGCTGATCAGGATCGCCTGGAGCGCCAGCCATTCCGAGACGAAGCCGTTGAGCGGCGGCAACGCCGAGATCGCCGCCGACCCCATCAGAAAACAGAAGGCGGTGATCGGCATGCCGCGGATCAGGCCGCCCAGATGGTCCAGGTCACGCTTCCCGGTGGCGGTCAGCACCGCGCCGGCGCCGAAGAACAGCAGGCTTTTGAACAGCGAGTGGTTGAGCACATGGAACAGCGCCGCGGTCAGCGCCAGCGCCGCCCCCAGCCCGAAGCCGTTGGCCCGGAAGGCCAGCGCGAGGCCGATGCCGATGGCGATGATACCGATGTTCTCGACCGTGTGATAGGCCAGCAACCGCTTGAGATCGTGCTGCATCAGGGCGTAGAGCACGCCCATGACCGCGGTCACGCCGCCGATGAACAGGATGCCCGCGCCCCAGGTCCATTCCGGCGGCCCCAGCAGGTCAAACAGGATGCGGACCAGCCCATAGATCGCGACCTTGGTCATGACCCCGCTCATCAGCGCCGAGACGTGGCTGGGGGCGGCCGGATGGGCCAGCGGCAGCCAGACATGGAGCGGCACCAGACCGGCCTTGGCCCCGACCCCGATCACCGCCGCCAGCACCACCAGCCGCGCGATCTCCACCGGCGGGTGAGCGGTGCGGATCGCCTCGAAATCCAGGTGGCTGCCAAAGTCCGACAGCAGGCCAAAGGTGACCAGCAGCATCTGGGTGCTCAGCGCCGCCATGATCAGATAGACGTAACCCGCCCGGCGATTCGCGGGGTCATGGTTATGGGCCATCACCAGGAACCACGACGCCACCGACATCAGTTCCCAGGAGAACAAAAAGCTGTAAGCGTCGTTGGCCAGCACCACCAGATTCATGCCGGCCAGGAACACCGGATAGAACGGCAGCACCCGCCGGGGCGCGAGTTCGTGCCGGCCGTAACCCAGGGCGAACAGCGACGCCGCCGCCGCCGCGAAATTGACCACGATCAGAAAGAACGCCGACAGGCCGTCGAGCCGGAAGCCGGCGCCGATCCAGGGCACGCCCAGCGGCAGCCGCACCAACTGCGGCGCCGTACCCGCCCCCGCCGCCGCCAGCCCCAGCAGGCCCGCCACCAGCAGCAGGCCCGAGACCGCGAGGCACAACCCGTAAAGCGCGCCGCCGGCCCAGGACCGCCCGGCCACCGGCGTCACCAGCGGTCCGGCGGCAAGCATGGCCAGGATCAGGCACAGAACCAACGGCAAGGGCATGGCAGCAAAACCTCGGGCGTCGGGGACCGGCACAACGGATGATGTTGCGGTCCGTCTCCACGACCGGAGACGTCGACACCATTTCGAGCCACTGGAAAGTGGTCGATGACATAGGAGGCGGCGGCCGAAACTGTCAACGGCTTTTTCCAGGTTACGGTCGGTGGCGGCGGGTCCGACCCGGATTTCGAAACCGGGTGGGATGGCCCGACGAACCGACTCAGGCTGAAAATCTGCCGTTGACTGGCTGGCGCGACAGCCGGTGCAAAAACGTCAACGTCGCGAGACGGGAGACAGAAGCAATGTTGCCCCGGTGATCGCCGGGATGGCGGCGGACGATGACGGCGTTGCGGCTCTTGATGCGCGTCACCACGCCGACACGGGCTTGACAGCAACCCCATAAGAGATGTTATATCATAACATATGGTGCCGCGGGCCTGGCGGAGCCGCCGGAGAGGATCGGGAGGTATCTTGGAACCTTCGCCACCGGATGTTTTCCGGTCTTCGATCGGTGTCAAGCAACGCGCTCGGGTTGGCCGGAGCCGTCGGTATCCCGCGGCATGACGGCCGGGTTTTCGTTTCCCTCCATTCAGGCCAAGGAGACCTGATCCATGAAGAAATCCCTGCTTATCGCCGCCGCGGCGCTGGCCCTGTGCCAGGCGACGCCGGCCTCGGCCAAGGACCTCGCCGTTGTGGCGTCCTTCACCGTTCTCGCCGACATGGTTCACGAGATTGGCGGCAACCACGTCACGGTGCGGTCGCTGGTCGGCCCCAACGGTGACCCCCATGTCTATGAGCCCACCCCGGCCGACGGCGCCGCACTCGCCCATGCCGATCTGGTCTTCGTCAGCGGCCTCGGCCTCGAGGGCTGGATGGATCGGCTGATCTCGGCATCGGGCTACAAGGGTAAGATCGTGGTTGCCTCCGACGGCATCGGCAGCCGCACCATGATCGATGCCGACGATGACGACGACGCCAAGGCACCGGACAAGGCCGCGGGTGGCGGGGCTGCCGGTAAGGTGATCACCGACCCGCACGCCTGGAACAGCGTCGCCAACGCCGTGATCTACGCGACCAACGTCGAAAAAGCCTTCGAAGCCGCCGACCCCGCGGATGCCGGGCTTTTCAAGACCAATGGCGACCGCTATATCGGCGAACTGACGACACTCGACGCCTGGGTTCACCAGCAAATCAGCGAGGTCCCGGCGGCCAGGCGCAAGGTGATCACGACCCACGACGCCTTTGGCTATTTCGGGGCGGCCTACGGCGTCGAATTCCGGGCACCGATCGGCTTCTCCACCGAAGCCGAAGCCTCGGCCCGGCAGGTGGCGGCGCTGATCGACCAGATCCGCAAGGAGCGGATCAAGGCGGTGTTCCTCGAAAACGCCAACGATCCCCGTCTGATCCGGCAGATCGCCGAGGAGACCGGTGCCAAACTGGGCGGGACTCTCTATGCGGAGGCGCTCTCCGCCGCGGACGGCCCGGCCCCCAGCTACGTGAAGATGATCCGTTACAACGTCGCGCTGCTCAAGGCCGCCATGCTGACCAACTGACCCGACGGCATTCGGTCCGGCCTGACGGTCCGAGGTGGCGGGGCGCCCCGGACCGTCAGGCCCCGTCGGCGGCATCGACCCGTCCGAGCGGTCCTGCGTCGGGATCGTCACGGCCTGGATCGACCGCGACAATCCGTCTGTCGGGCGACCGGCCGAGAAAGCCGTGCCGGGAAAGCCGCGCCGAGAAAGCCGCGCCGAGAAAGCCGCGCCGAGAAAGCCGCGCCGAGAAAGCCGTTGACAGCCCGTTCGGCCGTCGCGCAGTCTCTTGCCCGTGATGGTTTCCGGCGGGCCGCTGCCCGACGGGATTAAAAGGGAACGCGGTGCGGCCTTTGGGCCAATGCCGCGGCTGTCCCCGCAACTGTAAGCGGCGAGTCGTCGCCCAACCTGTGCCACTGGTCGTCGGAGAGGCGGCTGGGAAGGCAGGCGACAGACGTTGACCCGCGAGCCAGGAGACCTGCCGTCACGGGCGCATCGGCGCGGGAAGTCGGTCGGGGTGACCGATACGTCCAAGGGGTGCCCGCAAGCATGCCCGACGACCCTCCTGCGGCGGTGGCGTTTCTCGATCAACCGCATTCGAGGGTGTGATGCCTATGATACTGTCCAAGATTCCCGCAGAGCTGAGGGGCCGCCTGTTCGGGATGTACGGCGTCCTGGTGGCCGGCAATGTTCTGGTTTGGGTGTGGGCGCTGGCCATGTTCCACGATCAGCCGCTGCTGATCGGCAGCGCGCTGCTGGCCTACAGCTTCGGGCTGCGCCACGCCTTCGACGCCGACCNNCGCCATCGACAACGTCACGCGCAAGATGATGCAGGAAGGCCGGCGACCGGTCGGGACCGGC
Source organism: Rhodospirillales bacterium (assembly GCA_003165295.1). GTDB lineage: Bacteria > Pseudomonadota > Alphaproteobacteria > Azospirillales > Azospirillaceae > BOG-933. The sequence continues at coordinate 7,445 of PLTC01000052.1, read as the reverse complement.
CTGTTCTTCTCTCTTGGACATTCCAGTGTGGTGTTGCTGCTGACCCTGGCCATCGCGCTGGGGGCCGCGATTGCCGAAACCCAGTTCGATGCCCTCAAGGACATCGGCGGCGTGGTCGGGACCTCGATTTCGGCGGTGTTCCTGTTCCTGATCGCCGCGGCAAACACCGTCATCCTGGTGGGCGTGTGGAAGACCTTCAACCGGGTCAGGAACGGTGGCGCCTATGACGAGGCCGATCTGGACATCCTGCTGGCAAACCGCGGCTTCCTCGCCCGCCTGTTCCGGGGGTTGTTCCGGCGCATCGGCGAGAGCTGGCACATGTTTCCCCTGGGCTTTCTCTTTGGCCTGGGCT
>PLTC01000052.1:390-7069 GCA_003165295.1 Rhodospirillales bacterium | reverse complement strand
GCTCTACTACAACCTGACCATCACCCTGGTCTCCGTACTGGTGGCGGTGGTGGTCGGCGGCATCGAGGCGGCGGGCCTGCTGGTGGACCAACTCGACCTCAAGGGCGGAGTCTGGGACGTCATCTCGATGACCAACGACAACTTCGGCACCCTCGGCTACGCCATCGTCGGCCTGTTCGCCCTCGCCTGGCTGGTGTCCACCATCGTCTACCGGGTGAAACGGTATGACGAGATCGAGGTCGAAGCCAAGGCGTAGGGCGGGTTCGGGGCCTGACGCGCAAAGCGGCGACGGGGTTTGCCCCGGAAGGGGATGGCGCGTTTCCAGCCCGCCATACCCCTTGTTTTCTGTCGTTCCTGCGCGCCCAACCGTGGCTGGCGGCAGCCGGCCATCGTCAACTGCCGCGGCCGTCCCCTTCGGGCGCTTCCGGGAAAAAGAGGTCGCGCCATGAGTCGGGGCGGGACCTGAGGGTGCCGATCCGGTGCTGGAACTGCGCGAACTTCACGGCGTTGCGCGGCACCACGCTGTATTCGTTTGCCGGATCGGCGATGATGGCCTCGATCTGTCCGACGCTCAGCGACGTCTTCTCGGTGGCGGCATAGATTTCGGCGGCGCGGTGGCGGTCGTTGCGGATCAGGTCGATGGCGTCGGCGGTGGCATCGATCAAGGCCCGGGTCAACTTCGGGTTTCCGTCGTGGACCTTGGTGCTGGTGAACACCAGGACCGAAGCGCCGCCACCGCCCAGAACCTCGGAGGTACTCAGCACCCTGTGGACCCGCGGATCGGCCAGTTCCAGGTTCTGGAACGGCGGCGTGGTCAGGTGGGCGGTGACTTCGCTCCGGCCGGACAGCATGGCCGTCAGACCGTCCGAATGGGAGCGCGACACCGTCAGGTGGTCCAGGCGCTCCCATTGATCGGGGCCGAACGCCTGGGCCGCCGCCATTTGCAGGATGATGGCGTGGACCGACAGCTTGACCGCGCTGACCGCGATCCGGTCGCTTTCGGTGAAGTCCCTGACCGTCCTGACGTTGGGATTGATGGTGTTGAGCGTGAAATCGAAGTTGCTCAGATTGACCACGCCCTTCACGTCTTTGCGGGTCTTGTCCCACAGCACGTTCAGCACCGGGCTGGCGCCCGCCAGATAATCGACGCTGCCCGACAGCAGGGCGTCGGTGAGCGCCGTGGCCGAGGCCAGATAGACCCAGTCCACCGTGACGCCCTCCAATCCCTGGTCATGGGCGTGCTTCTCGATCAGCCTTTCGCCTTGGGCGATGATCAGGGGCAGGTAACTCAGGCCCTGCTGTTTGCCGATGCTGATCCTCGCGGCATCGGCCCAGGTCGGACCGGACGTCAGGATCGCCGCCAGCGCGAAGACAACGGCGAACAAGGTGCGTTTCATCGGCGAAATCCCCATGGTCAGTTGAAATCGGCCGGAATGCCGGGTGGCGGGCTGAAGCCGAAGTCACCGCGCGCGATCACCGCCTCACGGCCGCCATGGCGGCGCAGTTGCTCGTGCTGGCGGGTCCTGGCGGCCCGGTCGACCGCCTCCGGATCCAGCCAGGACCGCAGCCGCCGGTCGCAGTCGGCGAGAACCGGAGCATGGGCGGGGTCGCCGGCGAGATCATGCAGTTCCTCGGGATCGACGGCGAGATCGAACAGTTGCGGACGATAAAGTACGTAATGAACATATTTATACCGGCCGCAACGGATCATGTAGGCCGCGGTGCGCGAGCCCATACCGTGGTACTCGGCCAGAATGTCACGCCCGGGCGTGACACCTTCGGCAAGCTCGAACAGGGAGTGGCCGGGAAGCGCGGCGTCGCGCGCCAACCCGACGGCTTCGAGAATGGTGGGGTGAAGGTCCACATGGCTGGCGGGCGTCGGAACGACGACCCCGGACCGGATGTCGGGACCGGCAAGGATCAACGGCACCCCCACCGATTCCTCGTACAGGGTCGATTTGCCCCACAGACCCCGGGCCCCGAGATTGTCGCCGTGATCGCTGGTGTAAATCACATTGGTATCGGTGGCGAGCCCGGTTTCGGCCAGCGCCGTCAGGATGCGTCCGATATTGTGGTCGAGAAAGCTGACCAGTCCCAGGTAACCCGCCAGCGCGACCCGCACCGTGCGGTCGTCGAAATGGTCGTCGTAGTTGAACGACCGGGCATAGTCGGTCAGGAACGGATGCTCGGGGCGCACCGCCCGGTCATAGAGCTTGGGCCAGGGTATGCGGTCCGGCGGGTAAAGGTCGTAGAATTCGTGCGGCACCTTAAGGGGAAAATGAGGCGCCACGAACGAAACGAACAGCACCCACGGCTTGGTTGAACGGGCGTCGGCGGCTTGCTTCAGCCAGGCGATGGCGCGTCCGGTGATGTCGAGGTCGTACATGTTGTAGGGACTGAGTCCCGGCCCCGCCATGCCGGCCATCTTCCATGAGCCTTGGCGTGTCGGCAATTCATCGCGCACCAGTCCCAGCAGGTCGCCCACCGCTTCGACCACATGCATGGTGGCGATTTCTTCGCTGAAGCCATGGTCGTCGGCATGGCTGCGGAAATGCAGCTTGCCGATGGCGGCGACGTTATGGCCGTTCGCGCGCAGGACATGGTGCCAACTGGGTACGCGCCCGTCATAGGGATCGGCATTATCCCAGTAACCATGCTGATGCACGTAAAGCCCGGTGGCGAACGAGGCCCGGGCCGGCACGCACACCGGCGTCGTGCAATAGGCGGTGGTGAAGCGGGCGCCGCGGGCGGCCAGCGCGTCCAGGTGCGGCGTTTTCACCAGCGGATGGCCGGCAGCCTGCAAAACCTTGGGATTGTGCTCGTCCGACATCAGGATCAGAAGATTGCGGGCGGTCATGGCTGCCCCTTTGGATGAACGCCGACGATACCGGAGGCCGGGTCGACGGTCACGAACTGGCCGGTGGTGATGGCGGCGGTGATGTCGACGGAAAAGCGGTCGATCAGCGCCAAGCCCGCAAAGGCGGCGCCCTGGGCCATGATCGGATTGGCGGTGTTGAGCAGCAGGGCCTTGGGCGACAGCCGGCGCGCCTTCATCTCCCGCAGCATCCAGGCGGTGGCAACCCCGCCCTTGGCGGCGTTCAACACCAGGATGGCATCGACATAACTCTGGCCGGCCAGGGCATGGGTCGGCCGCGAGAACCGTCCCCGGGTCAGGTCCAGGTCGTACCGGGCGCTGAAATTGTCGGCGGCGACCAGGGCAATCCCCTCAACCGCGGGACCGATGCCGGGATGTCCGCGAAGAAGGGTCGGACTCATGGGACCATTCTCCCCGCCACCGCCGAATGAACGCAACGGTCCATCGGTGCCAGAACCGGCTGGTAGCCGTAGCCGCCGATGATGTTCACCAGCTTGGCCGAATTTGACAGCAGGCGCCGCCAGCCGTTGGCGATGCCGATTTCCCGGGCATGCATCTGATAGAAGCAGACACCCTCCAACAGCAAGGCCCCGGAGGCTTCGATGGTCGCGAGCAGGCCCATCCGAAGTGCCGCCGCACGCAGTTCGGGCGAGGTACACACCACCAGCGCCACCTCGGCATGAATGCGCCGCCCGTCCAGGAGACGCGCCAGGGCGGCCAGTTCGTGCAGGGATAATTGAGGCGCGGCAAAGACCACGACATCCAGCCGGTCGTCGTCGGGCCGGAAGGAATCGTAGAAAGCATCGATTTCCGTGCGCCCGACGGTCAGCACCGCCTCAGGCGCCGGACCGGCGAAAAGCGGTTCGAGGGACCGCGCCTCCGGCGTGACCCCGACCATGTGGAACAGCGCGGTCGAGCCATAGCTGGCCAGGGCCGCGCCGAAATGCTTGATCTCGTCCGAGGTCGGCGCGCCCGTGATGCCGGTGATCACCGGCACCTCCCAGTAGGACCGCATGCAACGCCCGATGATCCCGCCCAGTGCCCCCCAGTCGGAAAGACTGTCCGGGCGGTCGGTCACATGAAAGCGGGTGCTTCCCCGGCGCTGCTCTGGCAGATGGAAGCCATAGCGCGGCGCACAACCGGTAAGCGCACTGGCGATGGCCGATGGCCCGCCCTCGAAATTGGTGCGGGCGCCGCAGACGCTGTTGGCATAGATCGCCGAGCCGGTATCGCCGAAGGCCACATGCTCCCCGAAGACCGGGGCCATGATCGTCTGGTAGTTGATGCAGGTATCGGCCATCAGGACGCCCAAGGTCCGCAGGGCGACGATGGCGCGGCGCTCCAGATCGACGAAGGACGGGTCCTGCTTCAGCCGTCCATGCTGCGCCAGGTCGGCGCCCCGGGGATCGGTGATGGTGGGGATGACGACGCGGCGGTGATCCGGTGCCGCGGTCGCCAACGCTTCCAGCCAGACCACGCCCGATTCGCCAAGCGCCTCGGTATCGGCCATGACATGGGCCTGGGAAACCGGCACCAGGGTCTCGGCATCAAAAAACCGGCCCACCGCCAGAAGATGCTCCATGGCCTGCCGCCTGACCGGGCCGGCGCAACCGTCGAGCATGGCCTTTTCGGCGTCGTTGAGGTGCATGGCCGGCCCGCTCGTCCATCATTATCTCATCAGACTACTGGATTTATACGGCTTTTGATCGGGAGGTCAACATTCTTGCCGATGGGCGCGATACGGCATCACCGACGGCCCGGCCTGAGAAGCGGGTGGCCCCGATCGCGGCCGGTCGTTATAGTCCACCCCCATGATCGAGATCACCGGGCTTTCCAAGGCGTTCGGCAGGGTTCAGGCGGTTGCCGGCCTGACCCTGAGCGCCGGGGACGGCCAGATCACCGGCCTGATCGGACCCAATGGTGCCGGCAAGTCCACTACCTTTCGCGTCGCGTTCGGGCTGATCCGGCCCGACGCCGGCCGGGTGGCGGTGGACGGCCATGACATGGTGTCGGACCGGATCGAGGCGCAACGGCGGATCGGGGCGTTGCCCGATGTTCGTGGCCTTTATCCGCGCCTGACCGCGCGGGAACACATCCGCTATTTCGGCAATCTCCACGGCCTGTCCGGGCCGGGGCTGGAGACCCGGATCGACCGGCTGGTGGAACTCCTGGAAATGGAGGGCTTCGCCGACCGTCGCGCCCGGGGCTTTTCGAGGGGCCAGGAATTGAAGGTGGCGCTGGGGCGGGCGCTGGTTCACGAGCCGGCCAACCTGATCCTCGACGAGCCCACCAACGGTCTGGACGTGGTCAGCACCCGGGCCGTGCGCCGGTTGCTGCGGGGCATGCGCGACGCCGGCCACTGTATTCTGCTGTCCAGCCACCTGATGGCCGAGGTCGGCGTGCTGTGCGACCGGCTGGCCGTCATCGACCGCGGCCGGGTGGTGGCGTCGGGAACCCCCGGGGAGCTGCGCGCCTGGACCGGCTGCGACGACCTGGAAGAGGTGTTCATGGAGGCGCTGGCCCGCGCCGGTGCCGGGGGGAAGGAGCCATGTCGGTGATGACGCCCAGGGGTGCCTTGTGGCCCTGGTGGCGGCGCTGCGGCGTGGTGCTGGGCAAGGAGGTCAAGGACCATCTGCGCGATTCCCGCAGTTTGGTGCTGGCGCTGCTCTACCCGTTGCTCGGGCCGCTGGCGCTGGGTCTGCTGCTTCAGGTCGCGGCCGACGCCCGGCATGTCGACCCGGGCGCGCCGGCGCTGACGGTGGCGGCGCGCGGCCTGGATCATGCGCCCGAGCTGGCGGCGTTTCTCGCCGGCCACAACGTCACCCTGAACGCCATGGGCGAAGCCGCCGCCGGCGGTGGCGGAGGCGCCGAAGCCGGTCCGGTGACGCTGGAGATTCCCGCCGCCGCCGCCGCCGGCGCCCCGTTCACCGTGCGCCTGCTGTTCGACGCCAACAGCACCACCGAAACCGCCACCGCCCGCCGCCTCGCCGATCTGATCACCGGCTACAGCCGGCAACTGGGCCAGCGGTTGCTGACGGCCCGCGGCCTGGATCCGGGGCTGATCCAACCGGTGACAGTGGAGCGCATTCACACCGGACGCCGGCTCGACATGGCACTGCTGCTCTACAGCCTGATTTCGCCGCTGCTGGTGTTCATGATCTTTCTCGGCGCGGTTCCGCTGGTCCTGGACTCCACCATCGGCGAGCGCGAACGCGGAACCCTCGAGCCGCTGCTGACCACGCCGATCCGCCGCTGGGAAGTGCTGTTGGGCAAGGCCGGAGCGGCGTTCCTTTTTACTCTGGTCACGGTGCTGCTCAATCTGTCGGCGTTCCGGCTGGTGCTGAGCCTGCTGGCGGCCGGAGCGCCGGGCGGCCAGCCGCCGCCCGATTCCGCGGTGTTCGGGTTGATCCTGGTCATGGCGCTGCCGGTGATGGCACTGGCGGTCACCCTGCAACTGGCCATCGCCGCTCTGGCCCGGACCCTGAAGGAGGCGCAGATTTATCTCGGCCTGCTGCCGTTGGTCCCGGCGCTGCCCGGAATCGCCTCGGCCATGACCCCGCTGGTGCCGCAGCTCTGGACGTCGGGCGTCCCGGTGTTCGGCCAGATGCTGGTGTTCAACCGTTTGATTGCCGGGGCGCCGGTGGAACCGGCTCAGGCCCTGCTTTCGGCCGTAACCACCCTGCTGACGGCGGTGCTGATCTTCTGGTGGGCGACCCGGCTTTATGAACAGGACCGGACGGTGGTGGCGGGAGGATAGTTGGCAGGGCGCTGCCCTGCACCCGCAAGGAGGCTCGCCTCCTTGAC
>PLTC01000052.1:0-303 GCA_003165295.1 Rhodospirillales bacterium | reverse complement strand
CGCGGCAGGCCAGCATCAGCGCCTGGCTGGCCCGCGGACCGGGACCCCAGGCGACGTGGCTGCGTACCTCGGCGATCTCGGAACTGTCGGGACGGCCGCGCCGCACCAGGCCGAGGATGCCGTCCACCACCGTTTCGCCCACGGGAATCTGGCGGACCAGACGCTGGGCGGCCAGCAGGTCGGCGGGGCCAAGCACCGTCGGGACCGGCAGGCCCGCGGGGCCGGTGGTGGCGATCATCATCCGCCGCTCGGCATCCCGATCGGGATAGCCCACATCCACCTGCATCAGGAAGCGGTCGAGCT
>PLTC01000116.1 GCA_003165295.1 Rhodospirillales bacterium | reverse complement strand
GCATCAACGACGCCCCGGCGCTGCACGCCGCCGATGTCGGGATTTCGGTGGACGGCGCCGCCGATGTGGCGCGGGCGGCGGCCGACCTGATCCTGCTGGAACACGACCTGGCGGTGGTGCGCGAAGCCGTGGTTCAGGGCCGTGCCACGGTCCAGAATGTTTCCAAATACGTCCTGATGGGCTCCAGTTCGAATTTCGGCAACATGTNNCAACATGTTCAGCATGGCCGGCGCCGCGCTGTTCCTGCCCTTCCTGCCGATGCTGCCGATTCAGATTCTGCTGAACAACCTGCTGTACGACATCTCGGAAATTGCCATCCCGTTCGACCGGGTCGATGCCGAGGCCACGTCCCGGCCGGTACGCTGGAACATCAGGATGATCGAGCGGTTCATGCTGATCTTCGGGCCGGTCAGCTCGATCTTCGACTTTCTGACCTTCTACGCCCTGCTGTACCTGTTCGGTGCCGGCGAGGCGTTGTTTCAGACCGGGTGGTTCGTCGAGTCGATCACCACCCAGGTTCTGGTGGTCTTCGCCATCCGCACCCGGCGGCCGTTCTTTCGCAGCCGACCGTGCGGCTTCCTGATCGCCATGGCCCTCGGGATCGTCGCGGTGGCCATCGCTCTTCCACTGCTCCCGATTGGGACATGGCTCGGCTTCGTCGCGCTTCCCCCGCTGTTCTTCGTCTATCTGGTCCTGGCGACGGCGGCCTATCTGGCCCTGGTCGAAGTGACCAAGGGACTGTTCTATCGCGCCGGTTGGGGAGGCCGCGGCTGATGCCGCCCGGCACCGGACCGGCGGCGAAACCGCGGTGGCGTCGGCCTGAACGACACCGCACCGGACGGACGGGGTGGCTGCGGGCGGCGGTCCTGGGCGCCAATGACGGCATTCTTTCCACGGCAAGTCTGGAGTTGGGGGTTGCCGCCGCGCACGGAACCACCACCGGCATCCTGATCGCCGGCGTCTCCGGCCTGGTTGCGGGCGCCATGTCGATGGCCGCAGGCGAGTATGTGTCGGTGCACTCCCAGGCCGACACCGAAGCGGCCGACCTTGACCTTGAACGCGCGGAACTTCGCACTGACAACCGGGGCGAGCATCAGGAATTGATCGCGATCTACGTCGGCCGCGGCCTTGATCCGTCGCTGGCCAGGCAGGTCGTGGACCAACTCATGGCCCATGACGCTCTGGGTGCCCATGCGCGCGATGAACTGGGCATTTCCGAGACCCTGAAGGCCCGTCCAATCCAGGCCGCGCTCGCCTCGGCCGGAAGCTTCGCCGTCGGCGCGGCGCTGCCGCTGTCAGTCGCCGTCGCAGCCCCCGGGCCGATGCTTGCTGTCCTGGTCTCGGCAAGCTCCCTGCTCTCCCTCACCCTGCTGGGGGCACTGGCAGCCCATGCCGGCGGTGCCAAAATGGTCACGGGCGCGCTTCGCGTTGCGGTCTGGGGGGCACTGGCGATGGGGATCACCACCGGTGTCGGACTGCTGTTCGGAATCGTCGTGTGATAGCGGCGGGCGTCGGGGATGACCTGTTAGGGGGCTTTGCCCCATAGGCGCTAGGATATCACTATTGTCTTGATTTTGCAGGGCTCTGCCCTGCACCCGCAAGGAGGCTCGCCTCCTTGACCTCATTCACGTCATGGGTTCAAAGGGCCGNNCCTTCCATTTCAACGATTCATCGTAACCTAGCGCACATGGGGCTTTGCCCCCCAAACCCCCCTACCGCTCAGAGCCACCGTAACGATGCAAGCTATCAGCGTCGAAACAGCTCGAACTCTGCGGCTTGACGAAGACCTCAATCACGTCCGGGCTGAACTCCCGCAGGCGGCGCTCCAATTCGATCACCTTCACCTCGATATCCGGCGTTTTCAGCTCGTCGGCAAACTCCAGACTGAGGGCGACGACGATATGTCGCGGCGCAAGATGAACGGTAATGATGCCATTGGCGTGCGCGACGCCCTCCATGTCCTTGGCGATACGCATGATCGCCTCCACGATGCGCGGGTTCGCGGATTCGCCAATCAGCAGGCCCTTGGTTTCGATCGCAAGCAGGGTCGCCGTGGTCGCGAGGACAAGGCCGATCAGGATCGAGGCGACGCCATCGAGAATTGGAAGGTCAAGTCGAACCGACAGAGACGTACCAACGAACACGATGGCAAGTCCGATCAGAGCAGCGCTGTCTTCGAACAGGACCATGAACGAAGGCGGGTCCTTGCTGTTGCGAACCGCATCAAGAATATCGGACCAGTTCATCCCGCCTTTGAAGTTTCGAAGCGCAATCCACCATGTCATTCCATCGAAAATCGCCGACAGTCCGATCACGACATAGATTACCGTCACGTTGCGGATCGGCTCCGGGTTCAGGATATGCGATATTCCTTCATAGAGCGTGACTCCCGAGCCTAATGCGAACACCAGTACCGCGACGACGAAGCTCCAGAAGTAGATTTCGCGCCCGTATCCCAATGGGTGCTCGCGGTTAGGCCGCCTTTTTGCACGATGCAGGCCATACAGAAGCAAGATCGAGTTGCCGCTGTCGACCACCGAATGCACGGCCTCGCTCCACATCGCCGAACTGTTGGTCCATGCCGCCGCCCCGATCTTGGTTGCGGCAACCATCATATTGCCGGCGATGGCCGCATAGATGACAGGGATGGAGGATGACGGCGCGACCTTGCGTGGAATCATCTGAGACCAACGAACGTGAAGGATGATCCATGGGGGGCTTTGCCCCCAAAACCCCCACCAGGAGCGTGACGCCCCTGGACCCGCATGACGTCACGGGTTCCAAGGGCCGCAGCATTTGGTGGGTCCAGGGCAAGGCCCTGGTGGGGGACCGGGGGCAAAGCCCCCAGCCTTCCGCGTTCAGGCGATCGTGACCTTGTTCTCGACTGCGGTCACGCCCGGGGCCGCCCACGCCGCTTCCGCCGCCAGACGACGATCATGAGGCGTGTCAACGGTTCCGGTGAGACGGACCGTGCCGCCCTCCACCGCCACCGTAATGGTCTTGGGGTCAAAGAACCATGAGCGGTGCAGGGCGTGGATAATGTCGTCGCTGACGTTCGACGCATCGACTCTTGGCCTGATCGTGGTCTGGTCCGATACGCCGACGACCCCGAGCAGCCGCGAGATCTCTTGCCTCGCCGCCTCCTTCTGGTAATACCAATCGACCTCTCCGGTCAGGGTGACCCATCCCTGATCGACCTCGACCTTGATCGCGTCGCGAGGGATCGCAGCATCCCAGGCCAGACGTTCGATTGCCGCCGCAGCGATTTCATCGTCGCTGCGCCTTCTGTCGAAGGGCAACTTGACCTCGATTTCGTCGGCAACCGCCTTGACCCCCTTGACCCGGCTGGCCACCGCCTCGGCGACGTGCTTTTCGACAAAGCTTTCGACATGACCCGAAAGAGTCACGACGCCGGCATTCGCCGTAACCCCGATATGAGCGGCGGTTACGCTGGGCTCCCAGCGCAGTTCTTCCAGAACCGCCTGTTGAAGCTTACCGTCATGAGACATAGGATTCTCCGATAGCAACGTGATGGATGACCCGTAAGAAGCCCGAGGCTTTGCTCCGGCCTCCGGCCCGGATTCTGCTTTGAAAAGGGTCACCCGAGGCCGGCGCCGGCGTCACCGTGACAGGCCGGGTGGCGAGGCGCCCCTTGGCGTGCCCCAACGATTGGGGTGAGCCGTCCCCATCGAAGGCCGGGCTTTCGATGACGATGTCGGTGGTGATGTCCGGCATGGCGTAACGTCCTTCGGTGGGTTCCGCATCCGACTGCTTTCGGAGCAACGCGACGGCGCCGATCAAACCACCCCGGGGCCGCCGCTTCCCCGGCCTCCGCCGCCGTCAAGCCGACATGCACATCAAGACGAGACGGACCGGCGCTCTCGGGTATCTCCTTGGCGCGCACGCCGTCCTCCGCCGCGCCGATCGCCGCGATTTCGGACCTGCCCGCCCGTTGACCAAGATTATTCCAAAAGAAGCCGCGGGGGGCAAATTCGGAAATTACTTATATTCGGGCGGCACCGATCATCAATACTCCAAGCAGGCATTTGAATCGGCCCGCATTCGGGTCCTGAATCCCACCAAACGGATATGGTCGATCAGATCAGATCACCTTCACGATCGATGATCTCCTCGACCTTGGTGACATCTTCCGGGGCATCCACCGACCAGTGGGTGCGACCGCGGTAGTCGGTCAGTACGATTCGGATCGGAATGCCGTTCTCCAGGGCGCGCAACTGCTCCAACTGTTCGGCAATCTCCAGCGGCGTCTGGGGCAGGGAGGCCAGGTGGTCGAGGGCGTCGAAGCGGTAGCCGTAGATGCCGATATGCCGGTAGACCGGCGGTTCGGGCATGGTGCGGATCCGCAGGTACGGGATGATTGTTTTGGAAAAGTACAGCGCATTCAGATTCTTGTCGAAAGTCACGAGAGTCCCGCTGGTGGGACTGACCTCCTTGGACCGGCGGATTTCCTCGACCTGGGACCAGCTCAGATGCACCGCCGGGGTCACGAGTTGGAGAGTCGGGTCGGCGTGAAAGGCATCGACCAGGGACTGAACCACCCAGGGCGGGGTCAGCACGGCGTCGCCCTGGAGATTGATCACGGCGTCGGGGGGCTGCGGCAGGCTGCGCATGGCCTGCCGGACCCGCTCGGTGCCGTTTTCGCAGTCGGGCGAGGTCATGATCACCCGCGCGCCGAAGCTTTGGGCGTGGTCGGCCACCCGCTGGTCGTCGGTGGCGACGTAAACCTCGCTGGCCCCGGTCACCGCCCGGGCGATGGCCCAGACCCGGCCCAGCAGGCTGCGACCCCGGATCGGAGCCATGGGTTTGCCCGGGAACCGCCGCGAACCGTAACGGGCCGGAATGACGATGGCGATGTCCATTGCGGGCTCTCCCTAAAGGTCACAAAGATAGGTTTCGTAGGCCGCAGCCGGCGGATAGTGGCGGGCCAGCGCCGAGCCGTCCGCGGCCGGCCCGGGCACGGGGTCGCGGGCACTTTCAAAATTGAAGGCGCGGGCGAGCCACAGCCGCTCGCAGGCCGCGAACCGTTGCCGGTCCGGGGCCACGCCGGAGAGACTGTTGTATCCCTCCAGGAACGCCGAATACAACCCGTGATCGGGACGGAGCAGGCCGTCGGCGCCGATTGCGGTCCAGTATTTCATCTTCATCAGGTCCAGCTCGGGGGCGTCGACCAGCCAGTTGTCCCAGTCGATGATGGTCTGGCCGCCATCGGCCCCGACGATGATGTTGCCCCCCGAATAGTCGTTGTGGACCAGGCAGGGCCGGGCCAGGGTCGGCGCCGCGGCATCCAGGGCTTCCAGCCGGGCCGCGGCGGCGGCGCCCAGTCGCGGCAGCGCCTGATCCCGTTCGTGGGCCAGCGCCGCGGCAAATCGCCGGCACCAGGACAGCGGCGCGCGGCCGATGCCGAAAATATCCTGATAGCAGGACTGAAAGGTGATGCGGTGCAGGCGCGCCAGATTCCGGCCGGCGGCGAAGTAGGAGTCCCGGGCCTGATGCGCCCAAAGAATCTCGCCGTCGACCCATTCGTAGATGAAGAACGGCCAGGGCAGGGTCGTCATTGACCAGTCGTAATGGATGACCCGGTGGACCAGGGCGTGCCCGACATGGGAGCCCACCGGAGAAGCCAGAATGCCGTCGACGATGTTACGCGCCACCTCGTCGTTTTCGGCATCGCGGGCGAAGTAGATCAGGAACAGCGCAAAGATTTCCTTGATAATGTCCTTTTCATAACGGAACCGGTAAGTGTTGAGCGCCAGCCGGACCCCAAGGTGACGGCCCTCGTACCGCAGCTTGAGGATGCCGTTGATATTGCCCGAGAAATAGCCCACCGGAACCGGATCGCCGTTCCCCCCCAGCCGCCGGGCCAGGATGGCGCCCAGCCGTTCCAGCACCATCGGACTGTCGGGGCGGCGGTCAGGCGGGTCGTCAACCGGGTCGGTCATGATGTCAACTGCGACCCTGGACCCGCGTCACCAACTCGCGTGCGCCGGACTCGAAGTCGTGGCGCAGCGGGAAGTTCACCAAAGTTTCAAATTTGGTGAAGTCAACCTGATAGGATTCCTCGAGGGTCAGCTGGCCAAGGTCGGCGGCGAAGGCATAATCGGCCTTGATCCCGAATTCGTCCCGGAGCAGGGCGGCGAGCCGCGCGAACAGGTCACCCAGCCGGGGATTGAGCCGGGCGGCACCGATATTGATGATCTCGCCGTTGGTCTCGGGAACATGGTCCAGCAGGTGCAGCATCAGCCGGGCGGTGTCGCGGATGTGGACGAACGGCCGGACGTTGTCGGGTGAACCGGGCAGCACGGTCCGCCGGCCGGCCACCGCGTCCACCAGAAACTGATTGATGAACTGATTGTAACGCATGCCGACGGCATAGCCGAACACGGTGCTGAGACGGAAGACCGTGAAGGGCAGGCTGCGGCACCGCTCGGACTGCCAGATTTTTTCGGCAATCAGTTTGCTGGCGGCGTAATTGTGCAGCGCCACCGCCGGGTCGGGATAGATGCGTTCGTCGTAGGGCGGCGCCACTTCGGGCATATGGGTGCGTACCGGGCCATAGATGCTGGTGCTGGAAATGTCGATGACCTTGCGCAGCCGGCCCGAATCTTCGGCGGTCAGCAGATCGGTCAGGGTGCGGACACCGTCAATGATGTATTTTTCGTGAAGATTGGTGCTCGGGACCTGAGTCAGGGAGGCGACGTTGATAATGTAATCGCTGGTCCGGACCAGATCACGGAATATGGCGTCGTCAGGCTCGCTGAAGTCCAGGCAACAGGAGCGGAAGTGGGGCAGGCGGCTCTCGAACAGCGCCTGGAGCGGCGCCATGCCCCGGCCATAGGACCAGTTATCGACAACCACAACCTGAAGATTCCGGTAGGTCTCGTGAGCCGCCAGACTTTCCAGAAGCTGCGACCCGATGTAGCCGAAACCGCCGATGACCAGAATTTGCATGGGTTCACTCCAGAAAGGGACACCGGCGCGGCTAACGACAGGGGCGCCGGCGGTTCGACCGCCTTCGGCCGGCGCTGAGGTCGCAGAGGTTGGTACGCCCGCGCCGCGTCGTCCGTCAAGCCTTCGAGCCAACCGCCTTCGAACGCAAGGTCTTCGAATTTAAGGTCATTGAATCAAGGGCCTCAGAATCCAGGGCATCGGGCTCGAAGGCGGCCCCGGGAAGGTCCGGCCGCACCGGGCACCGGGGGCGTAAAGACTTTGGCCAAATGGCTTAGCCGCTCAGGTTTAAGCCAGGTTCCCGGTTGACTGGTCCCGGTCATACACCTTACCTTGGCACGGCACCTGTCGAAAGCCATAAAAAAAGAGAAAAAGCAACATTAATGGGAGTGTTCGAGATGACTGTGAGCTACCATCGGCTGCTTGAGCTTATCAATGACCCGATTTGCCTGACCTTGATGGAACGGGACGGCGTTACGCCGCGTGACGTGGTGAACCTGATGCGGAGCGTCAAACCGGTCGTGGTGCGCGGTGCGGTCTCTTCCGTCACCTGCCGGCGCTCACTCGCCGCGTAAGAGGCAGGAGCGCGGCGGGCGGGCACCCGGGTTTCCGGGTTGGCCTTTGTGTCCGCCACCCATTGCCCCCAACCCCCGGGCGGCGCCTTCGCCGAAGCGCCAGTCCCGGAAAGGGGGTTCTGTTCTTTCCAGGAAACCCGGGCCGGTGGCTTGTCCCCGCTCGGGTTTCTTGCGTTTCAGCACCGGAAAGCCGGGGTGTGGCGGCCCCGGACCGTCAGGAAAGCCGCTGGTGCGAGGCAACAACAGTCCCGGCCCCTCTTCCTGAACAGGAAGAGGGGACAACCGATCGGCGACGGGATAAGCGACGGTACACTCGTGGTGCCGGCCTCAGCCGGCCTTCCGGCCGAGGCCGAGTTTGAGCGCCAGTTCGGAGCGCGACTTGGCGTAATTGGGGGCGACCATCGGATAGTCGGCCGGCAGGCCCCACTTGGTCCGATACTGATCGGGCGTCATATTGTAGCTGGACATCAGGTGGCGCTTGAGCATCTTCAGCCGCTTGCCGTCTTCCAGGCAGACGATGTAGTCCGCAGTGACCGACTTCTTGATCGGGACCGCCGGCTTCAATTCCTCCACCGGTTCGACCGGGGGCTGGTTGGCAGTGGTCAGGGCGTCCCGGACGCTGCGGATGACCGTGGGAATCTCGGAGACTGGGAGATTGTTGTTGGAAACGTAGGCAGAGACGATTTTGACCGTCAGTTCCGTGAGATCGAGGGACATATTTACGTCCTTGTTCAGGATGAAAAACGATACCACATATATAAACAACTTGGCGGGGGCTGCAAGAGGAATAACTGTACCGGCGGCATCACCCCGCTTGCGGTCCATACCGGCAGTGTCGGGGCAGACCGCGGTCACCAGCGCAGTCTATTCGGTGGGATTCTTGAGGTTTTCGCCAACTCCAACCTTTCGGTCGGGTCCTTACCGTTACCACGAACCGGGAATCGGCAGCACAACCCTGGTTCCCGCCGGCAGCAGGCGGTCGCGGGGAAGGTTCGGGTTGAGCCGGATCAGGTCGGTCAGGGAGGTTCCGGTGCGTCTGGCAACCACGGCCAGATGCGCTCCTTTCTTTACGGTATAGACTCCTGACGCCGCGGACGTGGGTACGACCATCGGATAGACCACCGGCGTTGCCATGGGCATGGCGCCGGCGGCGGGTGCGACCGCGACCGGGGTCGCCGCCACCGGCGAGGCGACCACCGGGTAAAGGGCCGGGCCGATCGGGGTGACCAGCGGCGGTGCGGCCAGGGTTGTGCCCGCCGCCGGTGCGGCCATCACCGGTGTCGCTGCCCACGGGGTCTGAGCCGTGGCCGGGGTCCGGGACGGCGGTCCGGCCATCGCGGTGCCCGCCGGCAACGGCAACAGCAGGGGGATCGGGAGCAGGACGCGCAGCAGGTGGGAGAGCATGGCAAATCCGGGTGGTCAGGGGCTATCGGTCGGGGAGGATCTTGAGAGGGAATGCAATGCCGTTCAAACCGGTGCCGCGACCGTGGCGGTTGCGATCAAGCCGGAAACGTCAGTATAGCGAGTGCGGGTCTCCGAGTCGACTCCCGGAGCGGCAACACCGGGCCATGACCGAGGCGGCGGCCGGTATGGTTCGGGCCGGTATGGTTCGGGCCGGTATGGTTCGGGGGTGTCGGGCGCGGCGGCGGTGCCGTGATGCCATTGACCGGCGGGCCGCATTCGCCGATAACCGCAGGCAGTTCCAAGGGAGTTGCCAGGTGCCGGTCGTTGCTCTCGATTTTGAAACCGCGAACGAGGAGCGTGGCAGTGCCTGCGCGGTCGGTCTCGCCTGGATCGACGGGCTGCGGGTGGTGCGGGTCGAAGAACGGTTGATCCGGCCGGAGCCCTTTCGGTTTTCACCATTCAACACCCAGGTTCATGGCATCGCCGCGGCGGATGTGGTGGACCAGCCCGGATTTTTCGAGGTGCTGTCCGCCTGGTTTCCCGATCTGATCGGCTCGACGGTTCTTGCGCACAATGCGGCGTTCGATATCAGCGTGCTGCGGGCGGCGCTGGACCGTTGCGGGCGGCGCTACCCGCCGCTGTCCTATTTATGCACGGTCAAGATCGCCCGTCTGGTCTGGCCGGAACTGACCTCGGCGGCGCTGCCCGCGGTCGCGCGGCATCTGGGCTTCGGCTTCGATCACCATCGGGCCGGCGCCGATGCCGTTGCCTGCGCCCGGGTGGCCATCGCCGCCGCCGGGCACCTGGGCGTGGCCGGGGTGGCGGAAATTCCCGCCCGGATCGGGCTCAAGGTCGGGGTTCTGTTCGAGACCGGCTGGCACCCATGCTCGTCCCGGCGCGACCGCCGGAGTCCGCCGCCTCCGACCTGAGCACAAGGTTTCCAAGGTGCGACAACGATTGGCAGACTCTTCGGGCTGTGCTCACGGAGTCCTGTCAACGTCGACAGTTGTCCTCGGGTGTTGCAAAATGGTCTTGTCGGTAACGGAAATGGTGGCACCCCCCGACCGGGACGGCATGAACCGGCCACGGTTTGATCGGGGAGGCCAGCGGCCCGGGCTTCGGACTCCGGTCATCGTCATGGGATCAGTGGAGCCTGCGGGCGGTGGGGGATCACTTCCGGCCGGCTGCGGTGTGATCGATTTGCAGAGGGACTGGCATGGAAGCGCATGAGGCAACGGAACAGCACGAGCAACTGGAGCACGCCGCTCACGGTGGCCACGGCGAGGGTGGCCACAAAGAAGGTGGTCATGGACACAACAAGCGCATCGCGATTCTGATCGCGGTGCTGGCGGCTCTGCTGGCGGTGATCGATTCCGGCGGCAAGGGGGCACAGAATGAACAGGTGACGGCCAACATCAGGGCCTCGGATACCTGGTCCTTCTATCAGGCCAAGAATATCCGGCAGAGCGTGGCGGTAACCGCCTCGGATCTGCTTCACGCCCTGACGCCGGAGACTTTGAGTGCGGACCAGGCCGGCCGGGTTGCCAAGCAACTGGCGGACTGGAAATCGGCCGCCGACAAGCTGGAAACCAACGGCGACAACGGCAAGAAGGAGCTGTTGGCCAAAGCCCGCGATTACGAAGAGGAGCGGGACCTGGCGCTGGCCGCCTATCACAACTTCGAATTCGGCGGGGCGGCGCTCCAGCTTGGGATCGTGCTGGCTTCGGCGTCGGTGATCACCGGCATGCCGGCACTGGCGCTGGTGGCGGTCGGTCTCGGCGGGCTGGGGACGGTGCTGGGTGGGCTCGGGTGGTTCGCGCCCGAGGCGTTGCACCACCTGTTGGGTTAATATCCGGGTAAGGAATGCCCGTACTTCGGGAATTTGGGAGATCCCGGTGTTGCCGGGGGATTCCGTGGCGGGCCGGTTCCTGACGGATTTTGGGGCGGGCGGGCGGTCAGAGATCGGGGGGTCGTCCCCGGTCTCTGACCGTCGGGCATCAAACACGAGACTGGGTGCGTGACGTCATGATGATTACCGAGATCAAGCCGCCGTTGCCGGGGCGCCTGCTGGTTTCCGACTATCTCGAACCGAGGCAGCTTTCCATCAACGCGCTTGCGCGTCAGGTTGGGGTGTCGCGCAAGCACCTCAGCAACATCGTCAACGGCCGGGTGCGGATCACCCCGCCGATTGCGGTGCGGCTGGCCTGGGCGCTCGATACCAGTCCCAGCCTGTGGGTCAACCTCCAGTCGGCGGTGGACATCTACGAGGCCGAGCAGGAGTTCCAGCAGGGGGGCGTGTCCTTCCAGGCCGCGTCGATGTAGTCGGGGCCGCCCGGGGACAGGGTTCAGGGCAGATCGGCGAGCAGAATCTCGCCATCCTCCAGGGTTTCGATCACCGCCCGGGGCTCGTCGGTCAGCGCGATGCCGTCCCGCGGGCCGACCTCGCAGCCGTTGACCAGAAAACGTCCGCGTCCCGCAACCAGATAGGCGCGGCGCCCTTGGCCCAGCGGATGGGTGAGCCGCTGGCCGGTGCTGAGTTCGGCGCCGAGCAGCGCGGCATCCTGATTGATCCACAAGGCGCCCCGTTCGGCGTCTCCGGCCCGGCCCGAGGCCAGCACCGTCAACCGGCCATCGGCTCCGGCGCGGGGAAACGGTCGGTTCTCCCAGCGCGGCGTATGGCCACGGGCGTCGGGCAGTATCCAGATTTGAAAAATCTCGGCGGGTTCCGCTTCCCGGTTGTATTCCGCGTGGTTGATGCCGGTTCCGGCCGACATCACCTGGACCTGACCGGCTTCGGTACGGCCATGGTTGCCCAAATGGTCGTGATGGGTGATGGCGCCGCGGCGGACATAGGTAATGATCTCCATGTCCCGGTGGCCGTGTGGGGCAAAGCCGGTGTCGGGTTGGATGGTGTCGTCGTTCCACACCCGCAACGGCCCGAAGCCCACCCGTTCGGGATCGTGGTAATCGGCGAAACTGAAGTGATAGCGGGCGCTTAACCAGCCGCCTTCGAATCGGCCGAGGGAGCGGAAGGGAATGACGTCGATCATGGCGGGGCGGCTCCGGCAGGGATGGCCTTAATGTGATCGATCCCGACTGTTCCGGCAATGGCGAACGGCACGACGCCCCTGCTCCGATGCCCCCCGGAGGCGGCACGAAAAGAGATTGACAGACGGCAAACCATTCCGATAGCAAGGCCGTGTCGCCGTCCTTTGGGACGATGACGCGGTCATTCAGCGTTCCGGCCTTCGGGCCGGCGGAGCTGGTGACGGAGTGCGGCATGCGCCGTTTTCGGAAGCCGGGTATTCCCCGCCCCAGGATTGGGCTCGGTGGAGTGCCTCCGTTCGGAGACGGAAATGTTCGCGCAAGATGTCGCGTCATGGTCGGGCGGCGAAGGCACCGGGGAGCGGGAAGACCCGCGCTTCCTTCAGGTGGCCGTTGTCGCGCTGGTATCGCTGGCCCATACCGCCGTCTTTCTCCTGGCCGCCCGTGGGATCGAAGAGGCCCGTCCGCGCCTTGCCGCGCCGGCGCCGATCAGCGTCCGTTGGATTGAAACGGCGGCCCCCACCGGGCAAGAGCGTCCGCTCCCGAATCCTGACCGGACGCCGGTTTCCACGGTAACACCGCTGCCGCCGCCATTGGCGGCGGCACCGGTTTCCACGGTGACACCGCTGCCGCCGCCATTGGCGGCGGCAGCGCGAGAGCCCGAGGCTCTTGCGGTGAAGCCTGCGGTGAAGGCGGCGAAAGCGCCGCATCGGAAACCCGTCCTCCCGCCGCCATCCCCGCGGCCTCCGACCGGCGCGGCCTCTCCCGAGCGTCCTGCCGGAACCCCGCCGGCCGAGGCCACCCGTCCGGCGGCTTTGGTCCCCGACCGGCGCGACGACGATCCGCCGGTGACGCCACCCGGCACCGACGCCGCTTACCTCGCCAATCCGGCGCCGGATTATCCGGCCGAAGCCCGTCGGGCGCATCAACAGGGGCAGGTGCTGCTTCGGGTTCTGGTCGCCGCCGACGGCCATACCCGGGACCTCGCCATCGAGCGCGGTTGCGGCTTTCCGCTGCTGGACAACGCCGCCGTCACCGCGGTTCGCCAATGGCGGTTCACCCCCGGGCGTCGGGGCGGCGTCGCCGTGGACGCCTGGGTCATGATTCCCATTTTCTTCGCGCTGAGGAGCCGATGATGCCCCCAACTTTACCTGTCGATTGGTTCGGACTGAGCCGGTTCCTCTCGGAGGGGAATCCCATGACTCTGGCTCCTTTCGGTATCCTCGCCCTGATGTCGGTGGCGACCTGGTGCGTGATCGTCATCAAGGCGGTGCGGATTTTCCGGTTGCGCCACCGGTCGGGACTCTTCCTGCGTCGCTGCTGGAACACCGGCGACAGGATCCGGATTGCCCGCTATCTGGCCCGGCAGGGCGCCCATGATCCCTGGAGCCGGTTGGCGGTCCAGGGTCTCGCCGCCCGCCGACACCTGACCGAGCGTGCCGTGGCGGGGTCGTCAATCCTGGGCGCGCCGGACCGGTTTCTGACCCGGGTCCTGTGCCAGGCCATCGATTCCGAGACGGTGGAACTGGAATCGGGATTGACGGTGCTGGCCACGGTCGGGTCGGTGGCCCCCTTCGTCGGGCTGCTCGGCACGGTCTGGGGCATCTGTCATGCCCTTGAGGCGATCGGCGCTGCGGGACAAAGCAGTGTCGAACAGGTGGCGGGGCCGGTGGGCGAGGCCCTGATCATGACCGCCTTCGGCCTCGCCACCGCGTTGCCGGCGGTGCTTGCCTACAACCTCTTCGTCCGTTGCAATCGCCGGATACTGTCGGCCCTGGACGGCTTTGCCCACGACCTGTTCGTCTTCTTCGGCAGCGATGCCGATCCGGTCGGCGACGTCACCGAAGCCGGGAGGGCCTGACAATGGCCTTCGGCAGACTTTCCGGGACCGGGCGGACTCAGGTTACCGCTGAAATCAACATGATTCCCATGATCGACGTCATGCTGGTGCTGTTGATCATCTTCATCCTCACGACGCCATTGCTGGTGCATGCGGTCAAAGTCGATCTTCCCCGGGTCGCCAGCGAGGCCGATCCCCCGCTTGCCACCGATATTACCCTCAGCCTCGACAAGGACGGACAGGTCTGGTGGGGCGACGCCATGGTGACGACCGCGGATCTGGAGCACCGTCTGGCCGCGGAGGGTCTGAAGGCGGAGGCCCCGGAAGTGCAAATCCGCGCCGATCGCGCGGTTCCCTACGGACAGGTCGCCGACCTGATGGCGCGGGCGTCCCGCAGCGGCTTGCACAAGCTGGCCTTCGTCAGCAGTCCGACGCCGCCGCAATAAGTCCAGACCACGCCCCGGCAACGGGGTCCGGGGCCGGCGGCCCCCCCACGCCGGCTCCGAGTGGGGTCCAGGGCCAGGCCCCTGGGCTCCGGAAGTGCCGTGCCCGGTTTTATCGCAAATTCCGTAATGATCCCCGAAACCAGGAGAGCTTCACAGTGACGATCTCGATTCGCCAGTGTCTCATGACCGGCTTGTCTTTAACCGTTTTGCTCGGGCACCCCCAAGCCGGGCTTGCCGCTGACGGTACCGCTACCGTTGCGGACGGCGCCGGGGCGCCGACTCAACTTCCCACCGTCCTGATCGAAGGGACCGCTCCGGCCCCGGACGACGGCAGCGCCGAGGCCGGATATCGGGTGAAGGACGTTGATTTGGGACCGCTTGGCACGAAAAAGCTTCTCGACACCCCCTATTCCATCGACAGCATTCCCGGCAGTCTGATCGAATCCCAACAGTCAAAGAATATCAGCGACATCATCAAGTATGACCCGTCGGCGCAGATCGAGCCCCGGGGCGACATGGATTTCGGCCGTCCCCAGACCCGTGGCTTTGAAAACGCCAATACCCAGAACACCCGCATCGATGGTATGAACTCCTACACCATCATGGCCTATCCGATGGAAGAATACCAGGATATCGAAATCCTGAACGGCGCCGCAGGGGCCTTCTATGGGGTTTCGTCCCCGGGCGGCATCTTTAACTTCATCTCAAAGCGCCCGACCGATGCCCCTTTTGAACGGGTGACATTCGGCTATGACTCCCAAGGTCAGGTCACCGAGCATGGCGAGGCCAGCGGTCGGGTCGGCCCCGACGGCCTGTTCGGATATCGGGTCAACGCCCTTCACGGGGACGGCGAAAGCTATGCGCCCCACAGTGACCTTGAGCGGGAGCTGCTGAGCGGGGATTTCGACATCAAATTGACCGACACCACCCGACTGGAACTGGATGCCAGCAGCTTTACCTATAACGAGAGCGGCCTTCCCAGTGCCTTTGTTTACGGCGGAACCATCGCCCTGCCGTCTGCTCCGGATCCGACCAAGGCCGGATACGGCGTGGTCGGTGCCGGGCAGACGCTGACCGACAACACGGTCGGCGTCCGGCTGAAGCATGACTTCAGTCCCGATTGGAAGGTGACCATCGGCGGCATGTATCAAAGTTTCGATCGCACGATGAATCCCACCGGAACCTATGGTGCCGCGATTCCCCAGAATCTGCTGACCAACGGCACCGGCAGTTACACCACCATCATCGGCGACACCGGACTTCGTGGCGAGGTCGACAGCGAACTCGCCTATTTGAACGGCCGCATTCAGACCGGTGGTCTGACCCATGACCTGGTTCTGGGTACCAACGGCTATCAGCAGACCATGTCGACCCGTATCGGCCAGAACTATATACTGGGCAATGCCACCTTGTCGGATCCGGTCCTGCGCTATGCGCCCGATTTTTTCAATCGCGGCAGCTTTTACAAATCGGCTTATTCGGGACAGCAGGCGCTGGTTACCGGTGACACGATTACCTTCGATCAACACTGGTCGGTATTGGCGGCGGCCAGCCAGACCTGGCTGACCGCCCTCAGCTACAACCAGGCCGGCAAGACCACGGCCAACTATAACGCCTACGGCATCAGCCCGACCGTCAGCCTGATCTACAAGCCCGTTGCCAACGTCACGACTTATGTGACGTATGCCGATGCGTTGCAGCAGGGCGATACCGCGCCGACCACCGGCGTTACCAATCCCGGCGTGATGCTGGCCCCCTACCGCAGCCAGCAATGGGAAGTCGGCGGCAAAGTCACCGTGCAGGACAGTCTTGACCTGTCGGCGGCGCTTTTTCATATGACCCGGCCCTATGCCTATACCGATCCCAATGACGACACCTTCAAGGAAAACGGGCAGCAAACCAACGATGGCCTCGAACTCAAGATCAAGGGAAATTTGCTGCCGGACTGGACGGTCTTCGCCGGCCTCACCTGGCTCGACCCGATGCTTGAAAATACCGGAAGTGCCAGCACACAGAACAAGCTGGTGGTCAGCATTCCCAAGTACCAGGCCAATCTCTATTCAGAATATCGGATTCCCGAGGTTTCGGGACTTTCGCTCAATATGAATGTCCATTACACCGATCGCCGTGCCGCCAATGTCACCAACACCAGTTGGGCGGACTCGTACACCACCCTGGATCTTGGTGCGGTCTATGTCATGGGTGTTTATGGCCATGATGTGACATGGCGGGCCGGCATCAACAACGTGACCGATCAACGGTACTGGGCGGCGATTCTGCCCGAGACCCAATCCGGCGGCAGCAGCCAGGCCGGTGCCGGCAACACCGTCTATGCCGCGTTCATGGGCGCGCCCAGGACGTTCCACATGTCCATGTCGGTGGACTTCTAAGGCGATGACCGGGACAACGGAGAGTCTCCCTCTCGTTCCGCCGCCGGCCGGGTCGGTCCCGGCCGGCGGTGGCGGATTGCCGGAAGCGCGACGGCAACCGAAGGTCGTGCTGACCGCCGCCGGGCGCCGGGCCGCCGGAGCCCTGGCGGCAGCGGTCGCCCTCTGCCTGGCGCTCCAGATCGGCTGCGCCCCTTTGTGGGCGCGGGAGATCACCGACATGGCCGGGCGGACGGTCACGGTCCCCGACGACATCCGGCGCATCTACGTCGCCTATGACCCGCCGGCGATTTTTCTCTCGGCCCTTGCCCCCGACCTGATGATCGGCTTTCCGTTTCCGCTTACGCCCGAGGCCGGGCGGTTTCTCCCGCCGGCGGTGGCGGGCCTGCCGACCATCGGCGGCGCCTCGCGGACCACCCCGGAGAGACTGCTGGGGCTCGGCATCGACGTGGCCATCGCCTGGAACATCCGGGGGCCGCCCGACCAGTTTGCGGCGCAGGTGACGGCCATGGGCATACCGACGCTGATGGTCGATGCCTCGCCGTTCCGGCGCTATCCCGAGGCGTTCCGCTTCCTCGGGCGACTGGTCCACCGCGAGGCGCGGGCCGAGCGGCTGGCGCGTGCCCTGGAAGACACCATGGCCCGCCTCGACGCCACGGTGGGCGCGATTCCGCCGCAGCAACGGCTTCGGGTCTATTACGCGGACGCCGCCGATGGACTGAAAAGCCAGTGCGCCGGGGCCTTCCGGGGCGAAGTGGTGGAATTGGCCGGGGGTTTCAATGTGATGCAGTGCAACACGCCCGACGTCATGTCGGCCGCCGTCGCGGTCGGCCTGGAAACCCTGCTCCGCCTTGATCCCGACGTGATCGTCGCCCGGACCCCGGAAATCGCCCGGTTCATCGACCAGGATCCGGGATGGCGGCATCTGCGCGCGGTGCGTGAGCGCCGGCTGTATGCCTTTCCCTCACTGCCCTTCAACTGGGCCGAACGCCCCCACTCCCAGTTCAAAATGCTGGCTCTGCAATGGCTGGCGAATGTTCTTTACCCCGATTTCTTCCGGTTTGACTTTGATCGCGGGGTCCAGGACTTTTACCGGCTGTTTTACGATATGGAGTTGACCGATGACCAACTCGTCCGATTGCGGAACTGAAGCCTTGCCGGGTCTCCGTCATGCCCTCCTGTCGGACCCCGGGCGGCGATGGCCGATGACCGCGGCGGGGGCCTGGATTCTGCCCTTCCTGGGTCTGGCGCTG
Source organism: Rhodospirillales bacterium (assembly GCA_003165295.1). Taxonomy (GTDB): domain Bacteria; phylum Pseudomonadota; class Alphaproteobacteria; order Azospirillales; family Azospirillaceae; genus BOG-933. The sequence goes on along the minus strand of PLTC01000116.1, from coordinate 7,312 downwards.
GCCGTGGCGATGCTGGGATCGCTGTGCATCGGGGCTTACCCGGTGGCCTTTACCAAGGTCGTGCGGATTCTCCTGACTCTGGCGCTTCCCGCGCCGTTCGGACCCGATCCCACCTGGACCGACGCCGAACTGGCCGCGGTCCAGGTCATCCGCCTGCCCCGGGTGCTGTTGGCCATGCTGGCCGGTGCCGGCCTGGGCCTGTCGGGCGCGGCGTTGCAGGGGATGATGCGCAACCCGCTGGTCGGTCCCGACCTGATCGGCATTTCTTCGGGGGCCGCCTGCGGCGGCATCCTGGCCATTCTGCTGGACTGGCCGCCTTGGGGGCTGCTGGCCGCTGCGTTTGCGGGCGGGCTGGTCGCCCTGCTGGCGGCCTGGACCCTGGCCGGTCTGTCCCGGGGCGGGGGGGTGCTGCCGTTCATCCTGGCCGGGGTGGTGGTCGCCGCGTTCTTCACCGCCATGCACGGGCTGATCCAGTACACCGCCGATCCCGAAAACAAGCTGCCGGCCATGGTTTACTGGCTGATCGGCAGCTTTGCCGGGGCGACATCCGACAAGGTGGCCATTCTGGCGCCGCCGGTGCTGGGGGCCGGCGGCGTGCTGCTGCTGTTGCGCTGGCGGATCAACCTGCTGTCCCTGGGGGAGCTTGACGCCGCGGCGTTGGGGATTCGGGGGAGCGGCCTGCGCTGGGCCATCATCGCCCTGGTCTCCCTGATCGTGGCGGCTCAGGTGACGGTCAGCGGCATCGTCGGCTGGGTCGGGCTGATCGTACCGCACTTTGCCCGGATGATCGCGGGGCCGGATCATCGCCGACTGTTGCCGGCGGCGGCGCTGATCGGGGCCACCTTCCTGCTGGTGATGGATGACATCGCCCGAACCCTGGCGCAGCAGGAGTTGCCGATCGGCGTCCTGACGGCAGGCGTCGGAACGCCGGTCTTCGCCATTTTGTTCTGGCGTTTGCAGGTCCGGGGATGGTCCCATGAATGATCCGGCGGTCGTCCTCTCGGGGGTGGGCCATGCCTACCGGCCGGGACGCTGGGTTTTCCGCCAATGCACCGCCAGTGTCGGGCGGGGACGGGTGCTTGCGGTGCTGGGGCCGAACGGACGTGGCAAGACCACCTTGCTGCGCCTGATTCTGGGCACCATGCGGCCAACCGAGGGCGCGGTGGCGATCCTGGGTCAGGCCGGCTTCGTCCCGCAACTCTTCCAGGTGGGCTTCGACTACCCGGTTCTGGACATGGTGTTGATGGGGCGGGCGCGGCGCATCGGACTGCTCGCGCAGCCGTCGGCCCGTGACGAGGCGGCGGCCCTGGCCGCGCTCGACCGTTTTGGCCTTGTCGATCTGGCCCGTCGCCCGTTTCATGAACTGTCGGGCGGGCAGCGGCAAATGGTGATCTTTGCCCGGGCCCTCGCCTCCGAACCCGAGATCCTGATCCTGGACGAACCGACGTCGGCCCTGGACCTGAAAAATCAGGCTCTGGTGCTTGATTGGATCCGGCGGCTGTCCCACAATGATGGGTTGACGGTGATTTTTACCACTCATCATCCTCATCATGCCCTGGAAATTGCCGATGATGCCTTGTTAATGCTGGGCGAGAGTCAATTTGCCTGTGGCGCTGCGGCAGAAATGCTGAATGAAGACCATCTCTACGCTCTCTATGGACTGCCTCTTCGCCGATTGTCCTTCGAGCATGGCGGCGAAATGATCGAAACCCTTGCTCCGGTGTTGCGCATAGAGCCGCGCGCAAAGACCCCAGGATAGGACAGGCCATCGAAAGAAAAGAACTTTGTGGGCTCTGCCCACACCCGCAAAGGGCCGGGCGGCCCTTTGAACCCATGACGTCACGAGGTCAAGGAGGCGAGCCTCNNTCCTTGCGGGTGCAGGGCAGAGCCCTGCAAAACCGGGACACGCGCACCATCCCGGCCCCAGTGGGGCAAAGCCCCACCCTGCCGATGATACAGTGGGGCAAAGCCCCACCCTGCCGATGATACAGTGGGGCAAAGCCCCACCCGGTCGATGATACAGTGGAACAAAGCCCCACCCTGCCGATGATACAGGCCCGTATCCGCCGTCGGTTATCGATCCTTCGCCACCGCCGGCAACTCGGTGCGCTGGGGCTGGATGATGATGATGTCGTCGGGATGGCTGTAGTTGAGCATCAGCCGCGCCCGCTCGTCGAGCATGTCGCGGTCAAGATTGTCGGGACGCAACAGCGCCGTCCGGCTTTCCAGGCGCACCCGCTCCTGGTGAACCGTGTCCAGTTGGGTCCTGGCCTGCTCCACCTCGTTCTGAAGCTGGCGCATGGCCATCAGCCCGCGATCCCCATAGACGGCGTAATAGGCAAAATAGAGCACGAGGCAAGCCCACACGATCGGTCCGATGGCCGTAATCGCGGTTTGCCGCAGCAATTTCCGAAAGGGGACATGGATACTCATGCCCCCAGTGAACCGGCTTTGACCGCTCCGGTCAACGGTGCGCCGGCCGGGAGTGCGGTTTTCCGCGCCCGAAAGCGCGGGACCGTTGCGCCCCCGCCACAGCGGACCCTACCCGGCTGCGTCCCGGCCCTCCCGGCGTTGGCGGGCGATGTCCAGGAACACCTCTTCCAGGGTGGTGCGGCCGTAACGCTCGAGCAGGGCGGCCGGGGCGCCGCGGTCCACCAGCCGGCCCCGGCGCAACATCAGCACGTCGCCGCACAGGCGTTCGACCTCGGCCATGTTGTGGGATGCCAGCAGGATGGTGGCGCCGCTGGCCCGCTGATACGACTCGAGGCCGCTGCGGATCCAGTCGGCGGTGTCGGGATCAAGGGACGCGGTGGGCTCGTCGAGGAGCAGCAGGTCCGGCTCGTTGAGCAACGCCTTGGCCAGCGCCACCCGGGTCTTCTGCCCCGCCGACAGACTGCCGGTCGGACGCCCGAGGACGCCGGTCAGATCGAAACGTCCGGCCAGTTCGGTGATGCGCCGGTCGACGCCGCGCACTCCGTAAAGATGACCATAGACCCGAAGATTTTCCAGTACCGACAGCCGTCCCGGAAGATCGACATAGGGCGACGAGAAATTCATGCGGGGCAGCGCCCGGTGACGGTTGCGGGCCATGTCATGGCCCAGGACCTCGACCAGGCCGGAACTGGGCAGCAGCAAGCCGAGCAGAATCGCGAGAGTGGTGGTCTTGCCGGCGCCGTTGCCGCCCAGCAGCCCGACCACCGCCCCCTGATCGACGGTGAAGCTGAGGCCATCCACCGCCGTAACCTCATCGAAACGTTTGGTCAGGCCGTCAACTTTGACCGCGAAACGGGACATCGGGGATACTCGGGACGGGACGGGGCCGGGCCGGGGCCGGGCCGGGGCCGGAAGGGGGGGGACGGTGAGCGATCATCGCTCACCGCCGACGGAACAGGAAGGGCAGCCGGTACCACGGACCGCCGGCCCCTGGCGAGGGGTCCGGCACGCTTATTCGCCCTTGTCGCCGCCGCCGCCCTCCCGCAGTGCGGTCAGCACCGGTCGGGGGTCGAGCAGGCCGGCGGCGCGCAGGTCTTCGACGCCGGGCAGGTCGCGCAGCGAACTCAGGCCGAAATGGTCGAGGAAGTGATCGGTGGTGACCCAGGTCAGCGGTCGGCCCGGGGCCTCGCGGCGCAGGCCGGGCTTGATCCAGGCGTTCTCCATCAACAGGTCAAGCGTGCCCTTGCTGGTGGCGACCCCGCGGATGCCTTCGATTTCGCCCCGGGTGACCGGCTGGTGGTAGGCGATGATGGCCAGGGTCTCGACCGCGGCCCGGGACAGCTTGCGGGGCACCTCCTCCTGGAGCCGGAGCCGGGGCGCAAGGTCGGGTGCCGTGCGAAACGCCCAGCGCCGGTCCATCCGCACCAGCACCACCCCATGCCCGGCGTAGCGGCCGGTCAGTTCCGCCAGCAGGCCACGCACATCCGCGCCGTGACCCAGCCGGGCCGCCAGCGTCGCCTCGTCCAGCGGCTCGGCCGCCGCGAACAGCAGCGCCTCGAGCAGGCGCACCTGCTGCTCGCGGTCGGGGACCGCCACCTCCTCGGTTTCAAACGTCCCTTCGGCGGTCCCCTCGGCCCCCCCGGCGGCGGTTTCGGCGGCGGCGTCGGTCATGGTGTCCATCACGGCGGCGGCGCTTCGCGTCACCCGACGCTCCGGGGCGTCGCCCGGCGCAACCAGATCTGGCCAAAGACCCCGTCCTGGCGCACTTCGATCCGGCCGGCCTTGACCAGTTCCAGGGTCGCGGCAAAGGTTGCGGCCAGCGCCGAACGTCCGAGCAGGGAGCCGTCGGGGCGTTCGGGCAGGAAGCTCGCCAGGGTTGCCCAGTCGGGCAGGGTGCCCAGCACCTCGGTCAGGCGCCGCAACGCTTCCTCCATCGAATACAGGTCGAGCGGTTGAATGGTCAGCACCGCCGACTCCTCACGCCGCTTGTGGTCGCCGTAAGCCTTGAGCAGATCGTAGAGCGTCACCTGGAAGACCGCGGTGCGTTCGACCTCCAGACCCTCGGGGGCGCCGCGCGGAAACACGTCGCGGCCGAGTTGCGGCCGGTCCAGCAGTTTGGCCCCGGCCGCGCGCATGGCCTCCAGCCGCTGAAGCTGGAAGGCCAGCGCCGCCGCCAGTTCGGCGCCGCCCGGCTCCTCCCCCGCCACCTCGGGCTCGGGCAGCAGCAGCCGGGACTTGAGGTAGGCCAGCCAGGCCGCCATCACCAGGTAGTCGGCGGCCAGTTCGATCCGCACCCGGCGCACCGCGGCCACGAACTCCAGGTACTGGTCGGCCAGTTGCAGGATCGAAATCCGGGTGAGGTCGACCTTCTGGTCGCGGGCCAAGGTCAGCAGCAGGTCGATCGGTCCCTCGAAGCCATCGAGCGCCAGCACCAGTTGCTCGGATGTGGCCGGTCCGTCGGGCCGGACGTCCTCGACAAACGCCTCCGCGGTCATGGCGCCTTCCCCTCAATCCGCCCCCGGCAGCCAGTCGATCCCCACCAGCCGGCCGATGAACCGGCTGACCGTCGCCACCGCCGGCCCCAGCACCTGGGGCAACAGGTTGAGATTGATTCCGAACTGGCTGCCCACCACCGGCAGCAAAAACAGCACGAACAGCAACAGGACCATGCCGTAAGGCTCCACCGCGGCCAGCGGCCGGGCCAGCGCCAGCGGCAACAGCCCCACCGCCACCCGGCCACCGTCCAGCGGCGGCAGCGGAATCATGTTGAACAGCGCCAGGATCACGTTGATCTGGACCGAAATTGCGAGCGTCGTGACCGCCCACTCCTGCATCGACGCCGGCAGCCACGGCAGCCCGTGGAACAGGGCGGCCGAAACCAGCGCCAGCGCCAGGTTCACGCCGGGACCGGCCAGCGCCACCCACACCATGTCGCGCCTGGGATTGCCCAGACGGCCGAAGTTGACCGGCACCGGCTTTGCCCAGCCGAACAGGAAATGGGTGGACAGCGCCATCACCGCCGGCAGGATGATGGTGCCGATCGGGTCAATATGCTTCAACGGGTTGAAGGACACCCGGCCCGCCAGCCAGGCGGTGTCGTCGCCCAGCCGCCATGCCACGAAGCCATGGGCAGCCTCGTGCAGGGTGATGGCCAGGATCACCGGCGGCGCCAGAACCGAGAGTGTGAATAAAACCTGTTCCATCGCCATCATTCGCGGTTCGAGAGTGGCCGCCCTTCAAGCCGGATTACCCGGGCGTCTTTCACATTCAGAGCGCAACCGTCACTCCCAGTCACCCGCCGCCAGCGCCGTGGCCAGGGGCAGGTGCGCGGTCGGGTCATCGTCGCCGATGCTCTGCCCCTGGGACGAAATGCCCAAAAGCTGGTCCAGGCGCGCCCGCAACTCTGCGGCGACCATCGGCTGGGGCGATCGCAACGCCGCACGGGCCCGCTGCCAGCGCGCCGCGCCGGCGGCCTCCAGCGGCGGGATCACCGCGGCGATCTGGCGCATCTCCTCAAGCTGACCGTTGCAATGCAGCACCACGTCGCAGCCGGCCGCGAGAACCTCCCGCGCCCGGGTGGCGGGCGCGCCGTCGAGGGCACCCATGGACAGATCGTCGCTGAACAACAGGCCGTCAAACCCCAGCCGGCCGCGCACCACCCCGGCGATCACCGCGGGCGAGGTGCTGGCCGGCCGGTAGGGATCGATGGCCCGGTAAACCACATGGGCGACCATGCCCAGCGGCAGGTCGGCCAGCCGGCGAAACGGCACGAAGTCGGTGGCGTTCAGCGTGCCCTCGGTGGCATCGACCACCGGCAGCTCCCGGTGGCTGTCGGCAAACGCCCGGCCGTGTCCGGGAATATGCTTGATCACCGGCAACACCCCGCCGGCGAGAAAGCCGTTGCAGGTGGCGCGGGCCAGTTCGGTCACGAGCAGCGGGTCGCCGCCGAAGGCGCGGTCCCCGATCACGTCATGGGCGTGCGGCACCGGCACGTCGCACACCGGGGCGCAGTCGACGGTGATCCCCAGGTCGAACAGCATGGCCGCCAGCAGCCGGCCGTTGAGCCAGGCCGCCTCCCGCCCGGCGGCCGGCGCCCGTTCCGCCAGCCGGCCAATCAGCCGGGCCGGGGGGTGGTTTGGCCAGTGGGGCGGGCGCAACCGCGCCACCCGGCCGCCCTCCTGGTCGATCAGCACCGGCGCGTCATCGCGGCCGACCGCGGTGCGCAACTCCCGGACCAGTGCCCGGACCTGCTCGGGGGAGCCGACATTGCGGCGGAACAGAATGAAACCGAGCGGTTGCGAGTCGCGGAAGAAGGCGCGCTCTTCGCCGGCGAGGCGGGTGCCGGCACAGCCGAAGACCACGGCGCGCACAGCCGCAGCACGCACGGCCGCGTCAGCGGCTCCGGTGGGGGCTCCGGTGGCGGCGCCGATCCGGCGGGGATCAGTGCCGGGCAAGCTGGCACCCGACATTCTGGCTCTTGAGTTGCTCGCACAGGGCATGGGCGCGGGCTTCGTCCAGGGGGCCGGCGCGGAGGCGGTAATAGATTCCCCGCTCCCCCAGGTCGGCCTTGACCACCGAGGGCGAAAGGCCACCCAGCAGGTCGTGGTACCGCCCTTCGAGGCGCCGCCACTCCTCCCGGGCCTCGGCTTCGGAGCGAACCGAGGCCAGTTGGAGGTGGACGCTGCCGCCTTCCACGGTCCCGCCGGTGGCGGGCAGCGCCGCCGCCGGCTTCGGCGTCGCCAGCAGCGCGCCGGGCGGGATTGCCGAGGCCACCGTCATCGGTTTGACCGGCTTTTCGTGATCAACCGGCTTGGGGTGGTCGGCAGGTTTTTCATGATCGGGGGCGGCAGGTTTCGGCTGGACTCCGGCTTCGCCGGTG
>PLTC01000189.1:2484-42248 GCA_003165295.1 Rhodospirillales bacterium | reverse complement strand
TGGTGACGACGAAGTCAAGTGCTAGAATGCCGCAGGTGCGTTATGCCGGTTGCCGGTGGTGCTGGCGACCGGGAACACCGATATGCCTCTCGCACCGACCGGATTGGGGTGGGTGATGGGGTAAAACCCCGGGCTGGCGAACCGGGGCGTTGGCGCCGTCCCGCTCCCCGGGGCGGCGGCGGTACGCCGGGGAAGGTAAGAGATGCGCGCGGCGTTGTTCCGGCTTATGCCCCTGCTTCTGGCGTCGCTCCCGGCGCCGGCGCAACAGCTTCCGGCGACCGCGCCCGCACCGCCACCGCCAGGGGAGTCCGGAGTCATGGCGCCGCCGGCGCGCGAGGTTCTGCGCACCTGCCGCGATCCGATCTTCATCGACTGCTTCCGGGATTGGCGACCGGGAATGGTGGAGCCGCCCCAGCAACCGCCACCGTCACGGCCAGGATCGCCGGGCGTCGGACCCACCACCAAGACCCCACCGCCCGAAGGGGCTTCGCCCTCTTCCGCGCCACCTGCCGAAGATGGCGGTGCGCCACCGCCTGACTCGCCGCCGCCGTCCTCGGCCGCGTTGCCGCCCGCACCAACGGCCCTCCCCNNCCCGCCACCGGAGCCGCAACGCCATCGAAGCCGCCGGCTGGCGGAGCGCCGGCCACCTCGACGCCACCCGCCACCGGAGCCGCAACGCCATCGAAGCCGCCGGCTGGCGGAGCACCGGCGACGACGCCAACGCCGCCAGCCATCGGAATCGGAACCGCAACCACGCCGTCCCCGCCAGCCGCCGGCGCACCGGCCACACCAACGCCACCCACCGCAGGGGCAGGGGCGGGGACACCCGCCACGCCGACGCCATCCGCCTCGGGGGCACCGACCGGAACCGGAACGACCCCGCCACCGACCACGGCGACCTTCCCGCCGGCGGCAAACGCGCCGCCGCCCGGACCGGACCCTGACCTGCCGATCTACGAGGCGCTGGTGCGCGCCATCCAGGCCCATGGGCTTCAAGACCGGATGAGCGTGAGCGGCCCACCCCAAAACGGTGCCGTCACCCTGGAAGTCAAGTCGCCGAAATTATCGCCGCCGGCGCACCCGGCACCCTCGCGCCCCGTCCCGCTGGGGACCGAGGACGAAGAGTAGCAGGGCTGGAGGTCGTTGAAAGGAAACGATTTTGTGGGCTCTGCCCACGCCCGCAAAGGGCCGGTCGGCCCTTTGAACCCGTGACGTCATGGGGTCAAGGAGGAGAACCTCGTTGCGGGTACGGGGCACAGCCCCCGCAAAATTCAATCCGACGGCACCGATCAGTTGCACTGCCCGATCGACGCCGGGGCGCAGATACGGGTGCCGTCGACCCAGGTTGCCCCGGCCAATACCGCGTCGCGCAGGTCCGACCGTTCCAGGCGCGCGCCGGTCAGGTTGGCCCCGCTGAGGTTGGCGTTGTCGAACTTGGCACCGCGCAGATCCGCACCCCGTAGCGACGCCCCGGTCAGGTCGGCGCGGGTAAAATCGGCATCCAGCAACCGGGTCCCGTCCAGCACCGCCCCGACCATTCGGGCACTGAAGAACTTGGCCCGGTAGGCATCGGCCCGGGCCAGAATGGCCCCGCTGAGGTCCGAACGCAGAAAGGTCGCCTCCCGGAGTTCGGCGTCGCTGAGATTGACCTTGCTAAGATCACGATCATCCTGAAGGCAGCGGTGCCACTTTACCTTGGGCGCGGCATTGTCGGTGCAGTCGGCCCGGGCCAAAGACGGCACCCCGGCCGCCAGAATCAGCACGAGAGCAAGGGTCGGCGCACCGACACCCGCCCGGACCCGACATTTGCCCCCCACCGGGGCAGCGGGCAAACGTCGGAACCACACGGATGCCGTCCGCCCGATCACGAGCGCACCAGCGGCTTGTAGTGGATGCGGTGGGGCTGGTCGGCATCGGTCCCGAGGCGGCGGTGTCGATCGACCTCGTAATCCTGGTAATTGCCCTCGAACCAGACCACCTGGCTTTCCCCTTCGAAGGCCAGAATATGGGTGGCGATGCGATCGAGGAACCAGCGATCGTGGCTGATCACCACCGCGCAACCGGGGAAAGCGGTCAGCGCATCTTCCAGGGCGCGAAGGGTATCCACGTCCAGATCGTTGGTCGGCTCGTCGAGCAGCAACACATTGGCCCCCGACTTGAGCATCTTGGCCAGATGGACCCGATTGCGCTCGCCGCCCGAAAGCTGGCCGACCTTTTTCTGTTGGTCCGAGCCCCGGAAGTTGAAGGCCGAGACATAGGCCCGGGACGGCATCGACTTCTTGCCCAGTTCAACCACGTCAAGACCGTCGGAGATTTCCTCCCAGACCGTCCGGTTGGGTGCCAACGAGTCGCGGGACTGGTCGACATAGCCCAGGCTGACCGTGTCGCCGACCCGGAAGGCGCCGCCATCCGGCTGTTCCTGGCCGGTAATCATGCGAAACAGGGTGGTCTTGCCGGCGCCGTTGGGACCGATCACCCCCACGATGCCGCCCGGCGGCAGGCGAAAGCTCAGGTCTTCGATCAGCAGGCGATCCCCGAAGCCCTTGCGCAGGTGCTCGGCCTCGATCACCAGGGTTCCGAGACGCGGCGGGGTCGGGATCACAATCTGGGCTTCGCCGCCGGCCTGATCCTTGCTCTGGGCCAACAGCGTTTCATAAGCGGCGATACGCGCCTTGCTCTTGACCTGGCGGGCACGGGGCGACTGGCGAATCCATTCCAGTTCCGAGGCCAGGGTCTTCTGGCGCGCCTGTTCCTGCCGGCCCTCCTGCGCCAACCGCTTCTGCTTCTGGTCGAGCCAGGACGAGTAATTGCCCTCGTAGGGAATGCCCTGCCCGCGGTCCAGTTCCAGAATCCAGCCGGTGACATTGTCCAGAAAGTAGCGGTCATGGGTGACCAGCACCACGGTCCCGGTGTACTTCTCCAGATGCTCCTCGAGCCACGCCACCGATTCGGCGTCAAGATGGTTGGTCGGCTCGTCCAGCAACANNGGCTCGTCCAGCAGCAACAGATCGGGCTTTTGCAGCAGCAGCTTGCACAGGGCCACGCGACGCCGCTCGCCACCCGACAGCGTCGTCACCTGGGCGTCGCCCGGCGGACAGCGCAGGGCGTCCATGGCGATTTCGATGGTGCGGTCCAGGTCCCAGGCGTCAGCGGCGTCGATCTTTTCCTGAAGGGCCGCCTGCTCGTCGATCAGCGCGGTCATCTCGTCGGGGTCTTCGACCTCGCCCAACCGGGCATTGACGGCCTCGAAACGGTCAAGCAGCGCCTTGGTCGCCGCCAGCGCATCAAGCACATTCTCCTGCACCGTCTTGGTCGGGTCCAGTTGCGGCTCCTGGGACAGGTAACCCACCGTCGCCCCTTCGGCCACCCACGCCTCGCCGCCGTAATCCTTGTCGAGGCCGGCCATGATCCGCATCAGGGTCGATTTACCGGCGCCGTTCGCCCCCAGCACGCCGATCTTCACCCCGGGCAGAAACGACAGCCAGATATTCTCCAGCACCTTCTTGCCGCCGGGGTAAATCTTGCTCAACCCCTTCATGACGTAAACATACTGATAGGCCGCCATGGCGCCCGTCCCCTCTGCAACCAGTTACCGCCGGTTTGTAGCCCATCCGGCCCCCGGAGGCGAACCCAAACCGCAGCGCGGCGTCGGCTTGCGCGTCAGCTTTGTCGTTGCGCCGGTTGCGGATAAGCCAACGCCGTCGGCAGGCGGCGGCTGATCTCTTCCACCCGGCCGCGCAACTCATGGAATTCGGCCGGAGGCAGCGAGCCGGCCAATCGCTCCTCAAGCCGCGCCTGCCCTTCGACAATCCGAATCAGCATCGGCAGCATCTGCGCCAGCGTGCTTTTGATGTCGGTGACCGCGCCCGGCATGCCCGCCATCGTGAGTTTGATATCCGCGATATCTTGTTCGACTTGTCCGAGTCGCGCATCGTTTTCGCCACTCATGATCGTCTCCTGGAATTCTATCGCGCCAATTGATGACTCAGCCTGCCTCGACGGGCGGAGCCGACCTGTGACGAAACGGGACTCCGGCCCCCTCGCGACCGCCGCCCGGCGACTCCGCAGACGATCGCAACCAACGGCTCAGCGAATACCGATTCGCCAAAATGGGCCACCAAACCCGTCCGCACTTCTCGACACCGCATCAAATCTCTTTTGATGTTGGATAGCGCGGGCGTCGCCCCGGTCAGGCGTGGCCGGCCTCTCCCGACAACATCGACAGCCTGACCCCGAGCTTGGCGATGGAACGCTCCCATTTGGTCTCAAGGTCGCGATCGAACATCAACGCCTCGTCGGATTCGGCGGTCAGCCAGCCGTTGGCCTGCAACTCGGCATCGAGTTGCCCGGGACCCCAGCCGGCATAGCCGAGCGCCAGCAGGCTGTGGCGCGGGCCGCGCCCGTCGGCGATGGCGCGCAGAATGTCGACGGTCGCGGTCAGGGCCACGTCGTCGTCGACCATCATGGTCCCTTCGCGGATGAAGTCGGCGGAATGCAGAACCAGTCCGCGGCCGGACTCGACCGGACCCCCGTAATGAACCCGAAGGTCCGCCACCGACCTGGTCGGCCGGATCTCCAGTTGCTCCAGCAGCTCGCTGAAGGTAATGACACCGAACAGCCGGTTGATCACCAGCCCCATCGCCCCCTCGGCATTGTGCGCACACATATAGATGACGGTGCGCTGGAACCGCGGATCGGGCATGCCGGGCATGGCCATCAGCAATTGGCCGGTCAAATACTGCGGCGTCTTCTTTGCATGAGGCATGCGCGGCAACCTGTTGCTTGAAACGGTGGCCTCCGGTGCAAACCACCGCCGGACCGGACCCGCCCTTAGCCGATGACATCATAGGGGGACCCGACCGGAGTTTGGCACCTGTGACAGAAATTTTCCACCCCTATCATGGTCGGTCACGCAGGCGGCGGCGGGCCACGCCATTCGTCCGGCGGCCTGCCCCGGCGGCGCTCTGGGGAGCGACGCTCTGGTATGATATGGGGTAACCGGTCGCCGGAAACGAAGGAACCGGAGACGGTGCCAGGACGTGTATAAGGCGTGAGAAACATGGTGCAGCAGTGGGCAGGCTTCTGGCAGGCTATCGCCAGGGTGATCGGCGTGGTGACGGTGTTCGCCGCGGGAGTGCCGGCATTCGCCCCGGCCGCCGGATGGGCCGCGGCCGGCGATTGGGGCCGGGCCGAAGCCGTTTCGGCCCGGCTGGTGGCCGCGGTGGCCGCGACCGGCGACGGCACCACGGTACCGCTCGGGCTGGAGATCCGCCTCAAGCCCGGCTGGAAGACCTATTGGCGTTTCCCCGGAGACGCCGGTCTCGCACCGCAACTCGACTGGTCGGGATCAGGCAATCTGGCCGGAGCCGCCCTCGCCTGGCCGGCACCGGTCCGCTTCAGCCAGTTCGGCCTGGAGACCTTCGGCTATGAAGACGAGGTGGTGTTGCCGATCACCGCACGACGAACCGATCGGCGGCAGCCGTTGGAGGCCCGCGCCGCGGTTGACCTGCTGGTCTGCCACGACATCTGTGTGCCGGCCCATTTCGACCTGAGCCTGACCGTGCCGCTGGGACCGGCGACCCCGGCCGCCGAAGCGGCGCTGATCGGCCGCTACGTTCAACGGGTGCCGGGCGACGGCACCGCCGCCGGGCTGGCCCTGGTCGCGGTGCGCGCCACCGACAGCGGCGGCACCCCAGCCCTGGAGGTCGAGGCCACCGCCCGCGAGCCGTTCCATGCCCCGGATCTGTTCCTGGAGAGCACGCCGCCCCAGGTCTTCACCGCGCCGGTGGTGAGCCTGGACCGGGACGGGCGCCACCTGCTCGCCCGTCTCGTTCCGCCGCCGCCCCCTGACGCCGGGGCGTCGGCGGCACCGCCGCCGGTGGGCGCCGCCGTTACGGTTACACTGGTCGATGGCGAAAGGACGCTGGAGGCCACCACCACCGTCGCGCCGCCTGCCGTTGCCCCGACGGCGTCCCCGGCCTCACCCCCGGATACGGCCTCCCGCCCCGCCGCCGCCACGGTCCCGGTGCCGACCATGCCCGTGGCCCTGGCCCTGGCGTTGCTCGGCGGCCTGATTCTCAACCTGATGCCCTGTGTGCTGCCGGTGCTGTCCATGAAGCTGCTGGCGGTGGTCTCCCACGGCGGCGGCAGCCCCCGAATGGTGCGCGCCGGGTTCCTTGCCACCGCCGCCGGCATTCTGGCCTCTTTCCTGGCGCTGGCCGGGGTGATGGTCGCCCTCAAGGCCGCCGGCACCGCGGTCGGTTGGGGCCTCCAGTTCCAGCAGCCGGCCTTCCTGGCCGGAATGGCGGTGGTGGTCTCCCTGTTCGCCTGCAATCTTTGGGATGTTTTCGAGATTCCGCTGCCCCGGTTCGTCGCCGACGCCGCGGCCCGGCCCGACGGTCACGGACCGCTGGCCGGCCCGTTCGTCACCGGCGCCTTTGCCACCTTGCTGGCGACGCCATGCACGGCGCCATTCCTCGGCACCGCCATCGGCTTTGCCCTGGCCCGGGGTCCGGCAGAGATTTTCGCGGTGTTTCTGATGCTGGGAATCGGGTTGGCCCTGCCCTATCTCACCGTGGCGGCATTCCCGCGGCTGGCCACCGCCCTGCCCCGACCCGGGCGTTGGATGATCGGCTTGCGGCGGTTGCTGAGCCTCGCCCTGGCGGCGACCGCGCTGTGGCTGCTGTGGCTGCTCGCCGGCCGCAGTCTGGCTGCCGCGCTGGCGGTGGGCGGGCTCACCGGCGGTCTCGTGGTGGTACTGGCGATCCGGCCGCGCCTGCCCGCCCGGCTGCGCCCGGCGGCCGTGGCCATGGCGGTGACGCTGGCGCTGGCCGCCATCGGAGCGCCTCGGATCCTGGACGCGCCGGCCGCCGGAAGTCCGGGATTGCCGGCAATCCCGGCGGACTCCGGCCGCTGGCACGCCTTCGACCTGGCGTCGATCGGCCGGACCGTCGCCACCGGCCGGGTGGTGTTCGTCGACGTGACCGCCGACTGGTGTTTGACCTGTCAGGCCAACCAGCGGCTGGTTCTCGACCGCCCCGAAGTGGCGCAACGGCTGTTCGGCGCCGCTGACGCGGTGGTGGCAATGCGCGCCGACTGGACCCGTCCCAACCCGGAGATCACCGGCTACCTCGCCAGCTTTGGCCGTTACGGCATTCCCTTCAACGTGATTTATGGCCCGGCCGCCCCCGGCGGTCTCGTCCTGCCCGAACTGCTCAGCGTTTCTGCGGTGCTGGACGGGCTGACGGCCGCCGCCGGACGTCCGACACCGGAGGCTCGCCCCTGAGCGCGTCGGTCCTATATACTCGGCCCAGGGACCCGATTGCGGCGCCGCGGCGGAATGCGGGCGGGCGGCGGGTCTGCGCGTATCTCGCGTTCTTTTTCACTCAGGGGAAGAGGTAAGGGTATGACGATCAAGGCAGGTGATGTCATTCCGTCGGTCACGCTCAAGTATCTGACCGATGCCGGCATGCAGGAGATTTCCACCGACACCCTGTTCAAGGGCCGCAAGGTGGTGCTGTTTGCCGTCCCCGGGGCGTTTACTCCGGTCTGCTCGGCCAGGCACCTTCCCGGATTCGTCCAGCACGCCGAGGACTTCAAGGCCAAGGGCGTGGCGCAGATCGTCTGCCTTGCGGTCAATGACCCGTTCGTGATGAAGGCCTGGGGCCAGGACCAGAAGGTCGGCGACGCCGTGTTCCTGCTGCCCGACGGCAACGGCGCCCTGACCCGGGAACTGGGTCTGGAGCTTGACGCCAGCGGTCATGGCCTTGGCACCCGCGCCCAGCGGTTCGCCCTGGTGGCCGAAGATGGGGTGGTCACGTCGCTCGCGGTGGACAAGCCCGGCACCTTCGAACTGACCAGCGCCGAAGCGATACTCAAGGCCGTCTGATCCCGGCACACGCCAAGGACGACCAGAGTCCCCCTCTCCCGCCGTGCGGGGGAGGGACTCAATCTGAGGCCGCTTCGTGGGCTCCGCCCACACCCGCAAAAGGCCGGTCGGCCCTTTGAACCCGTGACGTTTGCGGGCGTATATCGGGTCACACCCGCCACAGCGCCACCCAGGAGCCCCGGCGGCTCCCGGGCAACGCCGGTAGAAGACCAAAGCGGTTCGCGGCGTCAGTCCCTCCGCCGCGAACCGGGCTCTAGCAAGACGACACCCTCAACGCCCGATTACTCGGTGGTGGCGCTGGTGGTATCGGTCTTCTTGTTGTAGTGGATAGTGATCTTCGTGATCGTGCAGATGTCAAAGCCGGACCAGACCGCCGAGCTGTCGTCATCGGCGTAGACGACCTTGAGGTCCCACTTACAGCCCGGGGTGTCGCGGTGGAAGGTAATATCCACGCTTTCGCCATCGTCGAGGACATCGCGTCCGAGGACATCCTCTTCCCAGTCGTTACTGGCGGTGGGGGAAACGTACACCTTATCGATCCGATACCCGGTTTGATTGACAAGGGTAAAGTCCTGCTTGCCCTCAGCAAAGGCTGCCCCGCCAGGAACAACCAAACCGATCAGCGCCGCCAGGATTGCGGCGACAAAAGCATTCTTCATCACATTTTCCTTGGTTCGTTTTCAATGAGAGCTTTCCCGGCCAACTCCGACGGTACAATGCAAGCGAATCTGCCCGTCTGTTTTCAATGGACCTGCCCCTGATCCGATGGCCGGGCACTTCTGTTTTAAGGCCGCATTACGCTTTTGAAAAGCAAAAGGTCCACCTGGGGCCAACCGGACACCATCAGCCCCCCGCCCGATAGCCGCCAGGATATCGCTATTGTCTTGATTTTGCAGGGCTCTGCNNTTGCGGGTGTGGGCAGAGCCCACGGTACCGCGGGCATTCGTTGTCAGCCGCTCAGGGCCGGTCCAGGACCGTCATTCCGCTCGCCGGCCTCAGAGCATCGCCTCCAGAACCCGGTCCGGCGGCGCGTGGCCGTCGGAGAAGGTCTTGATATTGATGATCACCTTTTCTCCCATGTCGATCCGGCCCTCAATGGTGGCCGAGCCCATATGGGGCAGCAGCACGACGTTGTCGAGTCCCAGCAACCTGGGATTGACCGCCGGCTCGTGTTCGAACACATCAAGGCCGGCACCGGCCAGTTCGCCCCGCTCCAGCATGCGGGTCAGTGCATTCTCGTCGATGATCTCGCCGCGCGAAGTATTGACGATGATGCAGTGCGGCCGCAGCAGTTGCAGCCGGCGCGCCGACAGCAAATGGAAGGTCGCCGGCGTATGGGGACAGTTCACCGAGATCATGTCCATCCGCATCAGCATCTGGTCGAGGCTTTCCCAATAGGTCGCCTCAAGTTCGTTTTCGATATCGAGATGGACGCGCCGACGATTATGGTAATGAATTGACAGGCCGAAGCCGCGGGCCCGGCGGGCCAGCGCCTGTCCGATCCGGCCAAGGCCGATCACCCCCAACCGCTTGCCCCAAAGCCGGTGGCCGAGCATGGTGGTCGGTCCCCAACCCTTCCACTGACCGGCGCGGACCTGCCGCTCGCCTTCGCCCAGGCGTCGGGCCACCGCCAGAATCAGGGTCATCGCGATGTCGGCGGTGTCGTCGGTCAGCACTCCCGGGGTATTGGTAACGGTAATGCCCCGTTGCCGGGCGGTTTTCAGGTCGATGTGGTCGACACCGGTGCCAAAAGAGGCGATCAGACGGAGTTGCGGTCCGGCCTGGGACAGGACCCGGGCGTCGATGCGATCGGTGACGGTGGGAACCAGCACCTCGGCCACCTTGACCGCCTCGATCAGCTCGAGCTGGGTCATCGGCGTGTCGTCCTGATTAAGCCGCGTATCGAACAGCTCCATCATCCGGGTCTCGATGACATCCGGGAGTTTTCGAGTGACCACGACCAGGGTTTTCTTCTTCTCAGGCATCCGGTAACCCTCTGTATAAGGTGTGCTCATGCCATACCAAGCAAAGCGCCGCCTTGTCCAGAAGCGCGTATCCGCGCTCCCCGGGGCGATGGCGCCGTCGACCTTGACCGGGACCGGCACACACCCATTATATGACAGCATCCGGCGGTATGTTACAGGCCTGCCGGCCGCCGGGTGATAGGCCGCGAGGCCGCCCCGGGGCAGGCTGTGGCGATGATTGGACGGGCCATGATCGGACACAAACAGGGACGGGTCGGGGTCCGCCGCGCGTCGGCCCGCGCCACCGGCATCTGGGGTCTGGCCCTGTTGCTGCTGGTCGCGGTCGCACCGGCCGGGCGCGCCGAGGACGGCTCGGCCGCCCCGGACGAGGCCCCGGCCGCCGGCGGCGGCAGTCCGGGTCAAAGCGCCATCAAGACCAGCGGCTTGCCGGTCCCCCGATTCGTCTCGATCCGGTCCAACGAGGTCAACGCCCATTCCGGGCCGTCCACCAAATACCCTATCGAGTGGGTGTTCTCACGGCGCGGCATGCCGGTGGAGGTTGTCGCCGAATTCGATACGTGGCGGCGCATCCGCGACCGTGACGGCACCGAGGGCTGGGTATTACAGGGAATGCTCTCGGCCAAGCGTTCGGTCATCGTCGTCGGCGGAACCCGGACTCTGCGCCACGACCCGACGCCCGCCGGCCGTCCCGTGGCCCAGGCCGAGACCGGGGTGATCGGCCAGTTGCTGCTCTGCCGGGACAACTGGTGCGAGATCGATGCCGGTGGCTATCACGGCTGGCTCAGGCAGGAGGAACTGTGGGGGGTCTATCCCAACGAGCGACTCGAGTAGCCGCCCGCGACTCGGACGACATTGCCTCAGAGTGTGACAGACACTCCGGTCTGCCAAAGAATGCCCTTTGGAAACATTGGGTTCCTTCGTTCAAAACCGAGCCGGACGGGCATTCCTGGTCAGCCGCTCAGCGGTTGGGCGCAATCCGGCGATAGCTCAGGGCTTCGGCGACGTGGAGGCGGCGGACGGCGTCGGTGCCGTCCAGATCGGCCAGAGTCCGGGCCACCCGCAGCACCCGATGATAGCCGCGCGCCGACAGGTGCAGGCGTTCGGCGGCCCTGGTCAGCAGGTCCCGGCCGGACTGGTCCGGCGCCGCCACCTGTTCCAACAGTTCGCCGTCGGCATCGGCATTGGTTCGGACCGGAGGCCGGCCATCGGCGCGCAGGGTCCGCAGGATGGCGCTGCCGCCGGTGACCGGCCGGTAGCGGTCGGTCTGAACCGCCCGCGCCCGGGCCACCCGGGCGGCAACCTCGGCACTGCCCTCGGCCGGCGGCGGCAGGCTGAGATCGGCCGGGCTGACCGCCGGCACCTCGATGTGGCAGTCGATGCGGTCGAACAACGGCCCCGAGATTTTCGCCTGATAATCGGCGGCGCATTTGGGCGCGCGGGCGCAGGCCTGGGCGGGATCATCCAGATGGCCGCAACGGCAGGGGTTCATCGCCGCCACCAGTTGGACCCGGGCCGGATAGGTGACGTGATGGTTGGCCCGCGCGACCGTGGCCCGGCCGGTTTCGAGGGGCTGTCGGAGCGCCTCCAGGGTCTGGCGCGGGAATTCGGGCAATTCATCCA
This sequence comes from Rhodospirillales bacterium, assembly GCA_003165295.1. Classification (GTDB taxonomy): domain Bacteria; phylum Pseudomonadota; class Alphaproteobacteria; order Azospirillales; family Azospirillaceae; genus BOG-933. The sequence goes on along the minus strand of PLTC01000189.1, from coordinate 30,755 downwards.
GGAACAGCACCCCCTGATGGGCCAGGGAAATTTCTCCCGGCCGGGCGCGGCTGCCGCCGCCGACCAGCGCCGGCAGCGAAGCGGAATGGTGCGGGTCGCGGAACGGCCGGCGGCGCAACAGCCGGCCGTCCTCGAGCAGGCCCGAAACGCTGTGAATCATCGAGACTTCCAGCGCCTCGGCCGGGGCCAGCGCCGGCAGCAGCCCGGGCAGGCGGGCCGCCAGCATCGACTTGCCCGAACCGGGGGGACCCACCATCAGCAGGTTGTGAGCGCCCGCCGCCGCCACCTCCAGCGCCCGTTTGGCGGTTTCCTGGCCCTTGACATCGCGCAGGTCCGGGGCCTCGCCGCCGGGTTCCTCCAGCCGTGCCGCCGGCGCCGCCAGCACCTGGGTTCCCTTGAAGTGGTTGATCAGGGCGAGCAGGTTGGGCGGCGCCAGCACCTCCAGGTCGCCGGCCCACGCCGCCTCGCCGCCGCAGGCGGCGGGGCAGATGATGCCGCGCTCCTGGGCCACGGCGGCAACCGCCGCCGGCAACACGCCCGCCACCGCGGTCAGCGCCCCATCCAGCGCCAGTTCGCCCAACGCCACATAGCGGGCGATTTCGTCCCCCGGCAGCACCCCCATCACGGTCAGCAGCCCCAGCGCGATGGGCAGGTCGAAGTGGCTGCCCTCCTTCAACACGTCGGCCGGGGCGAGGTTCACGGTAATCCGTTTGGGCGGCAACCCCAGCCCCAGCGCATGCAGCGAGGCCCGAACCCGCTCCCGGCTCTCGGCCACCGCCTTGTCGGGCAGGCCGACCACGTTGAACGCGACGATGCCCCCGGACATCTGCACCTGGACATCAATGTCCAGCACCTCAATGCCCTGGAACGCCACCGTCCGCACCCGCGCAACCACCGTTGTCCACCCTGTCCACGACCGCCATCACCGCATGCAAGTGTAGGCGCTTCCGGCGGGGTCGTGCCAGAGCCAATCTCGACAGTCGCCCCGGCATCGGGCATATTATGAGCCATCGGTCAGCGGCACGGGACACGGGAGCCCTCCATCATGATCGTCCCGGCGGCGGAGGTTCAGCGCAACTTCGGCGTCTACGTGGCGGTCACAATAGCCGCGTGAAAAGTTGTCCGCCTGAGCCGGGTCAGGCACAATGCCGCCTTGATGGAAACTGCCGGAGGTGGTCATGAAAGCGATCGGTTTCTACAAACCCCTGCCCATTGACGATGCTCAGTCGCTGGTCGACATTGAGATTGCCCGGCCGGAGCCCGGCCCACGCGACCTCCTGGTCAAGGTGGAGGCGGTTTCGGTCAACCCGGTGGATGTCAAGCTCCGCGCCGGCACGACGCCGCCTGCCGGCACGGCCAGGCTGCTCGGCTTCGACGCCGCCGGTACGGTCGTCGCGGTCGGCTCCGAGGTTCGGCTGTTCAGGACCGGCGATACGGTGTTCTACGCCGGGGCCATCGACCGGCCGGGGACCAATGCCGAATTCCACACCGTCGACGAACGCATCGTCGGCCGCAAGCCGGCGTCGCTTTCCTTTGCCGAAGCGGCGGCGCTGCCGTTGACCTCTCTGACCGCGTGGGAATTGCTTTTCGACCGCCTCGGCGTGCCCTACGGTAGGAAGACCACTGACGACGCCCTCCTGATCGTCAACGGCGCCGGCGGCGTTGGCTCGATCCTGATCCAGATTGCCCGTCGGCTGACCGGACTTACCGTCATCGCCACGGCGTCACGGCCGGAAACCACCGCCTGGGCGACGGAGATGGGGGCGCATCACGTCATCGACCACCGTCGGCCCCTCAACGAGGGTCTGAAGGAGATCGGCATTCCCGCGGTGCGCTACGTGGCGGGGCTGACCGCCAGCGACCACCATCGACTCGCCATCGTCGAAGCCCTGGCGCCCCAAGGGGCGCTCGCCCTGATCGACGATCCCGCAACCTTCGACATCGCGCCGTTCAAACGCAAGAGCCTCGCGGTGCATTGGGAGCTGATGTTCACCCGCTCGCTCTTCGCGACCCCGGACATCGCCGGGCAGCATCGCATCCTGAGCGAAGTCTCGGCACTGGTGGACAGCGGGGTCCTCAGGACCACGCTTCGGGACAACTACGGCGCCATCAACGCCGCAACCCTGAAGCGCGCCCACGCCACCCTCGAAGCCGGCAGGGGCATCGGCAAAGTCGTGCTCAGCGGCTTCTGATACCGGCGCGCCGAAAGAGTGCCCCAATGGGACCCTGCCCCCCCCGGGCCGTGACAGCCCCGGACCCCCACGGCTTGCGTTCATGGAACGCTGATCCGTTTCCGTCCGGCGATTAACGAAAAAGGCGCTCTCCGATCCAGACGAAAGCGGCTATGATCCGCGCCATCATCGTGACCATGGCCTTCGATCAGGCCACCGCCCCGAAGCGACAACGATCGAACAACCGACGTGGCCGGGCCATGAAGACTGGGAAGGACGAGGCCGGGACCCGGCGCCTGATCCGGATGGAACCGGCCGGCCCGGTGTTGCGGTTGGCGGTGGGTGGCGTATGGGCGCTGAGCGACGGCCTGACCGACCCGGCGACGGTCGGGGAGGCGTTGGGCGCCGGCGGCATCGACACCCTCGCGGTCCGGTGCGAGGGCCTGGAGCGGGCGGACAGCGCGCTGATGGTTTATCTGACCGCGCTCCATGATCTGGCCGCCGCCGCCGGTGTCCGCTTCGACGTCTCCGGAGTCGACGCCGGCATCTCGGCGCTGGTGGCGCTGGCCCGGGCGGTACCGGAGCAGGCCGGCACCGGGCATGTCACCGAATCGGTGGCGAGAATTGACCGGGTGGGATCGAAGGCACTGGCGGCGGCGCGCGAGGTCAACAGCCAGATTCAGTTCTACGGCGAACTGGCCCTGTCCTTTGGCCGTCTGTTTACCGGCCGGGCGCGCCTTCGCTGGCGCGACGTGCTGGAGGTTCTGGAGGAGTCCGGCCCGCGGTCTCTGCTGATCGTCACCGTGATCGGCGGTCTGATCGGGATGATCCTGGCCTTCATCGGCGCCGTGCAGCTGCGTCGCTTCGGTGCCGGCATCTATGTGGCCGATCTGGTCGGCCTGGCCATGGCCCGGGAGATGGCGGCGGTGATGACCGGGATCGTGATCGCCGGCAAGACCGGCGCCGCCTTTGCCGCCCGCATCGGCACCATGCAGGCCAATGAGGAGGTGGACGCCCTGATCACGCTCGGCATCTCGCCCATCGACTTCCTGGTGCTGCCCCGGGTCATCGGGCTGGCCCTGATGATGCCGTTGCTGTATTTTTATGCCTGCGGCGTCGGACTGGCCGGCGGCATGCTGATCGGCACCACGGTCCTTGACCTGTCGCCCACCGAATACTGGCAGCAAACCCAGCATGCGCTCCACCCCATCCAGTTCATGATCGGGCTGGGCAAAAGTGTGGTGTTCGGTGCGCTGGTTGCCATCGCCGGCTGCATGCGCGGCATCCGCTGCGGGCGCAGCGCCGCCGCGGTGGGCGAGGCCACCACCTCGGCGGTGGTCACGGGGATTCTTTATATCATCATCACCGACGCGATCTTTGCGGTGTTGCTGGAGATTTACGGGCTATGACCGCGCCCCCGGACTCCACCGGAATCTCCGTTGAACACCTCGATATGGTTTTCGGCAGCTACGTGGTCCAGCGGAACGTCAGCTTCCGGGTTGCGCCGGGCCGCATCTTCGTGATCATGGGCGGCAGCGGCTGCGGCAAGAGCACGCTGTTGCGGCACATGATCGGGCTGATCCGACCGGCGGCGGGCCGCATCTGCTATGACGGCGAAAGCTACTGGGACGCCGACGACAACCGGCAAACCGCGCTCCGCCAGCGTTTCGGCATTCTGTTCCAGGGTGGTGCGCTGTGGAGTTCGATGACCCTGGCCGAGAACGTGGCGCTGCCCCTCGGCCTCTATACCGGGCTGTCGCCGCGCGAAATCACCACACTGGCGTCATACAAGCTGTCGCTGGTCGGATTGCGCGGCTTTGAGGACTACCTGCCCGCCGAAATCAGCGGCGGCATGCGCAAGCGCGCCGGCCTCGCCCGCGCCATGGCCCTTGACCCGGCCATCCTGTTCTTCGACGAGCCTTCGGCGGGCCTGGACCCGCTGAGTTCCCATCGGCTCGACCGGCTGTTGCTGGAATTGCGCGACAGTCTCGGCACGACCATCGTGGTCGTGACCCACGAACTGGCCAGCATCTTCGCCATTGCCGACGACAGCGTGTTCCTGGATTCCGAAACCCGGACCGCCATCGCCTGGGGACCGCCGAAGACGCTCCGCCAGCACTGCGAGCATGCCCTGGTCCGGGATTTCCTGAACCGCGGCAGCGGCGCAGCCGGCATCGGGGCACTTTAGGGGAGAACGACGATCATGAGCCAACCCAACCCCCGGACCACCGGCCTGTTCGTCCTTGGCGCGATCCTGCTGGTGGTGGCCGGACTGGTCGCCTTTGGCAGCCGCAGCTATTTCGAACACCGCCCCCGCGCCGTAACCTTCTTTCACGGATCGGTGGCGGGCCTGGTGGTGGGGGCTCCGGTCACCTTCCGCGGGGTCGGCGTGGGCTCGGTGCTCAAGATTTTGCTTCAGACCAACTCCACCAACGGTACCGCGCAAATTCCCGTGATCATGGAGTTTGACCCCCAACGGGTCACGATGATCGGCGGTAGCGATACGGCTAAATTCACGGAGAGAACGAAGATCAACGGGCTTGGCGCCACCCTGGTCATGCAGAGCCTGATTACAGGACAACTTGCAATTGAACTTGATTATCACGACCCGACCAAGGTCTCGTCCACCGGCATCGACCTCGGTCTGCCCGAAATTCCCGAAGCCGAGGGCGGAATCAATGCCATGAAAAACACCCTCAGCAACCTGCCGGAACTGGCCAACAGCGCCGCCTCGGCCCTGCGTTCGGTCAACGAGCTGGTCTCGGCCCCGGAATCCCACGAGATTCTGGAGAACCTCGAAAAAGCCAGCAAGGCCGCGGCGGAAACCGTGGCCTCGGTCCAGGCCGATGCCGGCCGCATCGCCAGCGAAAGCCGCGCCACCGCCGAGGCCGCACACCGGGCCACCGAGCATGCCGACGCCCTGATCAGCGCCTTGCAACCACAACTGGCCGCGACCCTGACCGCGGCCGAGCGACTGCTGGCCGCCACCGACCAGCGAACGGCCCAGATCGCCGGCGACGTTCACACCACGCTGCTTGCGGCTGACCGGACGCTGGCCGAGCTTCAGGCGACGCTGGGCGATATCCACGCGGTGATCTCGCCGCGTTCGACGATGATCCAGGATGCCCAAAGCCTGCTCCACAACCTCGCCGCCGCCTCCGGGTCGCTACGATCGTTCGCAGACCAGGTCGACCGCAACCCCAATGCCCTCGTGATGGGAAGGTCCTCCCGATGAGAACTCCCCGCCTGCCATTGCTGGCCCTCACCGCGGTTCTGGCCGGAGCCGGGTGCGCCACGGTGCCGCCGCCCACCCTTTACGTGCTCAAGGCCACCGACCCGGCACCGTCACCGGTCCCGGCGCCGCTGGTGGTGGCGCTGGGACCGGTGACGGTGCCCGATTACCTGGACCGCACCGATATCGTCCACCGCGCCTCGGACAACCGGCTGGCGGTTGCCGACAACGAACGGTGGGCGGAATCCCTGCGTGCCGGGCTGCAACGGGTGCTGGCCGCCGATCTGGCCCGCAGGCTGGGCGCCACCGTCTGGGTCACGTCCGGTTCCGAACGCGCCGGCCCGGCCGACCTGGAGGTGCCGGTGGACCTGGAAACCTTCGAGCCCGACGCCACCGGACGGGTGGTCCTGACCGCAAGCTGGGAGGTCCGTCGCCCCGGCCTGCGCTCGCTCCACGACCGCAGCCGCCACATCGGAACTGCGCCGGTTACGGGAACCGAGGATCAGGTCCGCATCATGTCCGAGCAGGTGGACGAGCTGGCCGCCGATCTGGCCATCACCATTTCCGCTGCCCGGGCGCGAAAAGAATAGCGCCAGGGGGGCTTTTACCCATAGGCGCCAGGATAGGGCACTTGTCTTGATTTTGCAGGGCTCTGCCCTGCACCCGCAAGGAGGCTCGCCTCCTTGACCTCCAAAACTCCCGGGTTCAAAGGGCCGACCGCCCCTTTGCCGGTGTGGGCAGAGCCGACAAAATTTGGCGCCTACGGGACAAAAGCCCCCACAGGCGCCGGTCTCACCCCGCCGTCAGCAGCAGTTCCAGCGCCCGACGGACGGTGGCGTAACGCACCGCGCCGCGGTCGCCGGAAAAGCAATGACGCTCCACCTGGGGCGCCCCGGCGCCGCGGCAGGCCAGCGCCAGATAGACCAGCCCCACCGGCTTTTCCGGGGAACCGCCGCCCGGACCGGCAATACCGGTCACCGCCACCGCCAGTTCGGCAGGCGAGCGGTCCAGCGCCCCCAGCGCCATTGCGGCTGCGGTTTCGGCGCTGACGGCGCCGTATGTGGCCAGGGTTGCCGCGGCCACCCCCAGGTCCTGTTCCTTGGCCTGGTTGGAGTAGGTGACGTAGCCCCGCTCCACCACCGCCGACGAGCCGGCAATCGCGGTCAGGCAGCCGGCGATCAATCCGCCGGTACACGACTCGGCGGTGACCACGCGGCGACCGGCCCCGGCCTGAACCGCCACCACCCGCCCGGCCAGCGCGATCAGCCCGTCCAGGCTGCCGGCTCCCTCGGCGCCGGGACTCACCGGACCGCCCCGGGCAGGGCGATGGTGGCCACCGCCTGAGCGGCGATTCCCTCCTCCCGGCCGGTGAAACCCAGCCTTTCGGTGGTGGTGGCCTTGACCGAGACCCGGTCTTCGGCGAGCCCCAGCAACCCGGCCAGCCGCGCCACCATCGCCGTCCGGTGCGGGCCGACCTTGGGTCGCTCGCAAATCAGGGTCACGTCCACATGGCCGATGACCCCGCCCCGCGCCTGGACCAGCGACGCGGCGTGGCGCAGGAACACTGCACTGTCGGCGCCCCGCCAGCGCGGCTCGCTGGGTGGGAAGTGGCTGCCGATGTCGCCGGCGCCGATGGCGCCCAGGATGGCGTCGGTCAGGGCATGCAGCGCCACGTCGGCATCCGAATGGCCTTCGAGCCGGTGACTGTGCGGCACCGGCACCCCGCACAACATGACCCGGTCGCCCGCGGCAAAGCGGTGAACGTCGAAGCCAAGTCCGGTACGGATATCGGCGAGTCCGGTACGGAGATCGGACAGGGGCGCACCCAACAGGCGATGGGCGCGGTCGAGATCGTCGGGTGTGGTCACTTTGAGATTGTCCGGGTTGCCGGGCACCAACGCCACCGGCAGGCCGGCCCGCTCGGCCACCGCGGCGTCGTCGGTAAGGCCGGCCCCGGCCAGGTGGCGATGCGCCTCGAGGATGAGCGGGAAACGGAAACCTTGGGGCGTCTGAGCCTGCCACAGGCCGGCGCGATCCACGGTGCCGGCGGTGCGCCCGCCCTCGCCCCGCTTGAGCGTGTCCACCACCGGCACCGCGGCAATGGCGGCGGGGGTATACTCGAGGGCGGCCAGCACCCGCGATATGGTTCCGGCATCCACCAGCGGCCGGGCGGCGTCGTGGATCAGCACTGTGTCCGGCGGCCCGCCCGGCCAGCCGGCCAACCGCTCCAGCCCGAACCGCCCGGAGTCCTGACGGGTGGCTCCGCCCGGAACCGGTTCCGGCAGGTCCAGGCCGACGGTGGCCTGATCATAAAGCGACCGGTGCGCCGGTTGATAAACCACCTGAACCGCGGTCACCGCGGGATGGCCAAGAAACGCCTCGATCGCATGGCGCAGCAACGGCCGGCCGGCCAGCGACAGGTATTGCTTGGGCCGCTCGCCACCGAACCGCTCACCGGAACCGGCGGCAACGATCAGGGCAATACAAGAGGACATGGCGGAGTATCCGGGTTGGGGCGGAAGACCGGTCGGCACCGGTGATCTACCCTAACCCGGGAAGCCGCCCCGGGCCAAGGGGGGCCGGCCCGCAGAGATCGGTCTGCGGACGGCGGTGCGCCCTCGCCGCCGGGGCGACCGGAGCGGCTTTTGCTGGACTGCGGTAAACTTGTGCCTTAAATATCGTCGCACGCTGCGCTGCGGAGAAAGTCGTAAGGAAGCATGACTTTCGGTCTGCCGTTGACGAACGGGACTCCCGGAAGTTTTGCGCGCCCGCCTACAGTCTTGACAGGGCGGTTGCCTGGACGGCGCGGCACACCCTCCCCAATCTGATATTGTTGGAACAGCGCCAGCCTTCAAACTGATGCGATTCCTCGATATGGATTACATGGCGACACGCCTTCGCGCATCGGCCACGGGCGGCGCGGAGGTTGATCTTGTGTTTCAATCGACACGCCTGATCTATTCGCGCTGGCAGGTACAATGTAAGAACACTAGTCGCGCTGCCCTCGACGACGTGGCGAAAGAAGTCGGTCTTACCGCTTTCATCAAGAGTAACGTCATCGTTATCGTCACCACCGGAACAATCGGCGGCGAAGCCCGCCGCTATGCCAATGAAATCATGCGCGATTCCAATTTGGCAATCGTCATGCTGGACGGCCCCGACCTCCATCGCATCACCACGAATGCCGCGCAAATTGCAGATGTATTTCATCGCGAAGCACAAGCTGCCATGAAACTCAAGCATCTGGATTTAGGCATACGACCAATCCGGTCGCACTGCTCCGCTATCACAAGACTCGCCTCGGGCGGATCATGCGCGGTGACTCCCTGCCACTGTTGCGGCGGATGCGGCCAAACTCCGTTGATTTAGTGATGACCAGCCCACCCTTCGGGCTGGTGCGGAAGAAGGATTACGGCAACGTTTCTGCCAACGAATATCTTGACCGGTTCAGGCCTTTTGGCGAAGCGATCTATCGTGTCTTAAAAGATACGGGCAGCCTTGTGCTCGACATCGGCGGGGCTTGGAAGCCGGGGACACCGACGCGCAGCCTGTATCACTTCAAGCTGCTGGTGATGCTCTGCGAAGAATACGGCTTTCACCTCGCCCAGGAGTTCTACTGGTGGAATCCCTCAAAGCTTCCGACCCCCGCCGAATGGGTGACGGTACGGCGCATCCGGGTCAAGGATGCAATTAATACTGTTTGGTGGTTATCGAAAACGCCATGGCCGAAAGCAAGTAATCGTCGTGTGCTGCAACCCTACAGCCCAAACATGGAGACGCTTCTGGCGAACGGCTATAAGGCCAAGAAACGCCCATCGGGGCACGATATCAGCGATAAATTCGCGATTAACAATGGCGCCGCAATTCCACCGAATCTCATTGCTCTACCGAATACTGAAAGCAACGGCGCGTATCAGAGGTATTGCGAAGAACATGGCTTTACCCAGCAGCCTGCACGCTACCCGGCGGAATTGCCGGAATATTTCATTCGGATGCTGACCGACGTTGGTGATCTTATGGTTGATCCTTTTGGTGGAAGTTGCGTCACGGGCGAAGTTTCTGAGCGACTTGAGCGCCGATGGATCTGCGTTGAGATGATCGAAGACTATCTTAAGGGCGCGGTTGGGCGTTTTCCGTCCAGTGGCACTGCCGGCAGCAAGACCGCAGCAAAAGCGAATTTTTAGGAAAGTTATTATCGTATTCCACGTCCTGGCCTGTTATTGGGGCGAGGCCGGCGGCGAAACTCTTCCGGCTGACGGTGGAAGAAAGCGGCCATCTGGCGCAGAGACGCCGCATAAAGTTGTGTCTGGCAGCCAGACTAATACTCACCCTCCGTCCTGCCCGGTTGCCGCAGCCAAACGTGATGACGGCTGACCTGATTACCGCGCAGGTCTTGGACGGCCCGCCTGAGGTCGGGGGATCTGCGGCGATGAAGACCCTGCCCTCCCCGCCCGACGCGGGGGGTCGCCGACCGGATTCTCGAAGGTGCGCTGGCCCCGGTACCGCCACCTGCCAATCCGGGGAATTCTCCCCGCCTGCCCTGGTATTAAAACTTTATTAACCAGATAATGTTGCGAAATCGTCACAACCCGGGATGATAATTCCGCGAAGCAATGGACACGAACGTGCAACCCGACTACTCCTTTTGGCTCGATGGTCATAATTAAACCGCGTTGTTTTCTCCGTGGAGGTCCTTCCCCATGAAACGTTTGAGCCTTGTTCTCGGCGTCGTCAGCTTGATGACGGCATTCGTGGCCGCTCCGGCCCTGGCCGATGACGGCTACGCCTTCAAGACCAAAGCTGCCGGCCAGTTTTTATTGCGCGCCCGCGCGGTCGGCGTGTTGCCCGAAGATGGCAGCTCGATCAAGACCGCCGGCGGCGCCAATACCGGCCTCAGCACCCAGGTCGATAACAATTTCATTCCCGAACTTGACCTGTCCTACTTCATCACCGACAACATCGCGGTCGAGGCGATTGCCGGCGTTACCCAGCATCACGTCTCGGCCAATCCGGGCAAGGTCAATCTTGGCGATGTCTGGTTGCTGCCGCCGACCATTACCGCCCAGTATCACTTCTTCACCAAGGAACGGATCAGCCCGTATATCGGCGCCGGCATCAACTACACCTTTCTGTTCGGCGAAAGCGGCGGCACGGCTCAACCCATGAGCTATTCCAACTCCTTCGGTCCGGCGGTTCAGGCGGGTATCGACATCGCACTGACCGGCAATTGGTCGCTGAACCTGGACGTGAAGAAGATCTTCATCTCCACCGACGTCAAGGCAGCCGGTGGTGCGCTGAAGACCACCGTTGACCTCGACCCGTGGCTGGTCGGTGTCGGCATCGGCTACCGTTTCTAACGGTTACACTCTCCGGGCGAGCGGAGGCGTCGGGTTCGGCCATCCCCGACGCCGCCGCCGGCCGGTTCCAGGCCGTCCCTGGCTATCCTTACCTCCCAAAGCAATTCCCGCCCCGGCCGGCCTTGGCAGATGACACCGTCGCTGCGGTGCGGCATGATCCCCCGGCGCAGATCGTCACCTGCGGGGGAGGCGCGGAACCATGGATACCCACACTCTTCCCGGCCTTGTGGCCCTGACGGCCATGCTGCCGTTAACCGTTGCCGGCTTCCGCCCGATTCCACCCGGACGCGACGGCCGTGACCGCTGGTTCTGGCTGGCGCTGGCGCTGGCGCTCCCCGGCCCGATCGGCTGGGTCTGGATTCAGGTGGCCGGCAGTTGGCTGACCGGCCTCACCACCGCACTGTCGGTGACGGTTGCGGCCTGCCTGTCGATTTTCGCCGCCCTGTGCCTGACGACGCCCTCGGCCTGGCGCATGACCCGGCTGTTGCTGCCCTACCTGATGATTCTGACCCTTTTCGCGGTGATGGCCGAGACCATCCCTCAAGGACGGCTCGATCCCGGCGTTCCGGGATTCTGGATTCGTCTCCACATCGTGGTGTCGGTCATCACCTATGCGCTGGTGACCCTGGCCGCGGTGGCGGCGCTGGCCGGCGTGCTCCAGGAACAGGCACTCAAAGCCAAGCGCGCCGCCGGCGCGCTGGTCCGGACCCTGCCGCCGGTGGCCGAAAGCGAGGCGCTCCAGGTCCGGCTGCTCGCGCTGGCCGAGGCGGTGCTGGGCGCCGGCCTGCTCTCGGGCATGGCCGTCCTCTATTACGAACAGGGCGTGGCGCTGCGTTTCGATCACAAGACGCTGTTCTCGGTAGCCGGCTTTCTGGTCATCGCCGCTTTGCTGATGGCGCATGCCCGGACCGGCGTCCGCGGACGCTCGGCGGCCCGGCTGGCGCTTTCCGCCTATCTTTTGCTCACTCTTGCCTATATCGGGGTCAAATTCGTTCGCGAAGTGCTCCTCACTGGTCATACCTGAGGATTTCGGGAGGCAGAGACCGGGGCATGACCTTGCAAAGCCCGCGCTGCGCGTGTTAAGCTTGCTTAATTCTCAGGCAACATAAGGTAACGCCTATAAAATGGGCATCGCTATTGGCTCCATCGCCCTGGCTGATCCGGTAATCCTCGCCCCGATGGCCGGCGTAACCGACCTGCCCTTTCGCCGGCTGGTCAAACGCCATGGCGCGAGCATGGTGGTCTCGGAGATGATTGCCAGTCAGGCGATGGTCCGGGCCGCCCGGCAGACCCTGCGCATGGCCGCCTCGGAGCCGGAGGACCACCCGATGGCGGTTCAGATTGCCGGCTGCGAGCCTGAAGTCATGGCCGAGGCCGCCCGCCTCAACCAGGACATGGGTGCGGCGGTAATCGACATTAATTTCGGTTGTCCGGTCAAGAAGGTGGTCAAGGGTCACGCCGGCTCGTCACTGATGCGCGACGAGGCGCTGGCGGCACGCATCCTCGACGCCGTGGTCAAGGCCGTGACAATTCCGGTGACGCTGAAGATGCGCACCGGCTGGGACCACGAGCACCGCAACGCCCCGCAACTGGCGCGGATCGCCGAGGGCTGCGGCGTCCGCATGATCACCGTCCATGGCCGCACCCGCTGTCAGTTCTACCAGGGCCACGCCGATTGGGCCTTCATCGGCGAGGTCAAGCGCGCCGTGACCGTACCCGTGGTGGCCAATGGCGACATCGACTCGCCGGCCGCCGCCGCCCGGTGCCTGGCCGAATCCGGGGCCGACGGTGTGATGATCGGGCGCGGGGTCTATGGCCGGCCGTGGCTGCTGGCCCAGGTTGCCGGCTTCCTGCGCTCGGGCGTTGCGCCGCCGGACCCGCCGCTGGTCCGTCAATTGGAGATGGCGCTGGAGCATTTTGAAATGATGCTCTGCCACTATGGCGCCGAGCACGGGCTGCGAATCGCTCGCAAGCACCTCGCCTGGTACAGCAAGGGCCTGCCCGGTTCCGCCGAGTTCCGGGCCGGGATCAACCGCCTGACCACCCCCGAAGCCGTCCGGGCGCGGGTGCGGGCCTTTTACCTGCCGGTGATCGAAAGGAAAGCCGCCTGATGGTCCGTCCGGCTCCGTCGCCGCGCCGTCCGGCGGCGCAGCCCCGGCAACGGCGGGCCGCCGTCGCCCCGGACGCCACGGCGATCCTCAACGCCCTCCCCGAACCGGTGATCGCCACCGATCGCGACGCGGTCATCCGCTACGTCAACCAGCAGGCCGAAGCCTTTTTCGACTCCAGCGCCGCGCATCTGACCGGCGTCAGCCTCCATGACGTGCTGCCCCCCGACTGCCCGCTGTTCGCGTTGATCGAACAGGTGCTGAATGAACAGAACAGCGTGGCCCAGGACGGTATCCTGATCGATACCCCGCGCACCAGCCGGCAACTGGTCTCGGCCCAGGTCACGACACTGGGGTACCAGGGCGATCTTGCGGTGATCCTGCTCCACCAGCGATCCATCACCCAGAAGATCGACAACCAGTTGACCCACCGGCACGCCGCCCGCTCGGTCACGGCCATGGCCGCGATGCTGGCCCACGAGGTCAAGAACCCGCTGTCGGGCATCCGCGGTGCCGCTCAACTTCTGGAAGACGGCGCGAGCGAAAGCGACCGGGTGCTGACCCGGCTGATCTGCGACGAGGCCGACCGCATCGTGGCGCTGGTCAACCGCATGGAGGTGTTCTCGGACAAACGACCGCTGGAGCGTGGCCCGGTCAATATTCACGCCGTGCTGGAGCATGTCCGCAAGCTGGCCCAAAGCGGCTTCGCCCGCCATATCCGTTTCGTCGAGCGGTACGACCCATCTCTACCGGAAGTTTACGGCAACCGCGACCAGTTGATCCAGGCGTTCCTCAATCTGATAAAAAATGCGGCAGAAGCTGCACCGGAAACGGGCGGCGAGATCGTCATGGCCACGGCCTATCAGCACGGTGCCCGGCTGGCGCTGCCCGGTTCCGACCGCCGCGTCCACCTGCCCCTGGTGGTCAGCATCCAGGACAACGGCTCGGGGATTCCCGAGGACCTGCGTCCGCACCTTTTCGATCCCTTCGTCACCACCAAGATCAACGGTACTGGCCTGGGTCTTGCATTGGTTGCGAAAATCGTCGGCGATCACGGTGGGGTGATCGACTTCGACAGCCTTCCGCGCCGCACTGTGTTCAAGGTGTCGCTGCCCATGCATGCCGATTTCGATTCGACCGTCGACCCGAGCCGGGACCTGCCCTGATGCCGGCCTCGACGATCCTGGTCGCCGACGACGACCGCGCCATTCGCACCGTGCTCAACCAGGCGCTGGTCCGACTCGGCCACGACGTCCGCACCACCGGCAATGCCTCGACCCTGTGGCGCTGGGTCGCCGACGGCCAGGGGGATCTGGTCATTACCGACGTGGTGATGCCCGACGAAAACGGCCTCGATCTGATTCCGCGCATCAAGAAGATCCGCCCCGACCTGCGGGTCATCGTCATGAGCGCCCAGAACACGCTGATGACCGCGGTCAAGGCGGCCGAGCGCGGCGCCTTCGAATACCTGCCCAAGCCCTTTGACCTTAAAGAGCTGATCAGCGTGGTCGAACGGGCGCTGACCGCGCCGCCGGCAACCCCGGCGCCCCAGCCCGCCAACGGCGACACCGACGACCAGTTGCCGCTGATCGGCCGCTCGCCGGCCATGCAGGAAATCTACCGGGTGCTGGCCCGACTGATGGGCACAGACCTGACGGTGATGATCACCGGTGAATCGGGAACCGGCAAGGAACTGGTGGCGCGGGCACTGCACGACTACGGCAAGCGCCGGGGCGGACCGTTCGTCGCCATCAACATGGCGGCAATCCCCCGGGAGTTGATCGAGTCGGAGTTGTTCGGACACGAAAAGGGCGCCTTTACCGGAGCCACCGCCCGGTCGACCGGCCGTTTCGAGCAGGCCCAGGGCGGCACCCTGTTCCTCGACGAGATCGGCGACATGCCGCTGGAAGCCCAGACCCGGTTGCTGCGGGTGCTTCAGGAAGGCGAGTACACCACGGTCGGCGGGCGCATGCCGATCAAGACCGACGTCCGCATCATCGCCGCCACCCATCGCGATCTCCGAACCCTGATCCGGCAGGCCCAGTTCCGCGAGGACCTGTTCTACCGGCTCAACGTCGTGCCGATTCGCCTGCCGCCTCTGCGCGAGCGGACCGAGGACATCCCCGACCTGATCCGCCACTTCCTGGCCCTGGCCATCGCCCAGGGCCTGCCGGCCAAAACCATGGAACCGGCGGCCATGGACCGCCTGAAAAGCTACCGCTGGCCAGGGAACGTTCGGGAACTGGAGAATCTGGTGCGGCGGCTGGCGGCGCTGTATTCCCAGCAGGTGATCGGAGTCGACGTGATCGAAGCCGAAATCGCCGATGCGCTGCCGACCCCACCCCCGGTCGAAGAACAGCGAAACGACGGCCTCAGCGTCGCCGTCGAACGCCACCTCAAGGATTACTTTGCGGCTCACAAGGACGGTCTGCCCTCCGCCGGCCTTTATGACCGGGTGCTGCGCGAGGTGGAACGGCCGTTGATTTCCCTCAGCCTGTCGGTAACCCGCGGCAACCAGATCAAGGCCGCCGAATTACTGGGCCTGAACCGCAACACGCTGCGCAAGAAGATCCGCGAACTCGACATCCAGGTCATCCGCGGCCTGAAGTGAGCGCCGGCGCCCCCGGCCCGGAATACCGTCTCCTCACCCGGCGGAGATCCGCCCCCCGCGATCCCGCTGGTATCGGCATCTGACCCCTGCCTACCATTTTTCCTTTTTCCCGCCACCCGACCGGGTGTATCCTGTCGGCAACAGGATGTGGCAGCAATCCCATGCCTGAGGCGCCGAAGCGGTCGGATCCGTGCCGGATGACTGTTATGATTGCTGCGACGACATCGTCATGAGTCCCCCATGATCCTCGGCCTCACCTCGGATCCAGTCTCCCTGTGGCACCGGATTCTACGGTGGGCCAGTCGGGTCGGGCTGGCCAAGAAACTGGCGGTGACGCTGGCGGTTGCGGCAATGGTCGCCGGTATCGCCACCTATGCCGCGCTGACCGAAAACTCGCCGTTCGGCGAGAGTAACCCCCGGACCGTCACCCTGCTGCTGACGCTCGACCTGACGCTGCTGTTGTTGCTCGGCGTCCTGATCGCGCGGCGCATCGTCCAGATCGGCCTCGGCCGCCGCCGCGGCCTCGCCGGTTCGCAACTGCATGTCCGTATGGTCGCCGGCTTCAGCGTGCTGGCCGTGACCCCGGCCATCCTGATGGCGGCGTTTTCGGCAATTTTCTTCTATGCCGGCATGCAGGAATGGTTCAGCGACCGGGTGCGGACGGCCGTTCATGAATCGTTGGAGGTGGCTCAGGCTTACCTTCACGAACACCAGCAGAATATTCGCGCCGATGCCCTGGCCATGGCCAATGACCTCAACCATGAGGCGCAGAGACTGGTGGAGGATCCCACCTTGTTCAATCAGGTGGTGTCGACCCAGGCGGTATTGCGGGGACTTAACGAAGCCGTCGTCTTCGATGGCGCAACCGGCCAGGTTCTGGCCCACTCCGCCTTCACCTTCACCCTCGAATTCGAACCGGTCCCGCGCTCGGTGCTGGAACAGGCGCGCAGCGGCGACGTGGTGCTGATGGTCAACGAGGCCGACGACCGGGTCCGCGCGCTGGTCCGGCTCGACCATTTCTCCGACACCTTCCTGTTCGTGGGCCGGGTGGTGGAGGCGCGGGTGCTGGCGCACATGGCGGCAACCCAGGATGCCGTCAAGCAATATGCCGAGTTGGAGGGCAGCCGGTCCAACCTTCAGATCACCTTCACCCTGATCTTCGTGGTGGTGGCGCTGCTGCTGCTGCTGGCTGCGGTCTGGATGGGCCTGAACTTCGCCACGCAGTTGATCCACCCGATCTCGGCGCTGATCGGCGCCGCCGAGCGGGTTCGCGCCGGTGACCTTTCGGTCAGGGTGGCCGAGCCCGCCGCCGACGACGAGCTCGGGACCCTGTCGCGCGCCTTCAACCGGATGACCAACCAGATCGCGGGTCAGCGGGCCGAGTTGGTGGACGCCTACCAGCAACTGGACCTGCGCCGTCGCTTCACCGAAGCGGTGCTGGCCGGCGTCTCGGCCGGGGTGATCGGGCTCGACCAGGACGGCGCCATCACCCTGCTCAACCAGCCGGCGGTGCGATTGCTGGGTGTGACCGAACCCGAGGCGATGGTCGGACGGCCGCTGGTCCAGGCGGTCCCGGAAATGGCCGAACTGATGGAGGCGTTGCTGCGCCGGCCCGGCCGGCTGGTCGAATCCCAGGTGCAGTTGCGCCACCCCGGGGTGCCGACCCGCACCTTGCTGGTCCGCATCGCGGCCGAGGTCGCCGAGGGCGAGGCCCGCGGCTACGTGGTCACGTTCGACGACATCACGGAGTTGCTGTCGGCCCAACGCGCCGCCGCCTGGGCCGATGTCGCCCGCCGGATCGCCCACGAGATCAAGAACCCGCTGACCCCGATCCAGCTTTCGGCCGAGCGGTTGCGCCGCAAATACCTTAAGGAAATCACCAGCGATCGCGAAACCTTTCAGATCTGCACCGACACCATCATCCGTCAGGTGGTCGATATCGGACGCATGGTCGATGAGTTCTCGGCCTTTGCCCGGATGCCCACGCCAATCATGAAGCCGGTGAATATCAATGACATCTGTCGGCAGGCGGTGTTTTTGCAGTCCAATGCCCATGCCGGCATCCGTTTCGAGTGCCGGTTGCCGCCGCACAAGCGGACGGTGCCCTGTGACGGCCGCCAGATGTCCCAGGCCCTGACCAACCTGCTCCAGAACGCCGTCGATGCCATCGACGGCCGCAGCGCCGAGTCCGGGGTGGTCCTGCCGCCCGGCCACATCGTGGTTCGGGTCGAAGATGACGAGACCCGGGTCGCGGTGGTGGTCGAAGACAACGGCAAGGGGTTGCCGGCGGATGTCGAGCCGGACCGTCTGACCGAACCCTATGTCACCACCCGGGCCAAAGGGACCGGGTTGGGTCTCGCCATCGTGCGCAAGATCATGGAGGACCATGGCGGCGAGTTGCTTTTGGAAAACCGGGCGGAGGGTGGCGCCCGGGTCAGCCTGATCATTCCGTGCACCCAGGAAGTCCCGTCGGCGGCCGCTGAACCGCAAGGACCGGTTGGACCGCAGCAGCAAAAGCAGATGGCCCATGGCGCATGACATTCTGATCGTGGACGACGAAGCGGATATCCGCATGCTGATTGCGGGAATCCTCAGCGACGAAGGCATGAAGACCCGGGAGGCCGGCAACGCCGATCAGGCGCTGGCCCAGGTCAAGGCGCGACGACCAAGTCTGGTGATTCTCGACATCTGGCTTCAGGGCAGCCGGCTGGATGGCCTGGAGTTGCTGCCGGAACTGCGTCGCGATCACCCGGACCTGCCCATCGTCATGATCAGCGGCCACGGCACCATCGAGACCGCGGTGGCGGCGATCAAGCTGGGCGCCTATGACTTCATCGAAAAGCCGTTCAAGTCGGACCGCCTGCTGCTGCTGGTGGAGCGGGCCATCGAGGCGGCCCGGCTGAAGCGGGAGAACGCCGAATTGCGCCTGCGCGCCGGCGGTGATTTCGAGCTGGTCGGCAAGTCGGTGGCGATCAATCAGGTGCGTCAGTCCATCGACAAGGTCGCGCCCACCGGCAGCCGAGTGATGATCTCGGGACCGGCGGGCAGCGGCAAGGAGGTGGTGGCGCGGTTGATCCACCGGCGCTCACGCCGGGCCGACGGTCCTTTTGTCGCCCTCAATTGCGCCACCCTGCGCCCCGACCGCCTGGAAATCGAGCTGTTCGGCAGTGACCAGCCGGGCGATGGCGGCCGGCGCAAGACCGGCGTCCTGGAACAGGCCCACGGCGGCACGTTGCTGCTCGACGAGGTCGCCGATATGCCGCTGGAAACCCAGGGCAAGATCGTCCGCGTGCTTCAGGAACATACCTTCGTCCGCCAGGGCGGCGGCGCCCGGGTGGAGGTCGATGTCCGGGTGATCGCGTCGACCAACCGGGACATCAACAGCGAGATCGAAGCCGGCCGTTTCCGCCAGGACCTGTTTTACCGGCTGAACGTGGTGCCGATCCAGGTGCCGTCGCTGGCCGAGCGGCGCGAGGACATCCCGCTGCTGGCCCGTAACTTCATGCAACGCTCGGCCCAGGCCTCGGGGCTGCCGATGCGCGACTTTGGCGAGGACGCGCTGGCGGCGCTCCAGGCCTACCACTGGCCGGGCAATGTCCGCCAGCTTCGCAACTGCATCGACTGGTTGCTGATCATGAGCAATGGCGACACTCGGGAATTGATCAGGGCAGATCAATTGCCCCCCGAGATTGGCGCCATCACCCCGACCGTACTTAAATGGGACAAGGGCGGCGAAATCATGGGCCTGCCGCTACGCGATGCCCGGGAAGTGTTCGAGCGGGAGTACCTTCTGGCCCAGGTCACCCGCTTTGGGGGCAACATCTCGCGTACCGCGGCCTTTGTCGGCATGGAACGCTCTGCCCTGCACCGCAAGCTGAAGTCGCTGGGGGTTCACGGCACCGACGGCCCCCGCAAACCCGGAGTGGAATAGATCATGCCCGACAAACTCCTTTCTGGATTTCTGGCCGTGGCCCTGGTCCTGGCGCTGGCCGGTCCGGCGCTGGCGCGGGAACCGGTGCCGGCGGGTCGTTTCGACTATTATGTGCTGAGCCTGTCCTGGGCACCGCAATTCTGCGCCTCCGGCGGCGCCCGGGGTGGAAACGAGGAATGTGCGCCGCAGCGGCATTATGGGTTCGTGCTGCATGGTCTGTGGCCTCAGTACGCAACCCACGGCTATCCCGAATCCTGCCCGTCCGCTGCCGGCCGCGTTCCCGAGCCGGTGTTTCAGCAAATGCTGCCGATAATGCCGGCGCGGGGTTTGGTCCAGCACGAGTGGGACAAGCATGGAACCTGTAGCGGCCTGTCCATCGCCGACTATTTCGCCCTGGCGACCCGGGCCTACCGCGCCATCCGCGTCCCCGAGCCCTGGCAGCAACCGGCCGGCCCGGTGTCCGTGGCCGTCGAGACCTTCAGGACCACGTTCCTTGCCGCCAATCCCGGCCTGAAGGACAATCAGATGACCATGTTCTGCAAGGGGCACTACCTGAGCGAAATCCGCCTGTGCCTGACCCGCAGCCTCCAGCCGGGGCCGTGCGGCCCCGACCTGCACAACCAGTGCCATGACGATACGGTGGTGCTGCGCGCCGTGCGTTGACCGATCACGCCTGGTCCGCTTCGAAGGTCGCGGAGCGATCGCCGATCTTTTGGCGTGTGGTCTTACCCGGAGCAGTTTCGTTCCAGACGAACAGGCCCAGGAACTGCGCCCGCTCCTGCGGGCTCGCAGGCAATTGGACCGAGAGCAAACCAGTCAGGTCCTGCATCTGCAAAAGACTCTGGAAGCGGCGAACGTCAAGCGCGACTCCGTGATCTCCGACATTCCTGGGGTGACAGGACGGCGCAGGTGGAAGTCATCATTGGTGGCGAGAGCAATCCGTTGGAACGGGGCCGCCTGACCCATCGGCGGATCAAGGCGCCGCGCGAGGTGCTGACCGAAGCCCGGCTCCGGTGACCGTCGGGGGCGGTGGCCCGCGGCGGTCACCGACGGCACGATTGCATCGCTACTTCCAGAACGCCCACCACCGCCGGGATGCCTCGCTAACGCGGCGTTCGGCGGCTTCGAGCCGGTTGCTCCACAGGGCGCGTTCCTCCGCGTGACGTTCCGCGAGGGCGGCGTACTCTTTTCCCAACCGTTCCTTCAACCCGGCTTCCTGGTCGCTCAGCGCCGCGGCCAGCCTCTCACGAAACTCATCTTCTTTTTCGAGTATTTCATCCTTGAATTGCGCGCGAAGATCCCGCGCCTGTTCCTCCAGCTCATCCGCCCGACTCTGGCTCGACTCCCGTTCAATGACGCCACGCAGTTCTTCTTCCTTACGGGCGATGGCGTCTTCCAATCGTCCGATCATCTCTTCCTCGGCCTTTTCGCGGACCTCCTCGGCCTTTTTAGCCAGGTCTTCCTCGAATTGCTCCCGCAATTCCTCGTCCTTGCGAGCCAGGGCCTGCTCCAGGTCATCGCGAAATTGTTCCACCAATTCTTCGCGGACCTGGCGCTCGACGGTATCGCGAAGTACCGGTTCGAGAGTCTCCCGCAGTTCGCCCTCGATCTGCTCCCGCAACTGAAGGTCTTCGATCACCTTCTCGCGCATTTCTTCTTCTTTTTCGAACAACTCTTCCTTAAGTTGCTCATTCAATTCATGTTCTTTTTCTTCAAAGTCCTCCGCCAGAAGCTGCCTCAGTTCCTGCTCTATGGAGACCCGCAGCTCCTCCTCCTTGCGCGCGACCGCTTCCTGCAATCGCTCCAGCAGGTCCTCATCGGCCTTTTCGCGGATTTCCTCGGCCTTCGCCGCCAGCGTTTCCTCGAACCGCTCCCGCAGTTCTTCTTCCTTTCGACGCAGAGCCTCTTCCATCTGCTCCTGTAGCGACTCGCTCAACTCGATCCGAAGTTGGCGCTCGATGGATTCGCGCAGTTCTCCGTCGAGCTTTTCTCTTAACTCCGGCTCGAGTTGCTCACGCAACTCCTGTTTCGCCTCAATGAGGTCATCCTTAAATTGCTCTCGAAGAGATTCTTCTTTTTCTTGTAAAACCACGGAAATATGATCCCGCATCTCGCGTTCTTTTTCGGCGAGATCGTCTCTTATTCTCTGGCTGATTTCTTCCTCGATTTTCTCACGAAGCTGACTCTCAATCCTGCTGCTCAGTTCTTCCGCCATCGCATTCCCCTCTTGTGCGCCGTGTAACTCTTTTCGTCACGATCATCCTGCCCGATCAGGTGCCCATAGATGCCCCAGGACGCGAAGGAAGAGAACCGAAAATCACCGCCGCCGGGAACTGCCGCCGCCGCCGCCGGGACTCGCCGCCCGGACCGGGCCGGACCGGGCCCGACAATTGAGGCAGGTCAAGTCGGCGGCCGGACCGCTCGTGTAGCCTGGGCCGTCGCCAAAATGGGGAGGTCGGACCGGACCCCGGCGAAGGAGGGCAAACGCGCGATGATGGAGTACCGGGGCTACAAGGCCCAGATCGACTTCGACGACGACGCCGGCCTGTTCCATGGCGAGGTGATCAATACCCGGGAGGGCATCGCCTTTCGCGGCCGGACAGTGGACGAACTGCGCCAGGGATTCCGCGAGGCGGTGGACGGCTATCTTGACTGGTGCGCCCGGTGCGGCACCGGCGGCCTGCCCGCCTTCTCCGGTCGGCTGTCGGTCCGGCTTCCTCCCGAATTGCATCGCTCGGTCGCCGCCGCCGCCCGTCGCGACGGCAAGAACATCAGCACCTGGATCGCCGAAAGGCTGGGAGAGGTGGTGGAGCGCGGGGCGGAGCGGGGCGGCGCCGACGCCCGCTGAGCGTTCCCATGACCGACTCCGCCCGCTACGCCGAGCTTCACGTCACCAGCAACTTCACGTTCCTCCACGGCGCCAGTCATGCCGAAGAACTGGCCCTGACCGCGGCGGCGCTGGGACTGGGCGCGCTGGCCATCACCGACCGCAACACCCTGGCCGGGGTGGTGCGCGCCCATCTGGCCGCCAGGAGTGCCGGTATCCGGCTGGTGGTGGGCTGCCGGCTGGACCTGCGCGACGGCCCCAGCCTGCTGGCCTACCCCACCGACCGCGCCGCCTATGGCCGGTTGTCGCGGCTGCTGACGGTGGGCAAGCGGCGGGCACCCAAGGGCGCCTGTCACCTGGATGTCGCCGATGTCTGCGACCACGCCCGGGGCCTGCGCCTGCTGGCGCTGCCGCCCGAAACGCCCGAAGCCATGGACACCGGCTTCGCGACCACCCTGGCCGACTACCGGGCACGATTCGGGGACGGCGGGCTGGGCCTCGCGGTCAGCCACCGGTATCGGGGCGATGACCGGCGCCGGCTGGCGCGGCTGGCCGAACTGGCGACCGCGGCCCGGCTGCCGTTGGTGGCCACCAACGACGTGTTGTACCACAGCCCGGCCCGGCGCCCGCTCCAGGACGTGCTGACCTGTATCCGGGAACGTTGCACCATCGACGAGGCCGGCTGGCGGCTGGCGGCCAATGCCGAACGTCACCTCAAGGCCCCCGCCGAAATGGCCCGGCTGTTCCGGCACAGCCCCGAGGCCCTGGCCGGGACCCTGGAACTGGTCGACGCCTGCCGGTTCTCCCTCGACGACCTGCGCTACGAGTACCCCGACGAGGTGGCCGCGCCCGGCGAAACCGCGCAGCAGGGGTTGGCCCGCCTGACCTGGCAGGGTGCCGCCGGCCGCTACCCCGACGGCATCCCGGAACGGGTGCAGGCCAGCCTGGAGCACGAACTGGCGCTGATCGACCGGCTCGGGTACGCCGCTTACTTTCTCACGGTCCAGGACATTGTCGCCTTCGCCCGGAGCCGGGGGATTCTGTGCCAGGGGCGGGGTTCGGCCGCCAATTCGGCGGTGTGCTACTGCCTCGGCATCACCGCCGTCGACCCGGCCCGGGCCGACCTGCTGTTCGAGCGGTTCATCTCGGCCGCACGCAACGAGCCGCCCGACATCGACGTGGATTTCGAGCACGAACGACGGGAAGAGGTGATCCAGTACCTTTATCAAAAATACGGGCGGGACCGCGCCGGACTGACCGCCGTGGTGATCCGCTTCCGCGCCCGGGCGGCGCTCCGGGACGTGGGCAAGGTCATGGGGCTCAGCGCCGACACCGTGGCCCGCCTGACCGGCTCGGGCTTCACCCGCAGCCGCGAAGTGCTCGACGAGCAGCGCATCCGCGAGCACGGCCTGGACCCGGGGGAGGCCCGACTGGGCCGGACCCTGGAACTGGCCCGCGACCTGATCGGCTTTCCCCGCCATCTGTCCCAGCATGTGGGCGGCTTCGTGATCACCCGCGGCCCGCTCACCGAACTGTCGCCGGTGCTGAATGCCGCCATGCCCGGCCGCACCACCATCGAATGGGACAAGGACGACATCGACGCCCTCGGGATTCTCAAGATCGACGTGCTGGCGCTGGGCATGCTCACCTGCATCCGCCGCGCCTTCGACCTGATCGCCGCCCATCACGGCCGGGTGCTGACCCTGGCCACCCTGCCGCCCGACGACCCGGCAGTTTACGACATGCTGTGCCGGGCCGACAGCCTGGGGGTGTTCCAGGTGGAAAGCCGCGCCCAGATGTCCATGCTGCCCCGGCTGCGACCCCGCACCTTTTATGATCTGGTGATCGAGGTGGCCATCGTCCGCCCCGGACCGATCCAGGGCGACATGGTCCATCCGTACCTGCGTCGCCGCGCCGGCCACGAACCGGTGGACTACCCGTCGGAGGCGTTGCGCCGGGTGCTGGAAAAGACCCTGGGGATACCGCTGTTCCAGGAGCAGGCGATGCGGATCGCCATCGTCGGCGCCGGCTTCACCCCCGCCGAGGCCGACCAGTTGCGCCGGGCCATGGCCACCTTCCGCCACGCCGGGACCATCCAGATGTTCGAGCGCAAGCTGATCGACGGCATGGTCGCCCGGGGCTACGCACCGGACTTCGCCGAACGCTGCTTCCGCCAGATCGAAGGCTTCGGCACCTACGGCTTTCCCGAAAGCCACGCCGCCAGCTTTGCCCTGCTGGTCTACGTCTCGGCCTGGCTGAAATGCCACTATCCGGCGGCCTTCGCCTGCGCTTTGCTGAACAGCCAGCCCATGGGCTTTTACGCCCCGGCCCAGATCGTCCGCGACGCCCGGGAACACGGGGTCACGGTGCTGGAGCCGGACGTCAATGCCTCGGACTGGGAGTGCCGGCTGGAGGAGGGCGGCGACCCCGAAGCCCCGGCGTTCCGGCTGGGGTTCCGGCAGATCAAGGGCGCCCGGGAGGACGATGCCGGGCGTCTCGTGGCCGCGCGCGGGTCGGGCTTTCGCGATGCCTTCGACCTGTGGCGAAAGACCGGACTTTCGATGACGGCGTTGGAGACCCTGGCCCGGGCCGACGCCTTCCGCTCCCTCGGGCTCGACCGCCGCGCCGCCCTGTGGACGCTCCGGGGCCTGGGCGAGGCGCCGCTGCCGCTGTTCGCCGGACTTGACCGGCCCGCCGCAACCGAACCCGAGGTTGTCCTGCCCGAGATGCCGCTTGGCGAGCATGTGGTCGAGGATTACGCCAGCCTCTCCCTGTCCCTTAAGTGCCACCCGCTGGCCTTGCTGCGTCCGGCCCTGGCCGCCCGCGGTCTGGTGCCGGCGGCCCGGCTGGCGCTGGTCCGCCCGGGCGCGCCCCTCCGAATCGCCGGTCTGGTGGTGGTCCGCCAGCGGCCGGGCACCGCCAAGGGCATCATCTTCATCACCCTCGAAGACGAAACCGCAATCGCCAACCTGATCGTGCGGCCGGACGTCTTCGAACGCTGCCGCAAGGCGCTGCTGGCCGCGCGCCTGCTCGCCGCCACCGGCCGGGTCGAACGGCACGACCACGTCACCCATCTGCTGGTCCAACACCTCGCCGATTTCAGCGACCTGCTGGCATCGCTGGCCGTCGACCGCCCGGCCGCCCCGACATTCCCCGACGGACGCAATTTCCGTTGACCGGCAGGAACGGAACAACCGATCATTGATGGCAAATATTTTATTAAAATGGTATCATCGAGAGTATTGCCGGAGCCGCCAGCCCACCGGTGGATTGTTTCTGAACATCGCATCCCGACAATCGAGGGGATTAAGCCTTTTTATCGCTGGTTTCAACGCTTCCAAAGGGATAAGACTCATATGGTAGTTTATCGTTTATTGAATTGAAAATATGATATGGATTTTGCGATTATGGCATGAATCAGGATGGACCCTGATACCGACGTTCCACCCGGCCATCGGGACTCCCGAGGGGATCGGTCGCACCAGGAGAATTCAGATGGCCAGTCCAGTCACCACCGGCGCCTCTCGCGGCCTCATTCTCGAGGCGGAGGATACTGTCGGCATTGCCAAAATCGATGGGCAACATCGTTTCCTGGCCAGCCTTTATAACAATATGATGAAAATACTTGAGGGCGACGGCAATCATGAACATGGCATTTATGGTTTTACGGAGTTTTTCTCTTACGTTAATTACCATTTCTCGTCCGAAGAGCAGATCATGCGGCGCGTGCTGTATCCCGAATACCGCTCGCATCTGTTCGACCATCGGAACCTCATCGCCACCCTGGAACTGCTCGGCCGTCGCATTCGGCAGCGGGATGATGGCGCCGTGATGCTGGCCAAGGTCATCGGTCAATGGCTGTTTTGCCACATTCGGATCGCCGATAAGGACCTGGGGTGGTATCTTGCAGTGGATTCAGCCTTTAACAGCGTGGACACGGCAGTCGTTGCGACCGCTGCCAACCAGGCCGGGGATTCCGACCTGGAGCGATTCGCCCGCTATCCGGCATAACCACCGAACCGCATAACGGAGCAGTTGATCGGCGCGGCGGATCGCTGGACTCGCGCAGGAACAGCGTCTAGTCTTCCGATCATCGTGCCTCAGCCGCCCGCCACGGGACAGGGTAACGTGACCGATCCGATGCAGATCCGCTACCTGTTCACCCTGCCCGACGGCCGGGTTCAGCAATACCGGTTCGATGTCGACCCCGAGAGCCTGGAGCACGTGGACAATGCCGGCGACCGCCACCCGGATTGGACCCGACTGGGTTTCCAGCAATGCTCCCATTGCCCGCTCTCCGCCGACCATCACCCTTATTGTCCGGTGGCGCTTGGCCTGCAAGACATCATGGTGCCGATGGGCGCGCTGGTGTCCTTTCAGGAAATCAAGGTGGAGGCGATCACCCGGGAACGCCATGTGGTCATGACGGTTTCGGCGCAGCACGCGATCAGTTCGGTGATGGGTCTGGCCGTGGCGCTCAGCGCCTGCCCCCATACCGCCTTCCTCAAGCCCATGGCCCGTTTTCACCTGCCGCTGGCCACCGTCGAGGAAACCATGTTCCGCGCCGTCTCGGTGTACCTGACGGCCCAGCACTTCCGCCGGATCGACGGCCTGACCGTGGACGACGCTCTCTTGGGCCTGGATCACATCTATCGGAATCTGAGCATCCTCAACGAGGCCCAGGCGCGCCGGTTGCGCGCCGCGGTATCCGAGGCGGCGTTCAAGGATGCCGGGCTGAATGCCCTGATCATCCTCGACACCTTCGCCCAGACCCTGCCGATGGTGCTGGAGGACGGCTTGGCCGTCCTCCGCCCTTCCTTCGAGCCGTTCCTGAGTAACCCGACCCCTATGCCCCCGGCGCCGACGCCCGGCGAGCCCCCGGCCGGACGCTGACCCCGGGCTTACTCCGGGGTCCACCTTGTGGCCCACGGCCTGCGAAAACACCTGCCATCCCCTCCCGCAAGACGGGAGGGGATGGTTCGGTTTATTCTTTGTGTTCGACGATTTCGTTTCCGGTTTCAACCGGCTTCTTGATGAACAGGCCCTTGATCCGCCGCCACAGCAGGGCCAGGGCAACCGCGACAACCACAAACCCCTTTTTCAGGAACAGGAACAGCAGGGCCAGCAAGCCGATTTTCTTGGCCACCACGGCGCCTCCCGCGGCAGCGGCGACCAGCGCGGCAAATGACGGGCTGCCCCCACTTAACCGAAACTGGCATTTAACCGAAACACCCCGATATTCGGACAACGCTTCCCAATTCCGGGCCGGTCCGGTTCGGATAAGCCGGAAAAGTACCGCTAAATCAAGTCTTATACTTTTCCAATGCCGGACGATGGCCACGGCTATTACTGCGACAGAATGCCGCAGAAAAGCGCCGGTCATACTTCGTTAAGACCCTCGGCCGATCATGTCCTTATTGATTACGCGGCTGGCCGATCGGATGACGAAAAGGGGGCGTTCGCCGTCCGCGTCATGCCGGTAGCCAGGACCAGGGAGACTCCGGGCATGCTCACCATTGACCCATCGGATTGCCGGCTTGAGATCGGCGTCGGCAAGAAATTCATGCGATCTTTGGTCTGGCATTTTGCCCGCCTTCTGCGCCAGCAGTTGTCCCCCAAATGCGGGATGCTCAGCCTTGAAGCCGAGGCGATCGACCGCGAAGCCCGCCGGCTGGCCATCCGGTTCGCCGGGGACATGCAGGAGTACTTCCGCCGAACTCTCAGTGACACCTATGAAACCCTCGACCATCTGAGCCCCGAAGGCATCGTCGACCTGTACGTCCGGGAGAATCTCCCGGACTTCGAGGCCGACTACCTCTCTGAACAACTCCCGGACTTTCGGATCGTCTGCGCCCGGCTGTCGGCACCCCCCACCCACCGGAACCCTGCCAACGGGCTGGGGGTCCGCCACTGAGAACCGGCCGACGTAAGGTAGTGACACACGTCATGGGCTCCGAGGGCCACCGCCCCCTGGTGAGTCCCGGGGCAAAACCCTGGTCAGGGGTGAGCGGGCGAAGCCCCATAGGCGCCAGGT